>JALHQM010000046.1:0-2826 GCA_022841965.1 Hyphomicrobium sp. | reverse complement strand
GCAGAAGGCAGAAGGCAGAAGGCAGAAGGCAGTGTGTAGTGGGCGGTCGATGGCGGGTGATTGTGGGGGCGGGTCGATGATCGGCGAGGAGGGCGGCGTCGGGCCGCCCCCCATTTCGATCGAGGGCTGTTAGCGGGGGGCGGACTTGGCGAGGCGGACCAAGTTTAGGAACTCGGAGCGCTCGCCGAACGGGTCGTCGCCGCGGGCGGGGCCAGCAAGTGCCAGGACGTCATCATAGGTGAAACCTGAAAGGTGGTGAGATCCGCGAAGCAATTCGGCGAAGCCGGCGACGGCGGTTGAGAAGCGGACATCGGCGGGTGACTCGGCGAGCGACGGTTTGGCCAGCGCATCGGTGATGGCGAGGCTTAAGGGCGTGGAGGTTTCCGCGTTGGGAAGCTTGGCGCGGATCTTCAAGAAGCCAAGTTCGGATGCGGCGGACGCTGCGATCACCGGTGCGGCGGGTTTGGCCGGCTGAGCGTAGCGAAGATCATCGACGCTCTTTTTCTCCGCGCCGACGGGCGTGATTTCGTAGATCGCCGTGACGGTGTGGCCGGAGCCGATGTCGCCGGCGTCGACTTTGTCGTTGTTGAAGTCTTCGCGCTTGAGGGCGCGGGTTTCATAACCGAGGAGGCGGTATTCGCTCACACGCGCGGGGTTCCACTCGACCTGGATTTTCACATCCTTGGCGATGGGGAAGAGCGTGGATGAGGCTTCTTCCACGAGGACTTTGCGGGCTTCGTTGAGCGTATCGGCATACGCTGCAACGCCGTTGCCATTCTGGGCGAGGGATTGCATCAGGCGGTCATTGTAGTTGCCCGCGCCAACGCCGAGGATCGAAAGGAAGATGCCCGCTGCGCGCTTGCGTTCGATCAGGCTCTTCAAGTCGCCGTCGTCAGTGAGGCCGACGTTAAAGTCGCCATCGGTCGCGAGGATGATCCGGTTAACGGCGGATTTGTCGAAGTTGGTTTCGGCGAGGCGATAGGCGTCTTCGATGCCCGACGCGCCGGCGGTGGAGCCGCCTGCGCTGAGGCGATCCAGGGCGGCGAGGATTTTGGCTTTGTCGGAAATCTTGGTCGGCTCGAGTGCGATGCCGGAACCGGATGCGTAGGTGACAAGAGCGACGGTGTCGTCGGGCTTCAATTCGTCGACGAGCATGCGCAGGCCGTTTTTAACGAGCGGCAGGCGGTCTTCGGACGCCATCGATCCCGACGTGTCGATGAGGAAGACGAGGTTGGCGCGCGGGCGTTCGGCGGATTTGAGATCGTAGCCCTTGATGCCGATGTGGACGAGTTGGTTCGCCGCGTTCCACGGCGAGGGGACGACGGTGACGGTGGGTTTGAAGGGTTCGGTTGTGCTTTCGGGTGCGGGATAATCGTAGCGGAAATAGTTGATCATCTCCTCGGTGCGCACGGACGCTTGCGGCGGCAGGCGGCCCGCATTCAGCGAGCGGCGGACGAAGGCGTAAGACGCTGTGTCGACATCGATGGAAAACGTTGAGACCGGCTCGGCGGCGGTTTGCTTGATCGGGTTTTGATCGGCGGTGGCGAAGCGGTCGCGGGATTCGCCGCCATCCATATAGAGATTAGGTTCGGCGCGCCCTGCCGCGACTGGTGCTGCCAATTTTACGGCAGGCCGAGACGCGAGCGCTCTGGCGTCTTGCGTCGGGTCGTCACCGGATTGCACAAGACGATTGGTTTCCTCGTCATAGGGTAGTGCACGGCCGAGGGTTTGGCCACCGACGGCCCCCAACCCATCGGACGGAAGTGGTTTCCCGGGACGGTCGGTGACGCCGATCTGCGAGCGGCCGACGAGATCGACGACCTGATCGCGCGACGGGCCGATCGGCGGTGACGGTGCGGTTGGCAGCGGCTCGATTGATGGCGCGGATGCGGGTTGGCCGGCGATGGCGACTTCGTCGGCGCGCTGGCGCTGGGCTTTTGCGGCGGTCATGATTTCGGTCGCGATTTTGCGCTTTTCTTCAGCGTCGGACTTCAGCGTCGGGGCTTCGTTTTTGGCGAGGCCGCTATCGGCTGGTGCGGGTGCGCGCACGATTTCGGTCGGCGCGTCGCGCTCGCTTTGCGTGACGTGAAACGCAACTGGCGCGGCGACGACGAGGGCTGCGAGGGAGGCTGCGAGCGCATAATTCTGGGGTGTGAAGGTCATGGTCCATCTCCGTGTCTTGGGTGACTGGGAGATGGGACGGACGTTCGATGCAGATGTTTGGGGTGCGCTCTGACTATTTTCAAAGGCGTCGAGCGCAGCGGACACGGCAGCCATCTTCGCCGTATCGCGCGGGGGCGGCACGGGCAGAGTTTTCAAGCTGTCGAGGTCCTGGTCAGTCATTGCGATTTTCTATGCCACCTGTTCGAGAAGTGTTTTGAGACGTTTGCGGGCTTCGTGGAGATGCCAGGAGACGGTTTTCTCCGTGCATCCGAGAATGCTTGCTGCTTCAGCGTGCGAGAGGTCCTCGGCGTAGACGAGGAGTACCGCATCGCGCTGCTGGGGCGGGAGTGTGCGTACCGCGCGCCAGAGTTCGTGTCCTTTGATGGTGTCGTCTTGCGTGACGCCCCCCGCGCTATCGACGAGGGACAGCATGTCTGACGGATCAAGCGCCACAAGTCTTTGGTTGGCGCGGATATTATCGACGGCAGTCGTGTAGGCTAGGCGGTAGACCCAGGTTTTGAAGGCGGCGTCGCCACGGAACGTGGCGATGGATTGGGCGAGTTTCACGCAGACCTCTTGCGCGATGTCTTCGGCGCGGTCGCGGGTGCCGGACCAGCGCCAGGCGAGGCGATAGATGCGGTCGTAGTGGCGGTCGAGGAGCGT
>JALHQM010000045.1:20526-21108 GCA_022841965.1 Hyphomicrobium sp. | reverse complement strand
GATCTCGTCGCACGCTTCACCGGCCAGAAAGTCCCCGCCACCGGCTTCTCTATCGGCGTCTCGCGGCTCCAGGCAGCCCTCGCCACGCTTGGAAAAAAAGCTCCCCTGACCCTCGGCCCCGTCGTCGTCCTCGTCATGGATAAAGGCGAAGTCGCGAGCTACCAGAAAATCACGCAGACGCTGCGCTCAGCCGGCATCCGCGCCGAAATGTATTTGGGCTCCGCCGGCATGACGGCGCAGATGAAATACGCCGACAAACGCGGCAGCCCCCTCGTGGTCATCCAAGGCTCAGACGAGCGCGCCAAAGGCGAGGTGACGCTGAAAGACTTGATCGAAGGTGCCAAGGCAGCCGCCGCCATCAAAGACAACAAGGAATGGAAGGAAGCGCGCCCCGCGCAACTCGCTATTCCCGAATCCGACCTCGTCGCAAAAGTGCGCGAAATCCTCGCGCGCCACGAAACCTAAATGACGTCCCCTCTCCCCGCGCGCGGGGAGAGGGTTAGGGTGAGGGGCAGCTACGCGCTCGAACAAGCGGCGGGGCCGCCCCCCCCCCCCCACCCCCACAAAACAGGGGTGGGGGTT
>JALHQM010000045.1:16455-20516 GCA_022841965.1 Hyphomicrobium sp. | reverse complement strand
CCCGCGGGCGGGGGGGGGGGTGGGGGGGGGGGCGCGCCCCCGCTACGCGCTCGAACAAGCGGCTGCCCCTCACCCCAACCCTCTCCCCATCGAAGGGGCGATGGGGAGAGGGAGAAACAATGGCCGCCGAGACGGCACGAAAATTCGAGGCGCTCGAAGCCCAGGCCCAGAAGATCATGCAGATCTTCATCAAGGCCGGGCATGAAGCCGTGTCGCCCGCCATACTCCAACCCGCCGGCGTCTTCCTCGACGTCATCGGCGAAAACCTGCGCGCGCGCACTTACGTCTTCACCGATCCCGACGGCGATGAACTGTGCCTGCGCCCCGATCTCACCGTGCCCACCTGCCGCCTGCACATCGAGCGCAACGGTGATGCCGCCGCCAAAGGCCGCTACTGCTACAACGGCCCCGCGTTCCGCTTCCAACCCGTCGGCGCCAATAGCGCCCACCCGCGCGAATTCCGCCAAGCCGGCATCGAAAGTTTTGGCGAGGCCGAGCGTGAAAAGGCCGACGCGAAAACTGTGGCACTCATCCTCGAAGCCATGCGTGCGGCCGGCCTCAAAAACTTCAAACTCCGCATCGGCGACCTCGGCCTCTTTCGCGCGCTCATCAAGGCGATCGACATGCCCGACCGCTGGCGCCAATTCCTGACCCACCTCTTCTGGCGTCCCGATGCATTCCGCACCGAATTGCACCGCCTCGCGCGGCCCGCCGAGGAAAGCCTCAAGGACATTCCCGCAGACTTGCGTGCGTCAATCGTTCCCGGCGATGTCACGCGCTCCGAGCGCGCCGTCGTCGATTACATGTCGTCGAGCGGCATCGACGCCATTGGCACGCGCACCGTCACCGAAGTGGCCATCAACCTCATGTGGCGCTTGGCCGACGCAAAGTCCGAACCACTCCCCCCCGATACCGTAACCTTGATCGAGCGTTATCTCGCCATCTCCGGGCCCGCCAAAGCTGCGGGCGCTTCTCTCCGAGACCTCCTGCGCGAACGCGGCACCGCCATGAACCCCGTCATCGACGCCTATCACCGCCGTCTGCAACTCATGACGGAAATGGGCGTTGATGTCGTCCACGCCGACTTTTCCGCCGAGTTCGGCCGCCAGCTCGAATACTACACCGGCTTCGTCTTCGAAGTGATCTCGCCAAGCCTCGGCCCCGCCAGCCCGCTCGCCGGCGGCGGCCGCTACGACGATCTCATGCGCGCGGCCGGCGCGAAGCGTGATGTGCCAGCCGTTGGCGCCGCGATCCACACCGAGCGCCTCTTAAGCGTCGTCCAGGGAGGCGTGGCATGACCGAAAAGCTCCTCCTCGCCGTGCCCTCCAAAGGCCGGCTCATGGAACAGACGACCGAGATGTTCGCCAAGGCCGGTCTGACCTTGCGCAAAACCGGCAACGAGCGCGGCTATCGCGGCGAAATCGCCGGCATCGACGCTGTCGAAGTCGCCTTCATCTCCGCCTCGGAAATCGCATGGTACCTAAAAACCGGCCGCGCCCACATGGGCGTCACCGGCGAAGACCTCATCCGCGAACAGATCTCGGACGCGGCTGAGCGCGTGACGTTCCTGAAGGCGCTGGGCTTCGGCCACGCCGACGTCGTCGTCGCCGTCCCCAACTACTGGATCGACGTCCGCACCATGGCCGACCTCGACGAAATCGCCGCCACCTTCCGCCGCGAGCACGGCCGCTGGTTCCGCGTGGCAACGAAATACATCAATACCACGCGCCGCTTTTTCGCCGGCAAAGGCGTCATCGACTATCGCATCATCGAAAGCCTCGGCGCCACCGAAGGCGCGCCCGCGACCGGCACAGCGGATCTGATTGTCGACATCACCTCGACAGGCGCGACGCTTGCCGCCAACGGCCTGCGCATCCTCGACGACGGCGTCATCCTAAAATCCGAAGCCAACCTCGTCGCATCTATGGTCGCCAACTGGTCGCCCACCGCACGTCAGGCCGAAAACGAAATCATGCAGGCCTTAGGGATCTAACTTACAGCCGGTCCTTCAATCGATAATAAAGCATCCCGAGCGCCAGCATTTGATTGCCCGCCCACCGCCCCACCGGCAACTGCCAGTGCCGAATGCTATCGAACAAATCGAAACGTTCTGTCGTCCCGCAGATGGCATCCGCTACGATCTCACCCGCGATATGCGTCGCGTTCACACCGTGCCCGCAATAACCCTGCATGTAGTAAAGGTTCGGCTCCAGCCGCCCGATCGCCGGCACGCGATTGAGGACGATCCCGATCCGCCCCGCCCACGTGAAATCCACGGCCTTGTCCGAAAGCTGCGGGAAAATCTCATCCAGCCGCGTCTTCATCGTCGCCGTGATGTCGCCCGGATCGCGGTTCGAATAATTGCACCGCCCGCCAAACAGCATCCGCCGGTCGCCCGACATCCGGAAATAGTCGAGCACCAGATTGCTGTCGCAGATCGCGAGGTCCCGCGGATTGATCGAGCGCGCGAGATTGTCGCTGAGCGGCTCGGTCGCGATGATGTAGCTGCCGGTTGGAAAATGCAGCCCCCACAGCCGCCCCCGCTCGAACTGATGCGATGTATCCCCGCCGAGCACGACGGCATCCGCCTCCACGCGGCCATGCGCGGTCCGCGCGAACGGCTTCGCCCCGCCCTTCATTTCAAGAACTTTGCTGTCCTCGAAAATCTGCACACCCAGCGACGCCGCCGCCCGCGCTTCGCCCAGACACAGGTTCAGCGGATGCAAATGCCCGCTCTTCCTGTCGATGATGCCACCGTGATAGATCCCCGTATCCAACACGCCGCGCAGGTCGCCCGCCTCGATCAATTCGTGATGGTCGCCCTCGCCGTCGCGCACCCGCGCATCGTAATACTCCCGGATCGCCGTCATATGCTTCGGCCGGGCGGCCACTTCCATCCACCCGTCCTTCCAATCGCAGTCGATCGCGTATTTCGCGATTCTCTCCTTGATGATCTCGTGCCCCCGATAGCGAATATCGCGAACGAGCTTCGCGCCCGCTGCACCCAGCTGCCGTTCGATCTCGGCTTCACCCGAAATGCCAGCGATGCACTGCCCGCCGTTCCGCCCCGACGCGCCCCACCCCACGCGGTTCGCTTCGAGCACGACGACCTTGCGCCCCTTTTCAGTCAGCGACAGCGCGGTCGCGATCCCCGAAAACCCGCCCCCGACCACGCATACGTCGGCCTTCACCGTGCCCTCAAGCGCGGGATAGCGCGTCGTCGAGTTCGCCGTCGCGGCGTAATAGGAGGTCGTGTGCGGCTCGGCCATGTGGAGGTCCCATAAAGTTCAGTAAATTTGTGATCACAAATTTCGCCGCTGTCAACGCAGCCATTTCAAGACTTTATGGGCAAACTTGACGAACTGCCCACACAGTGCTTTCATATGTGATCACAAATTGGCAGGACAGCCCGGCGCCATTGAAGGTCGCGCTGAGAGGCCCGTCACCGATTAAAAACCGGAGACGATCATGCCTGACCAGTTCCACGCCCGTAGTCTATCGTATGTTTCCCCCGTTGCCCCCACCTCAACCGGTGATCAGGCGTTCCGGAGCAATGATGCCAGCGCCCGTTGGCTGGAAATGACCTACGGCGGCGCGCTGAGCTTCCTGCGCCGCCCTTATTCCCGCGATCTCACCTGCGCCAAAGCCGTCGTCTGTGGCGTGCCTTACGACGGCGCGACGAGCAACCGCCCCGGCGCGCGCCTCGGACCCCGCGCCATCCGCGCCGCATCCGCCGAATTGGGCTCCTGTGACAGCTTCCCTTACGGCGGCAATCCGTTTGAGGTTCTGCCCACGATTGACTGGGGCGACCTCCACATCGAACCCCAACACCCGCACCGCGTCGCACACGACATCGAAGCAGGTGCCAGCGAGATCATCTCCAGTGGCGCCAAACTCCTCGCGCTGGGCGGCGATCACTTCGTCAGTCTGCCGCTCCTGCAAGCGCACGCGCGTCAACACGGCCCCCTCGCCCTCATCCAGTTCGACGCCCACTCCGACACGTGGCCCGACGACGGCACCCGCCAAGACCACGGCACCATGTTCTTGCGCGCCGCCCAATC
>JALHQM010000045.1:0-16355 GCA_022841965.1 Hyphomicrobium sp. | reverse complement strand
TTGATTTCCGGCGTCACGCCGAGCCGCACCTGCGAGTAGATCTTCATCGGTAGCGTCGTTGCCGAAGGCCCCGTGGTGAAACTCGCGATGACGAGGTCGTCGAGCGACAGCGTAAAGGCCAGCAGCCACGCCGAGATCACCGACGGCGCGATGATCGGCAGCGTCACCTGGAAAAACGTCCCCACCGGTGACGCCCCCAGGTCCATGGCCGCTTCTTCCACCCGCCCGTCGAAGTCCGACAGCCGCGCCTGAACCACCACCGCTGCAAAGCACATGGTGAAGGTCGCGTGCGCCAGCACGATCGTCCAGAATCCCCGGTCGAAATTGATCGCCACGAACAGCAGCAAGAGCGACAGGCCAGTGATCACTTCCGGCATGACGAGCGGCGCAAAGATCATGCCCGAGAACAGCGTCCGCCCGCGGAACCGCCCCATCCGTACCAGAACAAGCGCGGCCATGGTGCCCAATACTGTCGCCAGCGTCGCCGAGATGAAGGCAACCTTCAGCGTTATCCACGCTGCATCCATAAGCTGCTCGTTCTCCAGCAGTCCCGCATACCATTTGGTCGAGAACCCGCCCCACACCGTCACGAGCTTCGACTCATTGAAGGAGTAGATGACCAGGATCAGGATCGGGATATAGAGAAACGCGAACCCGAAAACGATCGCCGTCACGTTGAACCAGCTAAAACGGGTATTCATCGTCCGGCCTCCCGCGCACGCTGCTGAGCCCACTGGAAGGCGACGATCGGCACGATCAACACCAGCAACAGAAGCACCGCCACCGCCGAGGCCACCGGCCAGTCACGGTTGTTGAAGAACTCGCTCCACAGCGTCTTGCCGATCATGAGCGTCTCCGATCCGCCGAGCAGATCCGGAATAACGAACTCGCCCGTCGCCGGAATGAAAACGAGGAAGCACCCCGCCACGATGCCGGGTATGGAAAGCGGGAACGTGACCTGCCAGAATGCCTTCCAAGGTGGTGATCCAAGATCCTCCGCCGCCTCCAGGAGCCGTTGATCGATCTTCTCAAGGCTGGCGTAAAGCGGCAGCACCATGAACGGCAGGTACGAATAAACGATGCCGATATAAACCGCCGTCGTCGTGTTCATGATCTGCAGTGGGTCACTGATGGCGCCGATATGCAGCAAGAATGCATTCAGCAAGCCTTCATTCTTGAGAATGCCGATCCAGGCATAGACGCGGATCAGGAATGAGGTCCAGAACGGCAGGATGACGAACATCATCAGCGTCGGCTGCCATTCCCGCGGCGCCCGCGCCATGCCATAGGCCAGCGGATACGCAATGAGCAGCGTGATAAACGTCGCCACCGCCGCGATCTTCAAGCTCGACCAGTATGCCGCCATATAGAGATCGTCTGAGAAGATGAACGCGTACTTCTCGAAGTCCAGCAGCGCAAATTTCGTCTTGAACGCCTCCCAGCCTTCGCTGAGATCGAACACCGGCGCATAAGGCGGGATCGAGATCTCCGACTCCGAGAGCGAGATCTTGAACACGATAAAGAACGGAATAAGGAAGAACAGCAGCAGCCAAACGTACGGTGCGGCAATGACCATCCACTTGCGCATGCGCTACACCGTCTGTTTCTGAACCGGGGTTGATCGGCCCATATGGAATGGGACTGTACGAAACATGGGGCGCCTCACGCTTTGAGAACAACGGCCGATTCGGCCGGCCATTCGAGCCAGACCGTATCGTCCCATGAAATGGTGCGTTCAACGCTGTGCGAAGAGTTGGCCCGCAATGCCGTCACCCGGTTCCCCGCTTCGGTGTGCACGTGATAGTGCGAGATCGAACCGAGATAGCCCACATCGTCGACGCGCCCTTTGACGACGTTGACGTTGCTCTGCGGTTGGTCGAGGCTGATGCGGAATTTCTCAGGCCGCACCGACAACCAAACCTGCTGGCCGACCGACAGTCCCTCGCACGCCCCTGCCTTGAAAATCCGCCCGTCTCCGGACGCCGGCGTGATCTCGACCGTACCGTCGCCCGGCAGCGAGACGACCTTGCCCTCCATGATATTCACATCGCCGATGAACTGCGCCACGTACCGTGACTGCGGCGACTCGTAGATCTCACCCGGCGTCGAAACCTGTTCCAGCCGGCCCTGGTTCATCACCGCGATGCGCGAGGCCACCGTCATCGCCTCTTCCTGATCGTGCGTCACGATCACGAACGTCGTGCCCGTCTGTTCCTGAATGCGCATAAGCTCAAACTGTGCTTGGTTGCGCAGCTTCTTGTCGAGCGCTCCGAGTGGTTCGTCGAGCAGCATTAGGCGCGGCTTCTTCGCGATCGCACGCGCCAGCGCCACGCGCTGCTGTTGCCCGCCGGAAAGCTGATGCGGCTTGCGATGCGCGAACTTGCCCAATTCCACCAACGCCATGGCTTCATCGACGCGCTTCTTGATCTGATCGTCGGGCATACCTTCTTGCCGCAAACCGAAACCGACGTTGCGCTCGACCGTCATGTGCGGGAACAGCGCGTAGGACTGGAACATCATGTTGATGTTCGAGCGCTCGTAAGGTGCCAGATCCGTGATGTCTTTACCTTCGACGATCACGCGACCTTCGGTCGGCTTCTCGAAGCCCGCTAGCATGCGCAGCAACGTGGTCTTGCCACAGCCAGAGGGTCCGAGCAGTGCGAAGAATTCCCGGTCGTAGATATCGAGCGTGATGTTATCGACGGCAACAAAATCGCCGAACCGCTTTGTCACGTTTTCAAACCGGATGATCGGTTGCTTTGAGGGATCCTTCCACGGCGCAAACCCCGACTGAGGAGCCGCTGTTCGCAACAGGCGCCGCTCTGAAGGCGAGCTACCGGCTGCAGTTCCGTTGATCGTCGGCGATACGGTCATGGAGAGCCCCTGGAGTTTGCGGCGCGGCGGCCGCTCCGCGACGTCGATATCTGCAGTCGATATCTACAAGTGAAAACCGCGCCAGAGCGAAGCTCCAGCGCGGTCTATCTTTTTGGTTATTTGCCGGTCACGACCCCGGTCCACAGGCGCGTCACCGTTCGTTGCGTCTTGGCGTCATACGCGAGTTTGACGAAGAGGTTACCCATCGTCGCGTCATCCGGGTAGATGGCCGGATCGCTCTTGATCTCGTCCGAAATGAATTCCTTCGAGGCGAGGTTGCCGTTCGCGTAGTTGATGTAGTTCGAGGCCTTGGCAATCACCTCGGGCTTCAAGAGGTAGTTGAGGAACTCATGGGCTTCCGCAACGTTATCCGCATCCTTCGGGATTGCCATCATGTCGAACCACATCATCGCGCCTTCCTTCGGGATCGAGTACTTGATGACTTGCCCGTTCTTGGCTTCGACGGCCCGGTCGCGCGCCTGCAGGATATCACCCGACCAGCCGATGGCAATGCAGATATCGCCGTCAGCCAAGGCGTTGATGTATTCCGAAGAATGGAATTTCTTCACATTCCCCCGGATCGACTTCAACAGCTCTCCACCCTTCTTCAGCTCGGCCTCGTCCTTAGAATTGGGATCCAAGCCGAGGTAGCGCAGCGCTGACGAGAGAATATCGTCGGGGCTGTCGAGCATGTAGATGCCGCAATCCTTGAACTTCGCAGCCAATTCCGGCTTGAAAACGAGATCCCAGGAGTTGATGGGCGCATCAGCCATGCGCTCTTTGATCTTGCCTTCGTTGTAGCCGATGCCGGTCGTGCCCCACATGTAGGTCAGCGCGTGGTCGCCATTGGGATCGTAAACGTCCGTGCGCTTGGAAACCTCCGGCCAGACGTTGCCGATGTTCGTCAGCTTCGACTTGTCGAGCTTTTGGAAAACGCCGGCTTGAATCTGGCGCGAGAGAAATGCGCCCGTGGGCACGACGATATCGTATCCGGTCTTGCCCGCCAGCAACTTGGTTTCGAGAACCTCATTGCTGTCGAACACGTCGTACGTAACCTTGATGCCGGTTTCCTTTGTGAAGTCCGCCAAGATCGACTCGTCGATGTAGTCTGACCAGTTAAAGACTTTCAGCTCGCGGTCTTTGGCGAACGAGGCGGAACCCACCGCCAAGACACCGGCAGCGACGCCCGCAAACAGCGCGAAGCGCTTCATTCCGGAATGCAACATGTACGAACTCCTCCTTGGAGAGTTGAGTGACGCCACGATGCTGGCCCCGCGCTCACACCCGCGCCCATTCGCAACGTCTGCCCATTGTGATCACAAAATTGCGGCGCTACAAGAGTATCGTTTCATCAAACTGCCAAACAGCTGGGCGTGACCCGGTCTGAGGCAGGTGAGGAGTGGTCGGTCGCATGAAGCGTCTGGCGGGCGTAGCGGCGGGCACAAGGCCCACCTCCGAGGGCGAGGAGCCCCAGGAATCTCAAGCAATCGTGGGCCTTACCACCCACGAAGAAGTCTATCGCCGTCTGCGCGAACAGATCCTCTACGGCGGGATTAAGCCAGGCTCGGCCGTAACATTGCGTGGTCTCGCGGATGAATTGGGCGTCAGCCCGATGCCGGTTCGCGAAGCCGTCCGCCGCCTCATTGCCGAGCGCGCCCTGCTCTTGCAGGACAATCGCCGCGTTCTGGTGCCACCCATGACGCGCGACACGTTCGAACAAATTCTCTTCGCCCGCCGGGCATTGGAACCCGAATTGGCCGCCCGCGCGCTCTCAAAACTCTCCAAAAAAGACATCGCCGCCATCGAAGCTGTCGACAATGCCATCGACGTGGCCATGCGCGCCGGCGACACCGAAGGCTATATGCGGAGCAACTACCAGTTCCATTTTTCCATCTATCGCAAATCCGAGGCAGACACCTTGGTCGCCCTCGTCGAGAGCATTTGGCTCCAGTTCGGCCCCTTCATGCGCATGGCTTACGGCCGCATTGGCACCTCGACCATCGAAGACCACCACGAGTTCGCACTCGCAGCAATCCGCACAAGGGATGCCAAAGGCCTGCGCTCCGCCATCGATGCCGATATCGGCCAGGGCATGGGCTTCATCGGTGAAGCGGTTTTATCCCGTGCCGGCCCGTGACTTAGCCGGCCCCCACCCACCCAAATGCCATCCTCACCTTGAGTTGGGCTGGAAATTGTGATCACATTTGCCCTGTCACACAGGGGCGATCTTGGGCTGCAAGAAGCCCCGCCCTGTTGTTAATTTTATCAGCAACACAAAAATTGCATCAGGTGCATCATGAGTGCCGAGGAACGGGCCGGGTCGAGCGAGAGCGAGATCTTGGGCCGGGGAGCAACGCCCGAAAGCGTTCGGGCCTGGGTCCGCGCGCATCGCATCGAAGAGGTTGACTGCGCCGTCCCCGATATCGCGGGCGTCGCGCGCGGCAAGACCATGCCAGTCGAAAAATTCGTGAAGCTCGAGCCCGTGCATCTGCCGATCTCGATCTTCCATCAAACCATCACCGGCGATTACGTCGGCTTCGAAGAGGATGGCCAGGCTCTCTACGCCGAGAGTGACCTGATGATGGTCCCGGACTTGACCACCATCCGCCCCGCGCCGTGGGCATCCAGTCCCACCGCCCAGGTCATCCACGACGCCACGTGGCAAAATGGCGACCCCGTCGAGATCGCCCCGCGCGCCGTCCTCCGCCGCATCGTCGATCTCTATGCCAAGGAAGGCTGGCTGCCCGTCGTGGCCCCCGAACTCGAATTCTACCTGACGAAAACCAACCCCGATCCCGACTACCCCCTCGAACCACCCACCGGCCGCTCCGGCCGCAAGGGCTCCGGGCGTCAGGCCTACAGCCTCGGCGCCGTCGACGAGTACGACAAGATCGTCGACGACATCTACGAGTTCGCCGAACTTCAGTATCTCCAGATCGATACGATTATTCAGGAAGGTGGCGCTGCCCAGCTTGAGATCAACCTCGTCCACGGGGACCCCGTCCACCTCGCCGATCAGGTCTTTCTGTTCAAACGCACCATTCGCGAAGCTGCGTTCAAGCACGGTTGTTACGCGACCTTCATGGCCAAGCCCCTGGAGAACGAACCCGGCAGCGCCATGCACATTCACCAAAGTGTGGTGAGTGCCAAAACGGGCCGCAACATCTTCACCGATGAAAAGGGCCAGCCGACCAAGCTGTTCCACCACTTCCTCGCTGGTCAGCAGACCTACCTGCCAACCGCGATGTGTCTCTTTGCGCCCTATGTAAATTCCTATCGTCGTTTGGTGCCCGGTGGCGCTGCGCCGATCAACGTCGAATGGGGCCTCGACAATAGGTCCGCCGGATTGCGCATCCCCGTTTCAGGCCCGGCCGCCCGCCGCGTCGAAAACCGCCTGCCCGGCTCCGACAGCAACCCCTATCTCGCCATCGCCGCCAGCCTCGCCTGCGGCTACCTCGGCATGAAAAACAGGCTCGAACCGCGCGCGCCCGTCATCGGCAACGCCTACCGCAACGACCACCAATTGCCCCGCGGTCTCCTCGAAGCCCTCCTCGAATTCGAAGACAGCAAGGACCTGCATAAAATCCTCGGAGACCGCTTCAGCCACGTCTACATGCAGATGAAGCGGTCCGAGTTTGAGGAATTTATGCGCGTGATCAGCCCGTGGGAGCGCGAACACCTTCTGTTGAGCGTCTAATTCACGCCGCCGACGCAAGCTCGTGTGTCATCGCGCGCCGCAACAGGGATTTAAAAATCTCCTGCTCTGCCGGCGTGAATTGCGACAGCAGATCCCGCTCGACCTCGATGGCAATCGGCGCCGCGCGCGCCAGCAGCGCCCGCCCCTGGTCCGTCACGCTGACGGCATACATCCGCGCGTCCGTTTTCGTTCGCTCGCGATGGATCAGACCACGCATTTCCAACCGCCGCACGATGTCGGCAAGCGTCGACCGGTCGATTCCGGACGTCTCGCAGAGCGCGGTCTGGCTTGGCTTATCCAGACCGTCGATTGCGGCCAGCACCACAAACTGTCGCGCGGTGATCCCAAGTTGACCCGTCGCACGGGCAAACATGTCCTCCGCGTGCTGCCCTGCGCGATGCAGAAGATGCGTCGCGCTGTGCGCCGCAAAGTTCAAGGTCGTCTCCCGCTCGACCGTCTCATCAATCGGCCTGAGTAATCCACCAGATGTCTTGCTCGTCGTCATCATCGTTGCCCATAAATTTTTGATGCATAAGCGCTGCGGCCGCGCTGCATCATGTCTTTTCTGAATGTTTGGATGGGTGTTCCCACATCGCCGCATGCTTGCGTATGACAACGATATGGGGGTTCCGGACCGCCACGACATTGGCATTTCGCGACATCGTGATAATCTTTCTCCGAAGCAGGCCAACAGGCGGAAATGGTGCACGAATTCGCCGCAGATCAGCTCGGTGTTCAAAGATGCGGCATTTTCGGCGAACTGCCAGAAATGCTGCGCACGTACGGCGTCGACCCGGAACCGCTGTTAGTCAAATACGGATTAAAGACCGACGATTTCGGCGACCGCGATCGGCCGCTCCCATTTGCGAGTATCGTTCGGTTGCTGGACGAATGCGCGCGGGTCACAGGAGCGGGGATGTTTGGTTATCTGCTCGGATCCCGCGCCCGCATCGATCATCTCGGCATCATTGGCGAGATGGTGCGCAACGCCCCAACGCTCGGCCACGCATTTCGCAACTTTGTCGAAAACCACCAACCGCTACGTCCGCGGCGGCGCCCCATACGTGGTCGAGCAGGACCCCTACATCGTGCGCCATAAAGACGAAGTACTCATTGGGTATCGCTGCCTGATTAGCGGGTTGCCTGCGCTGCAATTCTTGCTGGCGTCTGTTGGCGCGGGCGTCGCGCTTGTTCTGGAATTGAGCGGGCAGCGGCCCAAAACGATCCTGCTCGGATGTCGCGAGGATGCCATTCCGGCCGACGAGTTCCGCGCAGCGGTCAAACCGGCAACTGTCGTCTTCAACGCGCATCACTTCGGTTTCACGTACCAAAAGAGTGTCGTCGATCTACCGATCGCAGGTGCCGACCCCCTTATGTATCAACAGGCCCTAAAGTGGGTCCAGGGTTATTGGAACGATCTCGAGCCCGATTTTGCCGATCAGATTAAGCGCCTGCTTCTTCCAGCCCTGCATGCCGAACGGGCCCACATGGGCTTGGTGTGCGAAGCGACGGGCTTGTCCCCTCGAACCATCAATCGGCGTCTCGCTGAGCAGGGAACAACACTGCGAACACTCGTCAACGAATCCAGATACAGCATCGCACGCCAACTCTTGCGCCATACCCACTTGCCGGTCGCAGCCGTCGCTCAGGTCATGGGATATTCGGAGGCTGGGGTTTTCGTCCGCGCGTTCCGCCAATGGTCCGGGTCCACGCCCGACACTTGGCGCAAGACGGTCCTGCGCCAGCCCGATGAGCCCACAGTCAAAGCCTCAGCCATCTAAAGGCGGGCGGAGTTCAGTGCATGTAAGACGTGTTGCCGCCGATTGGCGAGGACGGCTGTTCCCAGAAGAAGTCGCCCTGCAAAGGCGCCCCCGACGTCCGCGCATTGATCGACGGATCTTGGCGGCGGGTGTCACCGACAACATCCGATTTGCGCACCGTGTAGCCCCCGCGACGTCCATAATACGACTTGCCCGCCAGCGGCTTGGCCTTTTTGGCGCCTGAACTCTGCGCTTCGGCCGTCTGCGGAACGGTGACCGCGGCGGCACCCGTCAACAACAGGGCAACCATCATCGATGTGAGCAGGGGTCGGGCCACGGGGCGCCTCCAGAAACTATTGATCAGCCAAGCGTAATGCGCTCGTGCCGATTGGTCTACCACCGACCGGTTAATTCTTCTCAAGGAAGAGGCGCGAGCGCCACACCCTGCGAGCTCTGGTAGAACGCCCCGCCTCTAGGCCAGTTCCGCCAAGACGCATTTGAGGAGCCCGTAGTCGAACCGCCCGTCGAGCGCGCCATGCACGGGCCCGAGCTTGCCGCTTTCCAGTGTGCCGAACCGCTCGAACGCCGCGTGAATTTCGTCCAGATCACCGTCGTCGAGGTCTCGCAACACGTCGCGCGCCTCCACGAGTCCGGCTTCGATTGCCTCCGAAAAATGCCCGTAGACCGTGCCGAGACCCATCCCGCGGCGCGCCGAGATGGCGTCGGCATCCAGTCCCTGCAAATGCAACGCAAGTGTCTCGTTGACGGTCGCCGACAGCCGGTTTTTCAAAACAGGGTGGCTCGCAAACGCCGCCAACGTGTCGAGCACCGCCTGCCCGTAGCGCTTGATTTTGCTCGCGCCGAGCCCTGTGATGTCGCCAAGCGCGTCCAGCGTCTGCGGTTGCGTCTGGGCGAGTTCGGCGAGCGTTTTATCGTGAAAGATGACGTACGGCGGCACCTTCGCTTCTCCAGAAAGCCGCGCGCGCAGCGCCTTCAATGCGGAAAACGCGGCCTGATGTTCCGCCGGAACCCCCGCGGCCGCCGGGCTCTTCTTCTCGCGCTTCGATTTCCCACCGCGCTCACTCAAGGGTGCCACGCGCATCAAAAACGTCTCGTCGCCGCGCAGCAATGGCCGCGCTTGGTCGGTCAACATCAGCGTGCCATAGCCCTCATCGTCACCCGTCAGATAGCCCTGCGCCACAAGCTGCCGGTAAAGCCCGCGCCACGCCGAAGCATCCGTATCCTTGCCAATGCCGAACACGGTCAGCTTGTCATGCGACGCGCGAAGACAGCGCTCATCCGCCTTGCCATGCAAAATATCGACAAGATAACCGACGCCGAAGCGCTGCCCCGTGCGATAGACAGTCGATAGCGCCTTCTGTGCCAGCACGGTTCCATCTGTCGTCGCCGGCGGCGTGAGACAATTATCGCAGTTTCCACACGGCTTGCTGCCCCGCTCGCCAAAGTAAGCGAGCAACGCCTGCCGCCGGCACGTCACCATTTCGCCCAGTCCGATGAGCGCGTCGAGCTTTTGCCGCATCGCCTGCTTGAAGGCGTCTGCCCCGTCCGACTGCGCGATCCACTGCCGCTGTTGGATGACATCCGGCAAGGAATAGGCAAGCCACGCATTCGCCGGCTCTCCGTCGCGCCCCGCTCGTCCGGTCTCTTGATAATAAGCCTCGATCGATTTCGGCAGGCTCAAATGCGCCACGAACCGCACGTCGGGTTTGTCGATTCCCATCCCGAACGCAATCGTCGCAACAATAATCAGGCCGTCCTCGTTGAGAAATCGCTCCTGCGCCTTGCGCCGGATCTGCGCGTCGAGCCCGGCGTGATAGGCCAGCGCCCGCCGCCCTTTGGTCGTGAGCCACGCCGCCGTCTCCTCCACCTGCTTGCGCGACAGGCAGTAAACGATCCCCGCATCTTCCGGATGTTCGCTTTCGATAAACTGCCAGAGACGCTCGCGCGCACTGACCGACCCCATCTCCGCGATCGTGTAACGAATATTCGGCCGGTCGAAGCTCGCAACGAACCGCTCCGCGCCCTCCAAACTCAGTTCGGCGACAATTTCTTCACGCGTCCGCTCGTCCGCCGTCGCAGTGAGTGCGAGACGCGGCACACCGGGGAAACGCTCAGCTAACATCCGCAACTGCCGGTACTCGGGCCGGAAGTCGTGCCCCCACTGCGACACGCAATGTGCTTCGTCGATGGCGAACACCGATACCGTCGTCTGCCCGAGCAGATTGATCATCCGCTCCTGCAACAGACGCTCCGGCGCGACGTACAGCACGTCTAGCGCGCCGGCCACGAGCTGCCGCTCCACGGCCTGCTGCTCGGGAAACGACAAACTGGAATTCAAGTACGCCGCCGAAACCCCCGCTTCCTTGAGCGCGTCCACCTGATCCTGCATCAGCGCGATCAGCGGCGACACCACGATGCCGGTTCCGGCCCGAACGATGGCGGGGATCTGGTAGCACAGCGACTTGCCGCCGCCCGTTGGCATCAGAACGAGCGCATCCCGCCCCGCCAGCACCGCTTCAATGATCGCGGATTGATGCAGCCGGAAGCTGTGATAGCCGAACACGCGTTCAAGCACGCCAAGCGCGTCCTGAAGCGTCGGATTTTCCGAGGTGATTTTCCGCTGAGCGGCGGGGGGCATGGGTTCTAATCGATCAAACAGCACTGCGATGCTCCCCCTTTAAACGATTCCCTCGTCCCCCGAGCAGCAGCCCTGAACGCAGTCCCGTGATTTCCCCACCTCAGCGGCAACGGAAAGCCGCCCACAAAACCGTCGCACGAAGTGACGCTGCCATGAATGTTCTGTAGAATGACAACTATTGGCCTCACCGCCCCCAGGCCCAAGGAACACGCCGCAATGCGCTTCGTCTCAGCCCTCATCGTTGTTCTGCTTGGCTTATTCTATGTCGCTTGGCCCGCGTGGTCGGCCTACCAGCTTAAGGTGGCCCTCGAGAGCGGCGACGTGGCCGGCGTTGAGCGCGGGATAGATTTCCCCAGTGTTCGCCAGTCCCTCCGTCCAGCGGCCACCGCCGCCATCGAGCAGAACCTCAAAGAGGCGACCAAGGGCACTCCCGGCAGCGACCTGCTGATTGAGAAGATGAGCAAGGAGACGTTGCCCAAGCTCGTCGAAACCTCGCTCGATACAATTCTCACCCCGCAAGCGATCATCCGCATGCATGCCGAAGGCAAAAGCCTGCGCGAACTGATCAAGTCAGTCAAAACCGGCGGCCCCGATCTGATGGGACAGGTGGGAGGCCTCGTCCGTGACCTCTTCAGCAAGAAGACAGCCCCTGCAACACCCCCGGCCAGTCCACCATTGGAGACCGCCGCCCCGATTGTCCCAGAAAGCCGCCGTCTCGGCCTTGGCAACGTCAAGTCCGCCGGATTCGATGGGCCGCTGTCGGTCTTCCTCGGCTTGGCGCGCGATCCCGCAGCCGCCGGCCCTGACCTCACTGCGACCATGTCCTTCACCGGCACCGGCTGGCGCGTCACCGGACTTGTGCCCAAAACGTGACCGTTACAACGAGGCCAGTTAGGTAGACCGACGCACTTTAAGCATTTCGGAAAATCAGTAAGTTACAGATGACAGCTGCAACGATTTGTGTGCTTCGTTTATCATGTTTCAAGGAATGCCGGTCAGGGATGTTGTTCTGATCGATCGGGGATTGGCGCAGGGCCGCTGCTGCCGCAATAGTGCGCCCGCGGAGCATAAGTTTAGGGGAGTTGAAGTGATGCGTTGGGTTGGGTGTGCCGTGGCAGCCATCGTTGTTGCCATGGGGTGGGGCAATTCAGGTTCGGCCGCGCCTGCAACGGCCACGATCGGCTTGGTCGCGGGCGTTGACGCGTCCGCCGACCAGCAACCGGTCCTCGCTGAGATCATTGCCGAGGTCGATCGGCGCATGCAGGCCGAGCCCGATCCCGTCGAAAAAGCGTTCCTCTCCCAGCTCTCCGGCCACTACCGGGAATTCGACGCCGCCCCGCACTGGACCAGTGCCACTGGCCTGACGCCTGCCGGCCAAAACCTTTTCGAGGAACTTTCCAAAGCCGACCAGTACGGCCTCGATCCGAACCAGTTCCAATTACCGGCCTTGCCGGTCTCCGCAGCCTCGCTGGCCGCCCGCGCCACCGCCGAAGTCGATCTCTCGGTCTCCGCCGTTCGCTATGCGTGGCACGCCCGTGGCGGCCGCGTGGATGGCCGGCAACTGTCTCGCTGGATTGATGCCTCGCCCCAGACCCTCTACGCTGGCGACGTGTTCCGCGCCATCGCTGCAAAGGGCGGTGACCCGGTCTCCGGCCTGCGCAGCTTCCATCCCACGCAGCCGCAATTCGAGCGCCTGCGCCAGGCCTACCTCGCAGCCCGCGGAGACGTCGCGGCCCAACCGTTGCCCCTGCTCGCACCCGGCACGCGCATCGACCCCGGTCAGCGCCATCCCGACGTGCCGCTCATCCGTCAGCGCCTGGGCCTTGAAGTGTCCGACGACGCCGATCTCCTCGATCGCACGCTGATGCGCCGCATCCGGTCCCACGTCGACAATGCCGGCTATGAATCGAAGCGCTACGTCGACGATGGCGTCCGCGAAATCCTCAACCGAGCCACGCCACCCTCGCGCGTCGCCAACCGCGCCACGCTAGACAAATACCTCGTCAACCTCGAGCGCTGGCGCACCATGCCCGACAACATGGGCCAGCTCTACATCTGGAATAACCTCCCCGAATTCCAGACCCGCGTCGTCAAGGGCGGCGAGGTCATCCATCAGGAACGCATCATCATCGGCAAACCCAACACGCAGACGCCGGTGTTTTCCGACGAGATGAACCACGTCATCTTTCAGCCCGAATGGGGCGTGCCGGAATCTATCAAGCTCCGCCAGATCTTGCCGCACATGCGTGGCGGCGACTTTGGCGTGCTCGCTCGCCGCGGCATGCAGATCCGCGACGGTAAGCGCGTGATCAATCCGGCCCGCATCAAGTGGTCAAAGGTCGACATCCGCAATATTCCCATCATTCAAGGCGCCGGCCCCGGCAATCCGCTCGGTCGCTTGAAGTTCATGTTCCCCAACCATCACGACGTCTACATGCACGACACGAATGACAAACATCTCTTCAACAGCTCCGAGCGCACCTTTTCCCACGGCTGCATCCGCGTTCGCAATCCGGACCGTTTTGCGGAAGTCATCTTGGGTGAAATGGAAGGCTGGTCGTCCGAAGATGTCGCGCGCCAGTTGAAGGTCAAGGCGTCCACCCGCATCGATCTCAAAGCGCACCTGCCGGTCCACAACACCTATCTGACCATGTGGGCGAACCCGGACGGCACGGTTGTGCAATTCAAGGATATCTACAGTCACGACAAGCGCTACGCCGACGCGCTCTCCGGCAAATCCATCAAGCTCATCGCCTCCCGCGATCCGGCACTGGTCTTGAAGAAACAGAACGACGAACTCCGCAAAGGCTTGGCCGCCATCTACAAGCCCAAGCCCAAGCCCAAGCCGAAGCCCGCGTTCGCCGCATTCGGCGCACCGCCGCAGCCGTGGTTCAAGTCGAGCCTGGGTAAGCCCATCAAGCCCGCCGCTCCACCGCCGCGCCTACTCTACTTCCAGCAGTGGTAAGCCCCTCCTGACCCTGCCCAGAACGCCCGCCGGATCCAACCGGCGGGCGTTTCTCTTTCGGGGCTGTCCATCCGGCTTGACACATTCTAGGATCGTCCAGACTTTGGGGGCGACAGGGGCCGAGCGACCGAATGGACCAGACCGAAAGCACCGCCAGCGCGGAGCCTGTCATCTGGGCGCCGCCCCTTGGCCCCCCCGCCCCCCGCGACCTCTGCACCGACTGTGGCCTCTCGCGCACCGCCGACGCCAAGCGCTGCGGCCGCGCCTGTCAATTCATCCAGCCCGACTATCCCGCCATGGAAACCCGCGTCCACGGCCGCCCGCGTGACGCCGCTCGCCCGGACGAAACCTTTTTCGGCCCCTTCCGCCGCATGGTCCGCGCCGAACTCTCAGCCCCCAGCCCTGGCTCCCAGTGGACGGGCATCACCACGCGCATCGCCGAACGCCTACTCGAGACCGGCGCCGTTGAAGCCGTTCTCACCATGGCGCCTGACCCAGATGATAGCTGGAAACCCATGCCCGTCATCATCACGGCCGCCGAGGGCATGTCGCGCGCCCGCGGCATGCGCATGGGCTACGCGCCGTTGCTAGCCCTCCTCGAACCCGTCCGTGATCGCGGCTACAAACGCATCGCCGTCATCGGCATTCCATGTCAGGTCTTCGCCCTGCGCTCCATCGAAGAAACCCTCGGCCTCGACCGCCTCTACGTCATCGGCACGCCCTGCTCCGACAACACGACGACCGAGAATTTCCACACCTTCCTCGATCTCCTCGCCGACGACCCAAAAACCATTACCTACCTCGAATTCCGCGCCGACTATTACGTCGAGCTTCGCTTCACCGACGGCCGCAAGAAAGAGATCCCCTTTCTCCAATTGCCAATCTCCAAACTCCCCTCCGATTTCTTTCCGCTCACCTGCCGCACCTGCGTCGATTACACGAACGTGCTCGCCGACATCACGGTCGGCTACATGGGCGGCGAAGGCCAGCAATGGCTGCTCGTGCGCAACGAACGCGGCGAAGAATTGCTCAAACTTCTCGGTGATGAGGTTCGCCCCTCCACCCCCGGCAGCGCCGGCAAACGCAAAAGCGCCGTCGCCGGCTTCCTCGCCAACACCGAACGCGCCGCCGGTGGCCTGCCGCTCCGCGCGATGCCCGATTGGCTACGCCCCATCGTCGGCTGGCTGATGCCCAAGATCGGCCCGCGCGGCCTCGAATTCGCCCGCGCGCGCCTCGAAATGAAAGCCTGCGAAACCGTCGTCCACCTGCGCCGCGCCATGCCACGCCGCATCCGCCACATGGTCCCCGCCCACGTCTGGACCCTCGTCGAACCCTACGGCCTCAAACCCACCGCCGACGAGTTGCCCCGCCCCGAACGCAAGAGCTGAGCCCCCGCATGCCTGTCCGCCTCTCGACCGTTGCCCTCACGCTCATCGCAGTTTTGGCCGTCGCCATCTCCATCTGGAATCTGCGCGCTGCCCGCTCAAACGTCGTCACCGAAGCCGTCACGGTCGGCCACATACCGGCCACCGTCTATCGCAACCCCGGCGTCGACAAAGCGCCCGTCGTCGTCATCGCGCACGGCTTCGCCGGCTCCGAACCGTTGATGGCGTCCTTTGCCTACACGATCGCGCGCAACGGACTGATCGCCGTCACGTTCGATTACGCCGGCCACGGCCGCAACCCCGAACCCCTCACCGGCAACATCACCCGCGAGGACGGCGCCACGAAAACACTGGTCGCTGAAACCGAAAAAGTTCTCAAGCACGCCCGCACGATCGGTGATGGCCGCGTGGCTCTCCTCGGGCACTCCATGGCCTCCGACATCATCGTTCGCGCAGCCGCACAAAACCCAGACGTCGCCGCCACGGTCGCTGTCTCGATGTTCTCCCCCGCCGTCACGCGCGACGGACCAAAAAACCTCCTCATCATCGTCGGCGACTGGGAAGGGATGCTGAAAACAGAAGCACTCCGCGTCACGGGCCTCGTCTCCGCGCCGGAAGACGCCAAACCCGGTGTGACGTACGGCGATTTTGCGAAGGGCACCGCGCGCCGAGCGTACTTCAGCTCCTACGCCGAACACGTCGGCGTGCTCTATCGCCCCGAAAGCCTGGCCGAAGCCCAAACCTGGCTCGACCAAACCTTTGGCCTAAAGCGCACGGGCGACATCGAAATCGCCGAACGGGGCCGCTGGATCGCGCTGCTCTTCATTGGCCTTGCACTGCTCGTGAAGCCGCTCACAAACCTGTTGCCGGTGGTCTCGCAATCCCGCGCCGGTGCGGGCTTGCCATGGCGGGACCTTTGGCTGCCGCTCCTGCTCCCCGCGATTCTGACGCCCCTGATCCTGCGCCCGCTCCCGACAGAATTTCTGCCCGTCCTCGTCGGCGACTACCTCGCCTG
>JALHQM010000044.1 GCA_022841965.1 Hyphomicrobium sp. | reverse complement strand
GGCTGGCCCATCCGGTCACCGAACACGTCCTCAAGCGTGTCGGGGAGCTGGCGGAGCAGAATAAGCAGAAATGGATCGATGAATCCTGGGGGGCGGGCAACTGCGATCCCATGGTTTTGGTTGACCTGAAGGCGCGGGCAGAAGCCGCGAAAGACCTGAGCGAACTGACATGGAGCGATATTGATGACCAATCCTAGCGGCATATCCCCTACCGAATACAAGGCCCTCGTAAAGCCGATCAAGGTGGACGAGAAAACCAAGGGCGGAATCATCCTGCCCGACGAAACCAAGGAGCGCGATCAGTTCGCGCAGATGCAGGGCATGCTGGTGGCCGTTTCGCCGCTGGCGTTCACCTACGCCGACAAGGCCGATTGGGGCGAGGCCGAAAAGCCCAAGCCGGGCGACAAGGTGATGTTTGCGAGGTATGCCGGCGCTGCCGTGAAGGGCAAGGACGGCGAAGACTATCGCATCATCAACGACAAGGACATTTCGGCGGTGCTGCTATGAGCAATACCGACACCGAGATCGAATCCCCGCTGGAGCAGTTCGTAGACGATTCCGCGCCTGAGGATGTCGAAAAGGCCAAGGAAATCGGCTGGAAGAATCCGAAGGACTGGAAGGGGGCGCCGCCCAAGAACGGCTTTGTCAAGGCCAAGGAATACCTGGAGCGCGCGGAAACCGTCATTCCGATCATGCGCTCGGAAAACAAGAAGCTCAAGGACGAGGCCGATTCGCTTCGCAAGGAGCTGAAGGAGTTCAAGGAAGAAACCAAGCTGACCGTCGCCAACATGGCGAAGATGTCCAAGGTGGCTCTTGACCGCCAGCGCACCCAGCTTGAGGACAAGTATTCCGCGGCGATCGACGCCGCAACCGAGGTCGGCGACCGCGACCAGGTGCGAAAGCTTCGCGAGGCCGAGCGCAAGGACTTGAAGGAGTTCGACCAGGCCGCCGAGGTCGCGACCGAAAAGAAGACCGAGGAAGGCAAGGAAACCGTTAACGGCGCGCTCTCGAAGGAGACGCAGGACACCATCGGGGCATGGATCGGCGACAACCGCTGGTACACGACCGACGAGGAAATGCAGGCCGTCGCCAACACCTATCACGGCAAGCTTTTGAAGGACAAGCCGGGCCTGACGCTGGCGGAAAACCTCGAAGAAACCCGCAAATACGTCGCCAAGCGCTATCCCGAGAAGTTCAAGGTCGAGGATGATCCCGATGACCAAGACGAGCCTGACAAGCCGGCGCGAGGCTCGCGCGTTGAAGGCGGTTCTCGCGTGGCTGGGGGAGGTAGCGGGTCAAAATTCTCCAAGCTGCCGGCCGACGCCAAGGCCCAGGCCGACAAGTTCATCAAGGAGGACGGGCTTTTCCTCGAAAAGGGAGAAGACGCCGTGAAAGACCTTAACAAGGCGCGTGAACGCTACGCCGCCGATTATCTTGGAGATCAATGAAATGGCCCGTCCCGATCGTACCGAGGAAGTCAAGATTGAGCGCCGCCGTCGCACCGGGTCAGGCCTGGTCAGTGGCCTCAAGCTGCACGTTCCCGACGAACTCAAGGACAAGGATTTCGAGTATCGCTGGGTGAACGACCGGCCGGGCCGGGTCCAGCAGCTCACGAAAATGGACGATTGGGATGTAGCGCCCATCGTCACCGAACAGAATGCTGGAGAAGGCACTGTTGAAACGCGCGTGGTGGACAAGACAGCCGGTGAAAGAGCCGTACTGCTGCGCAAGCCGAAGAATTTCTTTGATGCTGACAAGCGCAAGGAGCAAGAGGTGCTCGACGCCAGAGACGAAGCGATGCGTCACGCCCCCCCTCCCAGCGCAGAGGGCCTGACCGGCTCTGAATCCTACGTGCCTAACGGACGAAACATCGTCAACGGGCGGTAGGCCAACCCACACATACCTTTGGAGGCTTAAATGCCGAACATCGACTCTCCGTTCGGGCTGCGGCCCGTGCGGTACACGAGCGGAGCCCCTTACAACGGCGCCGTGAATGCCTATTCGACCGCGGCGGGTGACGCCACGGCCATCTACATTGGCGATCCGGTTATCATCTCCGGCACGGCCCAGACCATCGACGGCGTGATCTATCAGGACGTCGATCAGGCCGCGACCGGCGATGTGATCGTGGGCGTGGTTGTGGGCGTCAAGCCCGACACCCGCGACTCCCTGATCTACCGGGCCGCCTCGACCCAGCGCATCGTGTTCGTTGCCGACGACCCCAATCTTCTGTTCGAGATTCAGGAAGTCTCCGGCGGCACGGCGTTGACCGCGAACGATATGGGCCTGAACGCCAACTTCGTTGTTGCGGCAGGATCGGCCACGACTGGCCAGTCCGGCGTCGAACTGAACAACGCGACCGAGGCCACCACCAACACGCTCGATTTGCAGATCGTTTCCTTCGCCAACCGGCAGGGCAACGAAATCGGCGAGCATGCCAAGTGGCTTGTCCGCATCAACCGTCATCAGCGCGCCAACCAAGTCGCTGGCATCTAACAGGAGCATGGCAACATGGCTGGAACCATCACCACTGGCAATCATCCGAAGGCGCTCTGGCCTGGGATGCACAAGTTCTTCGGCGCTCAGTACAATGAGCATCCCGAGGAATACCGCGAAATCTTCTCGATCGAGAAATCGAGCAAGAACTACGAGGAAGACACCAAACTCGCCGGCTTCGGGCTCGCGCCCGTCAAGACGGAGGGCGGCGCGATCTCCTACGATACCGAAACCCAGGGCTATACTAAGCGGTATACCCACACGGTTTACGGGCTCGGCTACATCGTGACCGAGGAGGAGCTTGAGGATAACCTGTATGAGCAGGTTTCGCGCAAGCGGATCAAGCGCCTCGCGTTCTCGATGCGACAGACCAAGGAGATCGTCGGCGCGAACGTGCTGAACCGCGCGTTCAATTCGTCCTATCCGGGCGGCGATGCGAAGGAACTGCTGGCGACGGACCATCCGTCTCTGGCCGGCACCTTCCAGAACGAACTGACAACCGCAGCGGACCTGTCCGAAGCGGCCCTTGAGGACATAGTGATCCTGATCGGTCAGGCCAAGAACGAGCGCGGTTTGAACATCGCGCTTCGTCCGAAGAAGCTGATCGTTCCGGTCAACCTCATGTTCGACGCCAAGCGCATCCTCAAGTCGGAATTGCAGTCCGGCACAGCGAACAACGACATCAATGCCCTGAAGGGAATGTTTGACTTTACCGTCAATCACTACCTGACGGATACCGATGCGTGGTTCGTCAAGACCGACTGCCCGAACGGCATGACGATGTTTGACCGCCGCGCGCTGGCGTTCACGACAGACAATGACCACGATACTGGAAATGCGAAGGCCAAGGCGACGATGCGGTTCAGCGTCGGCTGGACCGATCCGCTCAGCATGTTCGGATCGAGCGGGGCGTGAAACCTCTTATTATTCAATAGCTTAACGGGAGCTACGGCTCCCGTTTTCCTTCTCACCATCGGACATCCTTTAACCAAGGCCCTCACGGGTCGATTGGGAGACTTTCCATGCCTGTTTCCAACTATCCGAACGGCTTTGCCGACGGCCTTGTGATCCGCAATTTCCCCAACCCGCAGCCGGAAGCCGGCAAGGTGTTCTGGGTTTCCAACGCCACCACGCTCTTGACCGGCCAGCGCGGCGGGTCGAACGGCAACAAGGGCACGTTTGATTCCCCGTTCTCGACGCTCGCCTATGCGATCACGCAATGCGTGGCGGGCCGCGGCGATTACATCTACATCAAGCCCGGTCATGCCGAATCTGTAACGTCCGCAACGGCGCTCCCGTTCAACGTCGCCGGCATTACCATCATCGGCCTTGGTTCTGGATCGAAGCGTCCGACCTTCACCTTCACGACCGCCAACACCGCCACGATTCCGGTTTCGGCCGACAACATCACGGTTCGGGGCATCCTGTTCGTCGGCAACTTCCTGTCGATCGCGTCGTGTTTTACGGTGGCCGCGGCGGCTGATTTCTGGATTGACGGCTGCGAGTTCCGCGACACGTCGGCAACCCTGGGCTTCCTGTCGATCGTCACCACGACGGTTTCGGTCAACTCGGACGGCCTGACCTACACCAACAACCGGCGCAAATCGGACGCGACCACATCGCCGGGGCCTGACATCGTGGTGGCGAACACCATGAGCCGGTTGACGGTCAACTACAACAAGTCGATCCACACCGTGGCGTCGAACAACGTGGCGGCGCTGCTCGAGCATGGCGCGCTGGTCATGACGGATGCGGAAATCGTCGGCAACTTCGTCTACTCGGTCAACACCGACACGGCGACCGGCGCGATCCTGGTCAAGACCACGGCGACGACGGGTTCGGGCTTCATTGCCCACAACCGCATCCGGGCGCTCGATGTTGCCTTGGCGATTGTTGTGACGGCGACTGCCGTACAGTACGGCCTGTTCGATAACCTCTACAGCGGTGACGTTGGCACCTCCGGCGTTCTGTTGCCGGCCGCCGGCAATGACGCCGCGTAATAGCCATCAACTCTGGCGGGGCTTCGGTCCCGCCAATTTTATTGGAGACTTAGATGGTAGACGCGGTTTCTTCCCAAACTTTAATCGACGGCCCCAAGAATGTGGTGATGAAATTCACCAGTCTGAGCGACGGAACCGGAGAGGCCGCCGTCCTCAAGGTGGACGTGTCCGCGCTGGCCGGAGCCCCAGCCCTGGTTCGCATCAAGCGGATTCACTATTCCGTCGCCGGCATGGTCGCGACCTTGCTCTGGGACGCCACGACCGACGTTCGCATCGTGGATCTCCAGGGGGATGGGACGATCGATTGCGCCGAGTATGGCGGGCTCTGGAACAACGCTGGGGCGGGCATCACCGGGGACATCAACCTGACAACGACCGGCCACACGCTGGCCGACAGCTACACGATCATTCTTGAAATGATCAAGGATTAATGCCGTGGCGGTTTTCAACAAATTTGACTCGTTCACCGAGGCGGTAGCCGAAAAAAAACATGACCTCGGCGCCGACACGCTCAAGATCGCGCTGACCAACTCGGCACCATTGGCGACGAATACCGTTCTTGCCAACATCACGCAGATCGCGAACGGCAACGGCTATCTGACCGGCGGCGCGACGGCGGCGCTGACTTCATCGGCACAGACGGCCGGAACCTACAAACTTGTTCTGGCGGATGTGTCATGGACCGCGACCCCAAGCTCGATCGGGCCGTTCCGTTACGCGGTGCTTTACAACGACACCGCGACCAATGATGAGCTGATCGGCTATTGGGATTACGGGACCAACATTACGCTGACAACCGGCAACACGTTCACGGTTGACCTCGACGCCGCGGCCGGCGTGCTGACGATCGTCTAGCATGGCATCCTTTGCGAACGTAGCCAGGTTCAACGCGGCGTCGGCCGGGACCGGGGCTTTCGTCGTCTCCTCTACGGTGACGGGGTATCAAACCCCGGCGTCGGCGCAGGTTACGAACGGCGCAATTCACAAGTACAGGGCCGAAAGCTCCGACCTGTCTCAATGGGAAGTTGGCTACGGTGCCTATACGGTGGCCGGGACTTCGCTGGCGCGCACCACGATCCTGTCAAACTCGTCAGGGACGACCTCGGCAATCAACTTCTCAGCGGCCCCGCAGGTGGCCCTTCTTGCCTCGGCCGAGGATATCATACCGACCGATGGCGCGCTGTTCGGATTGACGCTATCGACGGCGGGCTCAAGCGCGACGTTCACGACCGCGGCGGGCTGGGCCGCCGATAGTACGGCCGTCAACATTCTGCGGCTTTATGCCTCGCTTGCCAAGACGACCTCGGCATGGGCGGTTGGCGCGGCGTCTGGCGCGCTCGATACCGGCGCAATCGCCAACTCGACATGGTACCACGTTTTCATCATCAAACGCCTCGATACCGGCGTAACCGATGTGCTGATTTCGCTGTCGGCGACCGCGCCTACCATGCCGACCAACTACACGCTGTTTCGCCGCATCGGGTCGATGAAAACCAACGGTTCGGCGCAGTGGACAAAATTTTCCCAGAACGGGGATGAATTTCTCTGGGATGTCATTGTCGCCGACGTGGCCGCCGCCAACCCCGGCACCGCCGGGACGCTCTACACGCTGACCGTTCCGACCGGGATCATCGTCAACGTCATCGGCTATGGGCTTTACTTCAACACGGGCGCGGCGAACTACCTGACGGTATCAAGCCCGGCCATTGCCGCGCCAACGGCGGGGATCGGCACCGCATCGCTCTACAGCGGTAGCGGCACCACACCGGGCAGCACGGGGCTGTCTCAAAGAACCAATACATCGGCACAGATTCGCCTCACGGTCAGCGATGCTGCGGGCGCATCGGCCTATGTCAACACTTATGGCTGGAACGATACGCGCGGGAGGGATTCCTGATGCCATGGGTCCAGCGTGACGCACAAAACGCAATCCGCGGCGTGTTAGCCAACCGGCAAAATGGATTCGCTGAGGAGTTGCTTCCCGCAAACAATCCGGAAGTCGATGCGTTCCTCAATCCGCCCCCGGTCGATCCGGTGGACCGCTGGGATGACGTTTCGCTGCGCGTGGCGTTCAACCATGAAAACCGCATCCGGGCGCTGGAAGGCAAGCCCGCCATCACCATGGCGCAACTCAAGACGGCGCTGAAGAGCCTGCCGTAAATGCTTAGCTTTGACGCAACCGGCCGGCTTGCAATCGGTCAGATCGCGCAGGGCGGCGCAATAACCATCACGCTGGCAGCGGCGGCAGGTTCATTCGCGGTGGCAGGGCAACCGGCACTGTTTCTCATTTCCTTTTTGTCGGCGGGAACATCTTACGCGCTGACCGGGCAGGCCGCGACGTTTCGGACCTCTCTTCTTTCTAACGTCGGCCCGTTCACGTTTTCCGGTCAAGACGCGCTGTTCCGGGTGAACTTCCCGGCAGAGGTTGGCAGTTACGCAGTGACGGGACAGCCCGCCACGTTCAGCACGGTTTGGACCGTATCCGCCGGCTCCTACATCGTGACGTTCAACGATGCCCAGTTTGTGACTTCATTCAGGAAGCCGCTCTACCGGCGCGGCGCGAGCTACTGGAAAGGCGGGGCGACATGAACGACCCGGCCTATATCCGAGGGGACCCGTGGAGAATTTGCGAAGTCTGCGGATTCAAGACCCGTTCGTCTCAAACCTCGAAGCGATGGGACGGGCTGATCGTCTGCCGCGAGGACTTCGAGCCCCGCCATCCGCAAGATTTGGTGAGGGGCCGCAAGGATGACCAGAACGTCCCCGATCCACGCCCAGAACCATTGGATACCGTGATCGGACCATTGACGACAACTATCAGCTCCGCGGCTTCCGCAGGCGCAACAACCATCAGCGTTGCGTCATCGGTTCGGTTCATGGCGACTGACAGAATAGGAGTTGGGCTCAATGACGGCAATTTCGAACGGAACACGGTCCACAGCGTACCTGACGGAACCAGCGTCATTCTGCTCGAACCGCTCGGCGGGCCGGTCTCGATCGGCAATGTCGTGATCGATTACTCGGCAGTCTCTCACCCGGATATCGGATAAATGGCTACTTCCGGCACGGCTACATTTGCCCGCAACCGCGACCAGTTGATCCGGTCGGCGCTGCGGAAAGTCTCAGCGTTCGAATCCGGCGAAACCCCTGACAGCGAGAGCGTCCAGGATGCGTCGGATGCGCTGAACGCCATGGTCAAGCATTGGCAGGGCAGCGGCATCCATATCTGGCGAACGAGGGAAGCCATCCTGTTTCCGCAGCGGGGCCAATCCCGCTATGCGATCGGCACCACCTCCACCGATCATATCACCGAAAGCTGGGCCGAAACCGAACTTACATCCGCGGCATTGGCCGGGGCATCGACGATCTCGGTTGACGCCACAACCGGGATTGCCACGACCTATAACATCGGCATCCAGATGGATGACGGCGTGATCCACTGGACGACGGTCAACGGGGCGCCCTCGGGGTCGGTGGTGACATTGACCGCGGCCCTGACCGATTCCGCCGCCCTCGGCAATCGCGTTCTGGCGTACCAGACCAAGATGGTTCGCCCGCTCCGCGTTCTGGCCGCCCGCAGGTATAATTTCGACAGCGCCATTGACACGCCGCTGAGCGAGATGGACCGCATCGAATATCAGGACATGCCGAACAAGACGGCATCGAGTTCGGTCAATGCCTTCTTCTACGACCGCCGCACCAACGCAACCGGATATCTCGATCTGTGGCCGGCGCCCGCTTCGGTGGACGAGGCGATCAAGATGACGGTGGCCCGGCCGATCGAGGATTTCACGGTCGCGGGCGATGATGCTGATTTTCCGCAGGAATGGACGCAGACCGTTATCTGGAATCTGGCTGACCAAATCGCCGATGACTACGACGTGCCTGAGCCCAAGCGGACTAGGATCGAGCGCAAGGCTGCTCAGTATCTTCAGGAAGTGAACTGGCAGGAAGGTGAACTCTTGACCGTCGAGTTCGTCCCTTGAAAATAGCCTTCGGAACCCAGTCCTACAAAAGCCAATCGCTTCCCATCTCGGCGCAGCGGCTGGTCAACATGTACGCCGAGCGCCAGCCGCCGGACGCCAAGACCGACGTGGCGGTGTTCGGCCATCCCGGCATGCTCACCTTCACGACCTGCGGCACCGGCCCGGTGCGCGGCATGAACAAGATGGGCGGCGTGGCCTATGTCGTGTCGGGGCAGCGGCTCTATTCGGTCACCTCGGGCGGAATCGCGACCGACATCGGCGGCAATATCTCCGGCACCGATCCGGTTTCGATGGACAATAACGGGTCGCAGCTCGTCATTGTCAACGGAACCAACGGCTATCTCTACAGTACGACGCTCGGCTTTGTCCTGATCACCGATACCGACTTCAACGCGGCGGAAACCGTACAGTTTTTCGACCAGCGGTTCTATTTCGACTGGAAGGACACCAACAAGTTTTTCGGCTCCGACCTTCTGGACGGCACGGCCTACAATGCGCTGGTGTTTGCCTCGGCCGAGGCGCGGCCGGATAACGTCAAGGCGGTGGTGCTGAACAAGCAGATGCTGCTGGTGTTCGGCGAGACCACGATCGAGCCATGGCAGGATGTCGGCGCCCCGAACATGCCGCTGGAGCGCGTCCCCGGCGTCGTGATCGAACGCGGACTGGGCGCGACCAGAGCAACCGCCAAGGAAGACAACTCGGTTTTCTTCTTCGGCAACGATCATCGCTTCTACCGGCTGGACGGGTTGACGCCGGTCGGGGTCAGCACCCCGGCGCTGGAGGCGGAATGGGAGACCTACAGCATTGTACATGACGCCCATTGCTTTTCTTATCCGTGGGCCGGGCACAAGTTCATCATCCTGCAATTCCCGACCGCCAACAAGACATTCGCCTTCGATGTCGCGACCGGGCTCTGGCACGAGCGCAATTCATGGGACATCAACGGCAGGGATCTGGGCCGCTGGCGGGCGAACTGCCATCTGTCCTGCTACGACCGGGAATTGATCGGCGATGCGTTCTCCGGCGTGGTCGGCTATCTCAGCTCCTCGACCTACACGGAACTCGGCAACACGGTTCAGGCACTGGTGACCTCGCCGCCGATCCACTCCGACCGCAAGCGGGTGTTCATTTCCCGCCTTGAACTGGATATCGAGGCCGGCGTTGGCATCACCTCGGGGCAGGGCTCGGACCCGCAATGGATGCTCCGCATCTCCAAGGATGGCGGGCGAACCTACAGCACCCGCCAGGTCTGGAAGTCAGCGGGCGCGATCGGCCGTTACCGCATAAGACTTCGTTGGCTGAGACTCGGCCAGGCGCGGGAGTGGGTGTTTGAACTGACGACGACCGACCCGGCGAAGCGGACGATCATCGCGGCCAATGGCGACGGGTATACCGGCACATGACCACGATCACGACCGCCGGAACGCCAAGGCCGATTTCCAAGCCGAACGGGGTTTTTCCGTTCGTCGACCTCAGCACCGGATGCCTGACCGAACACGGCCTCCAATTGATGAACCAGTATCACGCATTCATCGTCGGCATGAACCGGATCATCCCCTGCAATGCCAGCGGGACCAATGTGGTGACGCTGACGCCGCTGGATGCGTCGCCCCTGATTGAAAAATACTCCGTTTTCGACGTGTTCGCCTTTGCCGCCGAAAACACCTCGGGGGCCGCGGTGACCATGCTGGTTGTCACGCGAAACGGCGCGCTGGCGACGCTGAAGGCGTACAAGACCAACGGCGCCGCACAGGCGGGGGCGGGGGATGTCGTCGCCGGCTCGCTCTACTTTGCCACCTATGCGGATCACCTCGACGGCGGGGCCGGGGGGCTGGTCCTCAAGTAGACTATCGCCATTCTCGGCGGTTTTTCATTTGCTGGCTCCGCGTCGCCCACCGGCAGTTTTCGGGTGTGTAGTCGCCGTCGTTGTCAATGCGGTCCAATGAGTGTTCTGGAGAGGGGCGGCGGCCCATGTCTTTGAGGAAGTTTTCGTAACTGTTCCGCCAACGCTCGCAAACCTTAATGCCGCGACCTCCCCAATATGGGTATCTAGTACTGTTTGGGTTTTCGCAGCGGGTTTTCATGCTTGACCAAGTGATGTGTTCGACCGCCCAGTCTCGTTTCTTGCCTCTCGTATCGCCATGAGTGGTTCTGGCGGTACTAGTCCGCTCTTTGTGGACGCAACCGCAGCTTGTCGTCAGGCCTGAGCGGATGTGTTTCAACATGACGCTAACTTTCGACCCGCAATCACATTCCGCAAGGACTTTGCGGGCTCTAACTCCGGTGGGGAAAATATGATCATCGTCGTCGCCTGTCACCGTTAGGCTCGCAAACCTTTGCCCCAAAACGTCTAACCGAGCAGCCATGATGGACATTCCTTCTGGAGGCAAAATTATAGTTGATAATTCGGCAGAAGTAAATGTTTTGGTGCGTGCCGCGACCCGCGATGACATGCCGGAAATAATAGTAATGGGAGAGCAGTTTCACATTCTTTCCGGTATGAAAGACATGGGCGCTTTCGATGCCACGTCTCTTGAAAATACCATCGTTGCAATGATTGACGGACCTGTAAGTGGATTTGTTCTGGTTGCTGAATCCGACGGCGAGGTGGTTGGAATGACCGCCGGCATATTGTTTCCACTCTACTTCAACTTGTCTTTGAAGGGGTGCCAAGAGCTATTTTGGTATTGCAAGCCAGATAGTCGCAAAGGTGCTGGGAGACTGTTATTGGATGAACTTGAAGCGGAAGCCTCTCGTCGCGGCGCAGACGTTTTTATGACGGCCGCTCTCGCGGGTCTTAGAGATGGTGCAATCGCACGGGTTTACGAGCGACGTGGCTATAGGCCAGTCGAAAACACATTTATCAGGAAACTCTCATGATCGGTACAGGTCTTGCCGTTCTCGGCGCTGGCGTGCTCGGCGCCGGAGCTTCGATCTATGGCGCCAACAAAGCCGCCGGCGTGCAGAAAGATGCCGCCAATTCGGCCGCCGCCGCCCAGCGCGAGGCGATGGAATACCAGAAGGCCAATTATGAGCGGTCGCGCGGCGATCTTGACCCGTTCGTCAATAACGGCATCGGCGCCAGCAATCTGCTCGCGTCGGCCTATGGGCTCAGGGGCGACCGGGCGCTTTCCGACAGCGTGCTTTCCCGCTTCCAGCAGTCGCCCGATTATCAGTTCGCGCTCAGGGGCGGCAGCGAGGCGCTGGACAATTCTGCGGCCGCCAAGGGCGGGGTTTTGGGCGGCAACCAGATCAGGGCGCAGACCGAATACGGCCAGGGGCTGGCAACGCAGAACCTGCAAAACTATTTCTCCCGACTTTCCGGCATGTCCGGGCAGGGCATCCAGGCTGGCGGCATCCTGGGCCAGATCGGCAGCGGCGCTGGCGCTCAAATCGGTTCGTCCGCGAACAACATCGGCAATTCGATGATGGCGGCGGGTACGGCCGAGGCGTCCGGCATCAAGGGCATGCTGGGCGGCTTCAACCAGGGCCTCAATTCGCTCTCGCTCTATAACCAGATGAGCAAATCCAGCTATGGCGGCGGCGGGGGCGGCACCGGCTTTAGTCTCACCGGGACCGGAGGGCTCTACTGATGGCGATCATTGACAACACCCTTGCGGCCCAGATGCCGACCTTCGATCCGGCCACGCCGCTGATGCAGGCGGCAAAACTACAGGCGGTCGATCAGGAAGCCCGCCAGGCGCAGTTCAAGCAAGCGCAGCTCGAAATCGGCACCGAAGCCCGCGGGCTTGCCGCGGCGCAGAACTCGCCCGAATTCCCAAAACTGTGGGCGGAAGCCGCGGATCGGATGCGGGCGAGGGGGCTTCTGGACGAGCGGGCGCACGCGCAATGGCGCAATACCCCGTCGCCGCTGCTGCTCAAGCAGATGATCGCGAAGACGGAAGACCCGACGCTTCAGTTTCAGAAGTCGGAAGCGGCACGATCGCAGGGCAACGCCGATCGCAACCACGGTTTGGCCGTCCGCACAGCCGACCGGCTCGACGAAGGGGCGGTCGATGAAGCGGATGATCGCGCAAAGGCTGCGGCCAAGTATGGGCTTGACCCGAACAGTCCGCAGGGTCGCACGTTCGCGCTGACTGGCGCGTTGCCGGAAGCGGCTGACAACAAGTTCGCGGAAACCATCAGGCAGCGCAGGGACGCCGCAAAGCTCGTTGGTCTCGGGGAGACCGATCCGGCGTTCAAGAGCTTCATGCTCACCGGCAAGATGCCTCGGGAGGATGCCCAGGCCCTGACCGCCGCCGACAAGAAGATCATCACGGCCGCCGAGGATGAAATCCCCAATTTGCAGGGCACGATTGATGCGCTGAAAGCCGCGAAAGACCTGAATTCAAAGACATTCACGGGCATGACGGCCAACGCCCGCGGATTTATCGGAACCGCCATTCCGGGCGGGGGATTGCTCGTTGACAAAGACGCCGCGATGGCAACCAGCGAGTTCGGCAAGGTGATGTCCGGCGAGGCCATCAAAACGATGTCCGAAACCCTGAAGGGTGCCACGACCGACTTCGAAATGAAGAAATTCGAGATGATGCTGGCCGACCCGACCACGCCGCCGGAAATCCGCGGCCGCATCATCGACCGCATGGTCAAGCTTGCTGAACGCCAACTGGAATTGAAGGAAAAGCGCGTCAATGAATTGCGCGGCGGCACCTATTTCAAGTCCGAAGGCGCTGCAAAGTCGTCCGGTCAGGGTAAGGGGGCCGACACCATGCTTCAGCAGGCCCGCGACGCCATCTCGCAGGGTGCGCCAAAGGATGCCGTGATGAAGCGCCTGCAAGATGCCGGCATTGACCCGAGTTCGCTTTGATGGCGGATAATCCCTTTGCCGATCTGATCCCGAAGGAAGCCGGCGCGAAGTCAGCCAACCCCTTTGCCGATCTAATCCCAACGAAGGAACAGGAATCATCTTCTGTTCCAGCGTTTATTCGCGACGTTCCCAAGGAGATCGCGGACGAAGCCAAGGCCGGCGCGGCCGATGTCATGGCCCTTGGTCGCCGCGGTGAAATGGGCGCGGTCGAAGGATTGATGTCGCTGCCCAAGGCGGTCATGGGCGCGGCGCGCGTGGCGTTGTCCCCGATGACCGGAACCGCCCGGTCCATGCTTGGACACCCGATTGCCGACCTGGAAACGTCCTTGGGCGGGCTTATCAATCCCGAGGTCGCCAGACAGCGGGAGCAAAGCGGCGCGGCCTACGAGGACGCCAAGCGGTCTGTGGATACTGCCATGGCGGCGGGAATGCCGGCCAAGGTGAAAGCGCCGGCTGCCGCGGTTCCGTTGACCGAAGGCCAGGAAGTGGCGCTTGCCGGCCAGCGGGTCGGGGTCGATCTGCCTCGCGCCGTCATCAGCGACAGCAAGAGCGTGCAGCAGGTCGGCAAGATCGCGGCCAATGTGCCGGTTGCCGGAATGCCGCTCCGGAATGCCTCTCGGAGTGCGGTTCAGCAGATGGACGAGGCCATGACCGGCGCGAGGGCCGGGTTTGGCTCCAGCGACCCGGCCGCGGCGGGCCAGGCGGTTCGGGAGGGCGTGTCGGAGGCGATCAAGTCCGGCCCGATCAAGCAAAAGGTGGATAGTCTTTACGCCGCGGTTGACAATTTGGTCGATCCGACCGTGACGGCGCCGATGCCGAACACCCAGGCGCTGTCCAGTACGTTGAACGCCCGCCGGACCAACGCGGCACTACCGGGCAGCAAAAACGTCGATGAACTCGGGGAGGCGCTATCCCGCCCCGGCATGAATTACGAGGGCATCAAGGATCTCCGGTCCTATTTCGGCGAAATGATGAACGGCGCCAAGGAAATCCCGCAAGGAATGTCCATGGGCGAGGTCAAGCAGATTTACGGCGCGCTCTCCAAGGATATGCGGCTGGTGATCGCCCGCGCTGGCGGGGCTGATGGCCTGAAAGCCTATGACTCGGCCGAAAAGGCCGCGAAGCGCTGGGCCGGGGTGCGGGAGGATTTACAGCGCATCCTCAATGTCCAGAGCGAAGAGGGCGTGTTTTCCAAGATCGTGACCGCGGCCGGCTCGAAATCAAGCGCCGACATCAATCTCTTGGGCCGGGTGCGCGGCGCGGTCGGCCCGGACCGATGGAACGAGGTTTCCGCGGCCTTGATCGAGCGGTTGGGCCGCGCCCCGGATGGCACGTTCAGCCCCGATCGCATGCTTGGACCGAGCGGGCTCGGAGGGTTGAGCGAGGAAGGCAAAAGGCTGTTGTTCCGGTCAACGGGCCTTTCCAGCCACGCCGATGTTATTGACGATATCGCCACCATATCAAAGCGGTTCAAGCAACTGAACCAGTACGCCAACCCGAGCGGAACGGGGCAGACGACCTTGGGCGGCGCGCTTGGAGCTGGAGCCGTCGCTGATCCCATCACGACCGCAACGACGTTTCTGGGCTCGCTCGGCCTGTCTGCCGTGCTTTCCCGACCCGCTTCGGCCCGATCCATGGCGGCATGGGCGCGCGCCTATGAGAGAGCGGCAACGAAACCAACCACAGCCAGTGTGCATGGCTACCAACAGGCTTCCAAGCTATTCGCGGCGACGATCGCCAACAGCGTCGAGCGGCAGATCGTCAACATCGATGCGGGAACGCTGGCGCGACAGTTCCAAGGTGCCGTGCCCGCTGGCGCCGAGGACGAACAGAAGTAGCCCGTAAGGGTAAGGCACGCAGAGCCACACCAACACAAAACAGGCAAGGGCCGTCCATTTCGGGCGGTTTTTTCTTCGAGGATCATTCATGGCCGGCAGATTCAACAACCCGTTCCCTCAGTTCATGGATGCAACGCCAGATGTCTATGCTGGCGGGAAGCTATTTTTCTACGCCTCCGGTACCTCCACGAAACTCAATACCTATACCACAAAGGCGCTCTCGGTCGCCAACCCAAACCCGATCATCCTAAATTCAGCGGGCCGGCCGGCCGTTGACATCTTTCTGCAAGACCTGGAATACAAGGTTGTTCTGGCGCCCTCGACCGATACCGACCCGCCGACCTCCCCGATCTGGACCGCCGACCCGGTATCGCACCGGGATTCCCTGCTGGTCGCCAAGACCCTGACCGGATCAGGCTCGCCAAACGGTTCCGTGGCGGGCACGGCGGGGTCGTCCAGCATTCTTCCAGACTTCTATTGGGATTATACCAACTCGATTCTGTACGTCTGTACGACCACGGGAAGCTCCTCCACCGCGGTCTGGACGGCGGTCAACGCTTCGGCCGCCACGCCGGCTGTTCCGTCCCCCCAAGGCAGGCTCACCGTGACCAGCTCCACGCCTGTCATCACCACCGAGGTCACGTCCGCTACTGCCGTTTTCTACACGCATTACACGGGAAACCTGGTGCCGATCTATAACGGCTCGGCGATGATCCCAACGGAGTTTTCCGAACTCACTTTGACGCTATCGGCCAGCCATGCGATCAACACGATCTACGATGTTTTCGTGTTTTCCAATGCCGGCGTGCTGACGCTGGTCACCGGCCCGGCGTGGTCGAACTCTGCTGCGGCGGCCGGCGCCAGAGGAACGGGCGCTGGCACCTCACAACTCACCCGCGTGAAGGGGCTTTGGACCAACGCCGTTTCCATGACGGCCCGCAACGGATCGACGACCTACTCGGTAGGCGCGAACCTTGCGACGTATCTCGGTTCGATGTACGTCGATGGTACGGCCGGGCAGGTGACCTGTCACAACGCCTATCGCCAGTCCGCAAAGTGGGGCATCTGGAATGCATACAACCGCGTTCCGATCATCCTCAAGGCCGGCGACGCAACCGCCGGATGGTCACTGGGAGGCGGCGGGGCCGGGGGTTTCAGGGCGCTGAACGGAAGTACGGCCAACGCGATACAACTCTTTACTGGACTTCCTGAACAAACCTACGAATTCACATCGTATTTGCGGGCGACGTTTACCGCGACAACCAGCCAGTCTGCCCAATTTTATACCGGAATCGGCTTCAATTCCACCAGCACGGTATCAGGAACCCCAGGGACTTATGGCGCCGCCTTTGGCGGTGGCGTGGTCGGCAACTTTACCTTCACTGACTCTGCGATAGGCAAGTACGTTCTTCCGTCTGGATCAATCGGCGTCAACGTGGCCACGCATCTGGAGGCGTATTTGAACACCGTTGCAGCGGCACCAACGGCAGCTTCCGGCGGCGAGAGCAGCAACCTGCTAACAGCGCAGTGGCTAGGGTAAGGCCGATGCCGTTTCGGATTTCGCCAGCAACTCCAGCGAAGCCATGTAGCTCTGTTGCAGCCGTCGCCGGAGATCGTGATTTTCCGTGGCGTTAGCGTCCAGCATGGCTTCCTGCAGGAGCGGGCCTAGACCTTCGATAAAAGTTGCCAGTTTTTCATCTGCGTTCATCTGGAACTCTACTCAAATTGGTGAGGGTGAAATCTCCGGATGGCAGGATGCGATGATCAGGAGAGCGACAATCACGGTTGTGGCTATCGCTGTGCGAACCCAATCCATAGGCCCTCTCCACCGGGCAAAAATCTAACCACACAACCGAGCCGGGTTCAACCTGTGATCGCCGGGTTCCACCGCGATAGCGGCGGTTGAATCAACCAACTAGAAACATTGGAGAATTCTGAATGGCTTGGCGGCTAGCTAAGAGCATCAAGACGCTGCTCGACCAGGTGAACGCGGAAAACCCCCATCGGCGCAAGGATTCCGATGGTGTGTTTGAGCGGCTGATGAGCCGCACGGACCTGTCCGGTTTCGAGGGGTGCTGGAATTGGACCGGCGGGAAGCGGAGCAACGGCTACGGTACGTTCGCTGTAAAGCGTGGCGATAAGTGGAGCCAGACAACCGCCAGCCGCGCTTCGTATGAAATCTTCTGCGGAGAGATTCCGGAGGGCTTCGAGGTTGACCATCTTTGCCGAAACCGAGCTTGCGTGAAGCCCTCTCATCTAGAGGCGGTCACGTTGCAGGAAAACCGTCGCCGACGAAACCTTGCCAAAACGCATTGTGTGCACGGGCACCTGTACGACGCCGACAATACGCGAACTGTCGTTGGAACTGACGGATATAAAAACCGAGTTTGCCGCACATGCGAACGCGAGCGGCAACAATTGAAAAGGGCTGCATGATGGTCGCCGCTGTCTTTAAGAAAGATACTCTCTTCTTCCAGCGGTTGGCAAAGGCCAGCGGGTTGTATTCCGGCAGTCTCGACGGAAGCTGGGGGCCGCTAACACAAGGCGCGGCCGATGCGTGGGACAAGCTCTCAGCAGCCACAGCGAAGACCTACGGCACGTTCGATCCGAGGACCGAGGAAAACATAGCCTCTCTGGTTCCAAAGGCCCAGCGGGCCGCCCGTCAATTCCTCGTGGCCGCCAAGGTGTTCCCGTACACGGTGAAAATCCTGTCAGGCGGCCGGACCTACGCCGAACAGACCGCAATCTATGCTCAGGGCCGAAGCAGGCCCGGCAAGGTCGTGACCAACGCGCCGGCTGGATCGTCCAACCACAATTTCGGCATCGCCTTCGATGTGGGGATATTCGACGGCAAAACCTATTTCACGGGCGCAACCAAGGCGCAGACCGACGCCTATCTGAAACTGAGGAAGCTGACCAAGCCCGCCGTCCTTGAACTCGATTGGGGAGGCGACTGGAAATCCTCGAAGGACTATCCGCATTACGAGCTGCATACCGGAATGACGACGAAGCAGGTTCGCGCCTCGCTGGAGAGCGGCAGGGCTTACGTCTGACCTAAACCGCCGCGTGACGGCATCACGCAATCACTAAAGGAGAACTATCAAAATGAACTGGCAACAGATCAGCGGCATCCTGCGGCACATCCTCACCTTCGGCGGCGGCTTCTTGGTGGCCAAGGGGTGGATTTCCGATGGCGTGATGCTCGATATCGTCGGCGCCATCATCACCATCGGCGGCGTCATCTGGAGCATGATCAACAAGACGCCGAACAACATGGTGGCGAATGCCGCGGCACTTCCCGAGGTGCAGTCGATCAAGCTTGAGCAGTCCGCTCCGATCGAAATGGCAGCGCCGGCGAACGTCAGCAAATGACCTGGGTATCGCTCGCGCTCACACTGCTTCAGATTGTGAACAAGATCATGTCGTGGGCAAATGCGCGCGAGTTGATATCTCAGGGCTATGACAAGGCGATTGCGGAGGTTTCGCAATCGATCCTTGCCAAGACGGCGGCCGGCAAGGCGATCCTCGAAAAAGTGAACAGGATGTCAGATGAGGAAGTTGATGCTGCTTTGCGCGGCCTTGAGCCTAAGTAGCTGCACGCCGGAGCAGGTGGACTCGTTCTGTCAGGTCTACAACCAGGTGATCGTGGCGAAGGGCGAGGGCAGGATCGAAGCCTCTCCCGCCGTCAAGCGGCGGCTGCTCGCGAACGAACTGACCTATCGCGAGCAGTGCAACAAGAAATAACGAAGCGGCCCGCCACAGCGCAGCAACGTTGTGACGAGCCTGACCCCACAGTGAAGAGTAACCCTTACTGGAGGCTGGGACTTATCCTAGCGGACGGCGGCTAGGAGAACAACGGAATGACGGTCTATCAATGGGTGACGCTGGGGCTCGGCGGGCTCGGCTTCCTGATCACATGGACGGGAATGTGGTTTGGGGCCGGCCGATTTGTCGAGCAGATGCGCGCCGAATTCAAAAAGCATGTTGGGGACGAGAGGGAAAAGATAATCGCTGAAGTCAAGCTTCTCGAAGAGAAATTTGAAGATAGCCAGCGCAGCCAGGATCGCAACTTCGGAGAAGTCGGTATGTCAGTGCGCCAATATATAGCCGATGTCGAGAAGAAGGTCCGCGATGTCGAGATATACGGCCGCGACAATTACGTGAAGATTCCCGACTTCGACAAGGCCATCGACCGGCTTGGCGAAACCTTCCGGGTCGCGATTGCCGATCTCAAGAACGACATGCGGGCCATCCTGAAAAACAACCAGCCTAACTGACCAGTGAAATACGCCCACTGGACCAACAAGGAAATCCTGCGGCTGCGGGCGATGTACGAAGTATGCCGGCGGCCATCGGGGGAGGATCTGGCTGCGGCGTTTCCTCGCCATCCCGTGGATTCGGTACGGAACAAGGCGCGTCAACTCGGTCTGGTTGTCGTCAGGCCGGGGCCGGCACCGAAGCACGTCCAGCGCTGGCTACGGCTGGCCCATGAGCATTTTGCCAGGGTCGAGGCGAGGGCGCTTGTCGGGCCTGCGGAATGACCGGATACTGGCTTTCCTTCATTGAAGCGTATCTGATCGTTGTCGTCCTGCTCATTGTTGCCGCTGTAGTGCAGGAATGGTGGGAGGGGTGGCAGTAAAGCGCCCATTCGGCCTAAGCACTACCGGGCGGTAGCATCACCCGCCCGTTTTCGCTCTCCCATCGCGCGCAGTTCCGCTCTTATTTCTCCGATCGTTTTTGAGCCATCCGAATTCCATATGAGATTGATGGCTTCGATTGGCGCTTCAGAGCCAAACCATTCAACCATTTCTTCGCGCGTGATCTTGTTCTCGCTCATCGTTCAGTCCTCCAAATCACCAGCGGAAACTATATCACGAATGATCCAACTCGCCCGCTACGCCCTGATAGCCCTCGGGCTCTCTCAGGGAGATAGCGGAGGCCCTAACTGAAATGAGAGAACAGTATCAGGGAAAAATCTTCCGGCATCACTGCTCGGCCCAGCCGCTCGGAAACGGCTTTGGCCAAACCCTCCCGGTCGAAGTCCAGCTTCTCGATTTTTGCCATTTCAAATCCTTCGTAGGGCTCGCTTTTTGCGATGATCTGACCGGCAAGGCAGTATTGCCCGCCCATGCCGTCATAGACGATGTCGAAGCACCTTCCGGGTGCGCCGTCGATCTCTGGCTCAAATTTGTCGAGATCGAAATCGCCGGCGCCTATGTCGGCTCCAAACATCAGATAATCGGTACGGTCTACTCCCATCCTTCTCCTCCTATTGGTGTTGTGGTGGTTGGCCAGGAGTGGGGAAGCCCGGCTCCCATTCCCCGAAGAACATGAAACCGCATTTAGAGCAGCGCGTTCCGGTCCAGCCGAATCCGTTGTGGGGCACCCGCAAAGCGCCGTGCTCGGCCTCACATATGCGCCGCTCCGCAAGCCTTTCCTGTAGCTGTTCCTCAGTCATCGCTTAAGATTGGGCTAGAAGGGGGGCGGTTGTCTTTTACCTCGCCCCGCTTAATCATCTCAACTGACCCCAAAGCGCGGGCGCGAATGGCATTGGGCGTATAATGTCCAGCGAGTTGGGCGTCGAGGTCACTGATGATCTGAATCAGTTCGTCGCGCGGCATGTCGTCAATAGGTTGACCCATCCAGTACATTTTGTTCGGCACATCAGCCATCGCTTTTACTCCCTGTTTAGCATTGAGGGAGACTCATCACTTGCGCCTCCCATCGTTCGGCCGCTTGTCGGGCTGCGTCCTCGCGAGTGCCTACATTGACGAAATGACGATGGCTATCGCTGTCCCACGGAGGATTAAACCATTCCAGCGGGCCGCCACTGCGGTAAGCCTTGCCCCAGCGCCCATCGTTGTAGGGGTCGGTTTTTTCGCGGTCTAGCATAGCTTGTAGAGCTTCGCGGCTTTCGGCCCTCGCAACGGGCGACAAGATTTCAATCTGCGATGCTCTCATGTCGTTTAAGCACAGTACCCACATTAATGTCTCCTCTGACGGTGTCTGCTCAGGATCGCGGTAGTGCGACTATGGTGATCTTGTCTGGGTGAACCTTCTCGGAAAGTTCTGACATAGGGTCGATGCGCTCGTGCGTGTCGGCACCGAATTTCGGTATTGCAATCACGGGGCCGTAGCGGTCCTGCCACGTTTGAAGCCACTCGTTCCAGTTATCTCGGTTGACCTGATCGGCCTCGTTGATTGCCTTCTGCAGGTCAGGGTGGGCGGCGACGAGAACAGGGCGGGCCTCATCGCCGACGCGCGGGAGCTGATGGGTGAATAGGCTCTCGCCAGTCATCCAATTCAGCACTTCGTAAACGCCGGCCATCTTGCCGACGAGCCGCCCGGTCACGACTGACAGCACGTCACAAGCAGGAAATTCCTTCGTCTCCATGATATTCCCTTTCTGCCACGGGGG
>JALHQM010000043.1:16297-21775 GCA_022841965.1 Hyphomicrobium sp. | reverse complement strand
TTGTTCTTCTTCGGGTTGATGTTGACGTTCGATTCGATCATCTCGTGATAGAGATCGTTGCCCTCACGCGTGCGCTCGCCGACGCCAGCGAACACCGAGTAGCCGCCGTGAACCTTGGCGATGTTGTTGATCAGTTCCATGATGAGAACGGTCTTGCCCACGCCGGCACCACCGAACAGACCGATCTTGCCACCCTTCGCATAAGGCGCCAGCAGGTCCACCACCTTGATACCCGTCACAAGGATCTGCGCTTCCGTCGCCTGCTCGGCAAATGTGGGCGCTGACTGATGGATGGCGCGAACAGCGTTCGTTTTGATCGGGCCTGCTTCGTCCACCGGCTCGCCGATGACATTCATGATGCGTCCGAGCGTCTCTTCGCCCACCGGCACCGAAATCGGCGTGCCCGTGTCGATCACGTCTTGGCCACGCACCAGACCTTCCGTCGAATCCATGGCGATGGCGCGCACAGTATTCTCGCCCAAATGCTGAGCCACTTCGAGAACCAGGCGATTGCCGCCGTTGGTCGTCTCAAGAGCGTTCAGGATCTCCGGCAGCTTCTGATCGAACTGCACGTCGATGACTGCGCCCAAGACCTGACGGATCTTACCGATATTCTGTGCCATTGCCCGTTCCTCGTTCTCAGTTCGTAAGTTGCGCCCGGCGGGTTTGCCATGAGCCCAACGTGTTTGGTCGTCGTCCGGTCCTGATCATCATCGCAACCTCGCGCAGCAGACCGCCGCGCGCCGCCTCAGAGTGCTTCCGCGCCTGAGATGATTTCGATCAGTTCCTTCGTGATGTTCGCCTGCCGCTGACGGTTGTACTTGATCGTCAGCTTGTTGATCATGTCGCCCGCGTTGCGCGTCGCGTTGTCCATGGCACTCATGCGAGAGCCCTGTTCGGAAGCCGCGTTCTCTAACAACCCACGGAAGATCTGCGTCGCAATATTGCGCTTCAGAAGCGACCCAAGGATCAGCTCCTCGTCGGGCTCATATTCATAAATCGCCTGTGCGCCGCTCGTGTCCTTTGTGTCGGACAATTCCGGCAACTTCGCCGGGATGAGTTGCAGCGCCGTCGGCTTCTGCGAAATCACCGACTTGAATTCGGAGAAATAGAGCGTCGCGACATCGAACTCCCCCGCCTCGAACATCGCAAGCAACCGGTCGGCAATGTCTTCCGCGTTCTTGTACCCCAGCTGACGAACGCCCGTGAGTTCGCGGCGCTCGACGATGTTGCGATTGAGATCACGGCGCAGGTTGTCGGCACCCTTACGGCCAACCGTCAGGATTTTCACCGTTTTGCCTGCAGCCATCAACCGGTTCGCATCGACCCGCGCGAGCTTGGCAATATTCGAGTTGAAACCGCCGCACAAACCGCGTTCCGCCGTCATAACGACAAGCAGATGCACCTGATCCTTGCCGTTGCCTACGAGCAAGGGCGACGCGGTCTCCCGGATCGCACGCCCACCGAGGTTCGCCAGGATCTTGTCCATCCGCTCAGCATAGGGACGCGCGGCCGTCGCGGCTTCCTGCGCACGGCGCAGTTTCGCGGCGGCCACCATCTGCATGGCCTTCGTGATCTTGCGCGTCGCCTTCACTGAGGTGATGCGGTTTCGTAAGTCTTTTAAGCTCGGCATGGAGCCGTCTCCTTGAGCGCGAGCTGAACGTTAAGCGACAAAGCTCTTGGTAAACTTGTCGAGGAACGCCACGAGGTTCTTCTCCGTCTCGCCTGACAGCGCCTTTTCAGCCGCAACCGATGACAGGATCGACTTTTCGTCACGCAACCCGGCCAGCAGCGCCTGCTCGAACTTGCCCACTGAAGCAACCGGCAGCGCATCAAGATAACCGCGCGTGCCCGCGAAGATCACCGCAACCTGCTCTTCCATCTTGAGCGGCGAGAACTGCGACTGCTTCAAAAGTTCCGTGAGGCGAGCGCCGCGCGCGAGCAGCTTTTGCGTGGCAGCATCCAGGTCCGAACCGAACTGTGCGAAGGCGGCCATTTCGCGATACTGGGCAAGCTCGCCCTTGATCTTGCCGGCCACCTGCTTCATCGCCTTCGTCTGCGCCGACGAGCCGACGCGCGACACCGACAGACCGACGTTCACCGCCGGACGGATACCCTGATAGAAGAGTTCTGTTTCGAGGAAGATCTGACCGTCGGTGATCGAAATCACGTTTGTGGGAATGTAGGCCGAGACGTCGTTGGCCTGAGTTTCGATGACCGGCAGCGCCGTCAGTGAACCCTTGCCGGCGCCATCGCCCATCTTGGCCGCGCGCTCGAGCAAACGAGAATGGAGATAAAACACGTCGCCAGGATAGGCTTCGCGGCCCGGCGGGCGGCGCAGCAGGAGCGACATCTGACGATAGGCAACGGCCTGCTTGGACAAATCGTCATACGCGATCACGGCGTGCATGCCGTTGTCGCGGAAGTATTCGCCCATCGTGCAACCCGTGAACGGAGCCAGATACTGCATCGGCGCCGGGTCAGACGCGGTTGCAGCGACGACGATTGAATACTGCAGCGCGCCGCGCTCTTCCAAAACCTTCACGAACTGCGCGACCGTCGACCGCTTCTGGCCGATGGCAACATAGACGCAGTAAAGCTTTTCAGTCTCATCCGTGCCTGCGTTTGCCGGCTTCTGGTTGAGGAAGGTGTCGAGAATAATCGCGGTCTTGCCCGTCTGACGGTCGCCGATGATCAGCTCGCGCTGACCACGGCCGATCGGGATCAGCGCATCAACCGCTTTCAGACCCGTGGCCATCGGCTCATGCACCGACTTGCGCGGCAGGATGCCCGGAGCCTTCACGTCGACGCGCATGCGCACGTCCGATTTGATCGGCCCCTTACCATCGATCGGATTTCCCAATCCGTCGACCACGCGGCCGAGCAAACCCTTGCCCACCGGAACGTCGACGATCGAGCCGGTCCGCTTGACCGTGTCGCCTTCTTTGATGGTGCGATCGTCGCCGAAGATCACGACGCCGACGTTGTCGGATTCGAGGTTCAGCGCCATGCCGCGAATGTTGCCGGGGAATTCGACAAGTTCACCGGCCTGAACATTGTCGAGGCCGTATACGCGAGCGATACCATCGCCCACCGACAACACCTGTCCAATTTCGGAGACCTGGGCCTCCTTGCCGAAATTCTTGATCTGATCCTTCAGGATCGAAGTGATCTCTGCGGCCCGGATTTCCATGTGCCTAAACCTCTTGCCTTCTCGATTGTCCCTGTCGCGGTCCATTGCACAATGCGCGCGGCCCGCGTCGATATTTATTCAAGACAAAAGCCCGGCCGCAGATCGCGCACCGGGCTTCCCAGAATTCTCTATACGCTGCCTTTGAGAGCGAACTTCATGCTCTCCAGCTTAGTTTTCAGCGAATTATCCACCATGCGGCTGCCCAGCTTCACGATGAGCCCACCCAGGATCGACGGATCAACCTTCTGCTCCAGAGTCACATCCTTGCCGACGGCAGTCTTCAGCGCTGCCTTGAGGCCGGCAACCTGAGTATCCGTGAGCGCGGCTGCGGCTGTCACTTCCGCGCGCACCTCACCGCGTGCTCTTGCAGCCAGCGACTGGAAATCGCGCACCACATCCGACGCGGCAAACAGCCGGCGATTTTTCGCCAAGAGCTTGAAGAAATTGATCGTCAAAGCGCCGATGCCGGCTTTGGCCAAAACGGTTCCGAGGGCCTTTTCCTGATCATCCGACGAGATGACCGGGCTGCGGATCATTTGCACGAAGTCTGCGCTCTCATTGCTGAGCGCCTGAAACTTCGCCAGATCGCCTTCAACCTCGGCAACTTTGCCTTCGTCACTTGCCAGTTCGAACAAAGCCGAAGCGTACCGCCCCGCCACACTCGCCATCAGGGGTTCGTCTGTTGCCACGTCGACCGCTTTCGTGCGCTGATGAGGGCCCGCTCCAGCTCATGAAAGAGCCAAGACGTCCCTGCTTCCAGTGGGATTTGTATTGCCAAAGACGGGCGCGAAATGTCTTCCCCGCGCGGCCCCCTCTACCAATGCGCGCTTCGTGTATCATGGGCCTCACAAGGCATCAACCGCCGCTGAGACGCACGAATGCCGCACGGATAGGCACGAGCCGCAAATGCCAACGGCCAGAGGCCAACGGCGCGATCCAGACGGCGTGGTTCGCGACCTCACGCAAGCCAGCCACCATCAGCCGCCAGATACTCATGCATTCACCAACAAAATGGAACAGAACCCTCAACGATATTGCGACCTTCGGCGCCACCAAAAGATAGTCTTAAGACAATAATGCAACCCTAGGCTGTATTGCACAATTAGAGGTCGACATGGTTTCGCTGGCCTTGCCATTCCAAACCCCGCCGGCCGAGCCCCCGGCACCAACGCCCGAACTCGGCCGCTTCCTCGCCCGCCTGCCGAACCACTTGGCAGACCGCCTCACCGCCGAGGAGCGCACCGCTTATGCCGCAGCCCTAACTCCGCAACGCTCCCCCCACTGGCTCGACTTCAAAGCCAGCCTGCCGCTCCCCGGCTCGGGCCTCTACGTTGCCGTCATGATCGGCCGCGAGCGCCGGAGCGCCAGCCGCCTCCGCCAGGAAGGACAACGGAGCCTCTCCTCAACCCTGATCGTCGCCAGCGTCCTGATCGCAACCGTCATAGCCGGGTGCCTCTCCGCCATGGCCCTCATCAAAGTCCTGAAGATCTTAGCCGGCAACAGCGGCGACCTGTGGTGGCACACCTACGCCGGCCCGCTGTAAACCGCCTCTAGAGAAAATTATACGGATCAATATCGACCGATAATCGCAGATCGCCTTTCGGCTCCGGCACGCTTGAGAGCCAATCGCGCAAGTATCCCTGAATGTCCGCCTCGCGCGGCGCTTTCACCAACAACCGCCAGCGATACCGCCCACGCACGACAAAAATCGGCGCCTCCGCTGGTCCCAAAACGCTAATTCGTTCCGACCCCGGTGCCCGCCGCGCCACCTCGCGCGCATATCGCTCAGCCAGTTCTTTCTCACGCGCCGAGACAATCACCGCCGCCAATCGGCCGTAAGGCGGCAACATCCCCCGCTGCCGCATCTCGATCTCACGCGCCAAGAACTCCTCGCGGTTCCCCGACAGCATCGCCTGCATCACCGGATGATCCGGCAGATGCGTCTGGATCAGCCCCCGCCCCTCCGCGAACGCTCGCCCAGCCCGCCCCGTCACCTGATGCAACAATTGGAAGGTCCGCTCGCCCGCACGTGGGTCCGCCCCCATCGACAGCCCGAGATCACCATCCACCACACCGACCAAAGTCAAATTCGGAAAATGGTGTCCCTTTGCCACGATCTGCGTGCCGATGATGATGTCCGTCTCGCCCGCCTCGATGCGATGGATCGCTGCCCGCATCTCAGTCAGCCCCGGAATGAGATCCGACGATAACAGCGCAACGCGCGCATCCGGAAAGCGCTCCTGCACCTCCTCCGCCACGCGCTCCACTCCGGGCCCGCACGCCAC
>JALHQM010000043.1:0-16197 GCA_022841965.1 Hyphomicrobium sp. | reverse complement strand
TGGTCCTCGCCAAACTCCGTCACCCGGTGCGCCGCGTCCGGCTGCGGACACATCCTCTGCGGGATCGCGCATTCCACCAGATTGCCCGACTGTACGAGGCCGTCGATCACCCCCGTCGAACAGGCCGCCAACTCTGCCAAAGCGGATTTCGAGCGGATAAGCCCATCGCCAGCCAACTCCATCGCCCGCGTCCGCGCCGGCGTCATCCGCGGCGGCAGCGCCGCCCCTTCCACAGCCCGCACGCCCGTCCTGAGTTTGGGCGGCTCGAACGCGGCTTGCGCGCTCATCATCATCCGCAGCACCATGCCGAGCGGCGCCAGCGTGTACTTCGAAACCCACTCCGCAAACCGCATCGAGACGACCGGCAGGCACGGCACATCGAGCCGGTCCGACACGGACTTCAGCTTTTTCGGATCGACCGGCTTTTCGCTCGTCTCCAACCGCCGGTCCCACACCACGCCAATACGGACTTGCGGTCCAAACGGCACCAGCACGAACGCGCCCGGCTCCAGCGCCAGCCCAGGCGGCACGACATAGTCATAGGTCTGGTCGAGCGCGACGGGCATCAGCACGGGCACGCGGGTCTGTGCGCCCGCCTCCCCATTGGCCATGCCGTCGAGCAGACTATCCAAAACCACTCCTCACGGTTTAGAAGCATTCCCGGCGCCGCTTGGGACCACCCAGGTGGCTAAGACATAGAACCGGCTGCTGGCGAAAAGCTATTCCAGTAAAGCCGCAGCGATCGAGGAGCCCTACACGATGAAGTTTTTCGTCGATACCGCCGATGTGGGCGAGATCAAAGACTTGGCCGCAACAGGGCTGCTCGACGGCGTCACCACCAACCCGTCTCTCATTGCCAAGTCCGGCCGCGATTTCAAACAGACGATCGCGGAGATTTGCGCCATCGTTCCCGGCCCCGTCTCCGCCGAAGTCGCCGCCACCGACTACGACGGGATGATGCGCGAAGCCAAGATCCTCGCCAAGATCGCCAAGAATGTGACCATCAAGGTGCCGCTGACGCTCGACGGTCTCAAAGCCTGCAAAGCCATCTCATCCGAAGGCACGATGGTCAACGTCACGCTGTGCTTTTCCGCCACACAGGCACTGCTCGCCGCCAAGGCGGGTGCCACCTTCGTCTCACCCTTCATCGGCCGCCTGGACGACATCGGCTTGAACGGCATGGACCTGATCCGCGAAATTCGCACGATCTACGACAACTATCAGGACCTCCACACCGACATCCTCGCCGCTTCCATCCGCACCGTGAACCACGTGAAGGACGCGGCAATGATTGGCGCCGACGTTGCCACCATCCCGCCAGCGATCCTGAAGGCCCTCGTCAAACACCCCTTGACCGACTCCGGCCTCACCACCTTCGTCGCCGACTGGAAAAAAACCGGCCAGACGATCTAGCACCGGCCGCACTCACCTCCCCGAACGTCATCCTCGTCCAAGCGCGCCATACGCGCGAGCCGGACGGGGACCCAGCATACAAAGTGCCCATCAGCGCACCGCTAGACAAAACAAAAAAGGCCCGCTTTCGCGGGCCGTTCTCGTAACCGAAGAAGAAAACCTTAGACGGCTTCCTTCAGCTCCTTGGCGGCGCGGAAAGCGACCTTCTTCGAAGCCTTGATCTTGATTGCTTCACCCGTGGCCGGGTTGCGGCCCATGCGTGCCGGACGCTTGCGCACCTGCAGAATGCCCAGGCCGCCGATGCGGATCCGGTCGCCCTTCTTGAGGTGCTTGGTGATCATAGCCACCAGATCCTCGAGCACGGCCAAGGCCTGCTTCTTCGGCATCTCATGCGTTTCAGCCAAGGCCGCGCCGAGCTGGCGGAGCGTTACGGTGTTGGGCTTGGCGACCGTCTTTGCGGCGGCCTTTACGGTAGCTTTTGCAGCAGCTTTTGCCATGTGTGTCGTCCCTGAAATTGAATTCGGATGTCGGCTGAACCGTCCGCGACCACTGAGGAAACGAAACTGTGGCGCAATGGGCGTCGCGCGGCAGCTGCTCTCGAAATCGAGGAAACGCTTGCACAAACAACGGCTGCAATTCAGCGACCGTCGGGTTCTCCGGTGGCGCCAAAGTACGTGCGTCGCGGCGTTTTGCAACGGTGAATCGCTATCGCATGTGCAAAAACCCTACATTTTTATGGGGTTTTTGCTCCTCCGCCACGGTTGAGGCTCAAGAAAGGGCCGGATAGTCGGTATAACCAGCCGGTCCCTGAGCATAGAACAGCTCCGGCTTCTGGGCATTGAGGGGTGCGGACAGCGCGAATCGCTGGGGCAAATCAGGGTTTGCGATAAACAGTTTCCCAAATGCGACCGCGTCTGCCTCACCCCGATCGAGCACGTCCTGCGCGCTCTCCGCCGTAAATCCCTCGTTCGCAATATAGGCGCCGCCGAAGATTTTCTTGAGCTGCGGCCCGATCCGGTTCTCCCCCAGCCCCTCCCGCGCGCACAGAAAAGCGATCCCCCGCGCCTTCATCTGCTCCGCCACGTAGCCGAACGTCGCCATCGGGTCGCGATCGCCCATATCGTGCGCATCTCCGCGCGGCGCGAGATGGAGCCCCACGCGGCCGGCACCCCAAACCCCAATGCACGCGTCGACCACCTCGATCATCAACCGCGCCCGGTTCTCGATCCCACCGCCGTAGTCGTCGGTGCGCGTGTTCGTCTTGTCCTGTAGGAACTGGTCGAGCAGATACCCATTCGCACCATGCACCTCCACACCATCAAATCCGGCGCGCTTGGCATTCTCCGCCCCGAGCTTGTAGGCCGCAATGACGCCGGGACTCTCATCGCGCTCCAGTGCCCGCGGCGTCACAAACTCCGTCTTCGGCCGAACGAGGGAGACCGTTCCTGCCGGCCGGATGGCACTCGGCGCCACTGGCAGCGCACCATCGAGATAGAGCGGATGCGACACCCGCCCCACATGCCACAGCTGCAACAACATCGTGCCGCCCACCTGATGCACGGCATCCGTCACGAGCTTCCAGCCCGCCACCTGCGCATCCGACCAGATACCTGGTGTATCGGGATACCCCACCCCCATCGGATCGACCGACGTCGCCTCCGACAAAATCATCCCCGCCGTTGCCCGCTGCACATAATATTCGGCCATCATCGCATTTGGCACACGGCCCTCGCTCGCCCTACACCGCGTCAACGGCGCCAAGACGATGCGATTGCGCAACGAGAAGTCACCGATGGTGATCGGATCGAGAAGCTTCGGCATGTGGGGAGCATTCCTGGATTGAGCGCGGGAAAAAAGAGATCGGCCTCGGAGGCCCTACGTTGGCCCTGTTTACCATTCATTAACCGGCGCGGTTAAGGCTCGCGTTTGCAAACATTGCCGCACCCGGAGAGCGATGCCAGCCCCCCGCCCGACGCCCGACACAGCACCAGAACTCGAACTCGGCGGCGACCTTGATGTTTCCCTCGCCCGCTGGCTCACGCACCTCGAATTCACCGTAGGCCGCTCGCCCGAGACCATCAAAGCCTACGACCGCGACCTCCGAAACTTCCTTGCCTTCCTCCGCCGGCACCTCGGCCACGCCCCCTGCCTCGCCGATCTCGATCGCCTCGACCTCAAAGCCTTTCGAGGATTTATGGCCGCACGCCGCAAGGACGGGCTGACCAGCCGCTCCCTGTCGCGCACCATGTCCGCTCTGCGCACGTACATTCGCTGGCTCGACGTCACCGGCGTTTCCGAAAACCGCGCCATCCTCCGGATCGGCATGCCCAAGCTGCCGCACGCCGTTCCCAAACCCCTCACCATCGAGAAAGCCACAGCCGTCGTTGACGCCATCGGTGACGCCGCAGAAACCTGGATCGGCGCCCGCGACACCGCCGTGCTGCTTCTTCTTTATGGCTCCGGTCTACGCATCTCTGAGGCCTTGACGCTCACACCGCGCGACGCACCCACGGCCGGCCGCGACGTCATCCGCATCACCGGCAAGGGCGACAAGGAACGCCTCGTTCCGATTCTCCCCGTCACCCAAACCGCCATCGACCGCTATATCGGCCTTGTGCCCTTCACCCTCGAGCCAGACCAGCCGCTCTTTCGCGGCGCCAAAGGCGGCCCGCTCTCCCCGCGCATTATCCAGCTCGCGATGGCCCGCCTGCGTGACGCCCTCCAACTCCCCGCCACGGCAACGCCGCACGCGCTCCGCCATTCCTTCGCAACACACCTGCTCTCAGCCGGTGCCGACCTCCGCCAAATCCAGGAATTGCTCGGCCACGCATCGCTCTCGACGACCCAGGTCTACACCGAAGTCGACCGCGCCCAGCTGTTGCGCGTCTACGACGCCGCCCACCCGCGCAGCTAAGCGCAATGAGCGTGGCGGCCGGCTCCCCGCAGGAAAGTCGCCCCGCGCCAACTAAATATGGATCGCCCGCTTGCCCGCCGCGAGCGCTGCTTCCTTCACGGCTTCCGTGAGCGTCGGATGCGCGTGGCACGTCCGCGCCAAATCCTCAGCCGATCCGCCGAATTCCATCAGCACGGCTGCCTCCGCGATCATCTCGCCCGCATGCGGCCCGATGATGTGGACACCCAGCACGCGATCCGTCGCAGCATCCGCCAGCACCTTCACAAAACCATCCGTGGTGCGGTTCACCTTCGCCCGCCCGTTCGCTGTGAACGGAAATTTACCCACCGAATAAGCGACACCGGCGGCCTTCAACTCATCCTCGGTCTTGCCCACGCTCGCCACCTCGGGTGCCGTGTAAACAACCCCCGGGATCACGTCGTAGTTCACATGCCCCGCCTGCCCCGCGATGATTTCCGCCACCGCAACGCCTTCATCTTCCGCCTTGTGCGCCAGCATCGGCCCCGCGATCACGTCGCCGATCGCGTACACGCCCGCCACGCTGGTCTCGAAGTGGTCATTGACCGCAATGCGTCCCTTGGAATCCCGCTCGATCCGAATCTCATCAAGTCCTAGCCCATCTGTGTACGGCTTCCGCCCCACCGCGACGAGAACCACATCGGCCAGCAGCGTTTCGCCGGTCCCGTCGCCGACTGCCGGCACAACACTGACCGACAAGCCCGCGTCCCCCGCGTCCACCACGCCCGTCACCTTCTGTCCAAGCCGGAATTCGAACCCCTGCTTCACGAGAATTCGCTGGAACGTCCGCGCCACATCTGAATCCATGCCCGGCAAAATACGATCGAGATATTCGACGACGATCACCTCCGACCCAAGCCGCCGCCACACCGATCCCAGCTCCAAACCGATCACACCAGCCCCGATCACCACCAAGCGCTTCGGCACCTCTTGCAACGTGAGCGCCCCCGTGGACGAGACAATCCGTTCCTCGTCGATCTCAATGCCCGGCAGCGATACAACGCCCGACCCCGTCGCAATCACAATCGACCTTGCGTCCAGCGTCGACGTCTCACCGTTCATGAACGTGATCCCGACTTTCCCCGCATCCACAATACGCCCGGTGCCGTGGAAACTATCGATCTTGTTCTTCTTCAACAGATACGCAACGCCATCGACATTGCCTTTCACACCTTCATCCTTGAACGCCTGCATGCGCTGAAGATCGAGTTCCGGCGTGACGTTAATCCCCATCGCCGCGAAATGATGCGACGCCTCGTCGTAGGCTTCCGACGCGTGCAGCAGCGCCTTCGACGGGATGCACCCGATGTTCAAGCACGTGCCCCCGTGCGTCGATCGCTTCTCGACCACCGCCACCTTCATACCGAGCTGCGCCGCCCGAATAGCGCAGACATACCCGCCAGGGCCGGTGCCGATCACGATCACGTCATACATGGTGGTGGTCTCTTCTCTAGATCTCAGGATCGAGCAGGAGCGGCCGTGGCCACAACGGGCACCGGTCGCTGGATGGCAATGTAGTGAGACCGGGTCGCGGTTCCCAAACCAGCATATCGCGTCAGCGGCCAACCCATTCGCACCGACAGCGCCAAGGCCGCCCAGTAGAGCACCGCCGGAACAGCAATCCCGAGCACTGTGCCCAACGCGATGAGCACGGTTTCGTCAAGCGCTCCAGCCTTGTGCAGCATCGCGCGCACGAGCGCGATCACGATCGAATGGATGACGTAGATCGCCAGCGACGCCTCACCCAGAAACGCAATCGTCCGCGCAAAACGCCCTGAGGGCGGAGGCAATTGCCACACGGCTACGAGCACCACGAACGATGCCAACACCGCCGCAACAAAGCTCATCAGGCCCAGATCGTCGGCGCCGAGTTGCATCGCAACAATACCCCACGCCACAAACGCCATGCCGGCAGCTGCGAACAGCCGCACATCGCCCGCACGCTTTAACAACGCCGGCACCCAGATGGCGCCCACCCCAACTAACGCAATGTTGCCCAACAACGCCGCGACAGATCTCGGCTCTCCTTCGACCGTCGCGATCCACGACGCGACTGCAAAAAGTGCCACAACAATCGCACTCCCGGCCTTCAATCCGCCGGCCTCCAAACGGTCAACTGCGATCCAGAACAACCGCGCAATCAACAGATGCTGTAGGAACCACATGTGTTCCACCGGCCGCCATAGCGCCGTCGCAAGATCACTCCACGCCGCTGGCTCATTCACTGAACCCGGGAACACGATCTTGAGCCCAACCCAGGCCACCGTCCAAACGAGATATGGAACAGCCACACCCCAAAAGAGCCCGCGCGCCTGCGCCCCAAAACCTCTGCCCGCAACGAGGCTCGCCGCATATCCCGCCAACACGAAGAACAGCGGAATGTGAAACGAATAAATAAGCTGATCCGCGAGCCGCAGTCCCTCGCCCCAGCTCAGTCCATCCGTCCGTTCTACCGACCGGCTCGCATGCCCGAACACAACCAACCCGATGGCCAACGCCTTCGCGGTATCGAGCCATCCAAGACGGCCCGCGCCCATCGGCGCATCGCGTGGTGCGTCGGACATGAGACTAAAGCTCAAGAATAAACCGCTGCGGATCTTCCAGACATTCCTTGACGCGCACGAGGAACGTCACCGCCTCCTTGCCATCGACGATCCGGTGATCGTAGCTGAGCGCCAAATACATCATCGGCCGCGCCACAATCTGCCCGTTTTTGACCACGGCCCGCTCCTCGATCCGGTGCATGCCCAAGATGCCCGACTGCGGCGCATTCAGGATCGGCGTCGACAGCATCGATCCATAAACGCCACCATTCGAGATAGTGAAGGTGCCGCCCTGCATGTCTTCGATCGACAGTTTGCCGTCGCGCGCCCGCCGCCCGAACTCGGCAATCGTGATTTCCGTTTCTGCCAGCGACAAGCGGTCGACGTCGCGCAGAACTGGCACCACGAGCCCGCGCTCCGTGCCCACGGCGACACCCACATGGTAGTAATTCTTATAGATAATGTCGTCGCCGTCGATTTCAGCATTCACCGCCGGGATTTCGCGCAGCGCCTGCACGCACGCTTTCACGAAAAATCCCATGAAACCCAACTTCACGCCGTGGCGCTTCTCGAACAGATCCTTGTACTGCGCCCGCAGTGCCATCACCGCGCTCATATCGACGTCGTTGAACGTCGTCAGCATCGCAGCCGAATTCTGCGCATCCTTCAACCGCCGCGCGATCGTCTGGCGCAGCCGGGTCATCTTCACGCGCTCTTCCCGCCCTGGTTCGCCAACCGTCGACGGAACCTTCAGCGCCTGGATCGCCACCGGCACCGGCGTCGACGGGCTCTCGCGGCGCGGCGGCGGTGCTGGAACCGGAGCAGCCACCGGTGCTGCTGCCTTGGCCGATACCGCCTCAACGGCGTCTTCCTTCAACACCTGACCCCGGCGCCCCGAACCCTCGACGTCACCCGCATCGATCTGCGCTTCGGCCAGCACCTTACGTGCCGCAGGTGCGGGCGGGGGCGACGCAGCCGAGGCTGGAGCAGCCTTCGCCGGAGCGGACTTCGCGGCCGCCTTTGCAGTCTCAACTTTCGCGGGCTTTGGTGCGACGGCTGCCGCCGCAGCAGCAGACCCACCCTCCTTCAACGCCCCGAGCAACGCGCCAATTGCCACCGTCGCGCCTTGGGCTGCTAGAATGTCTCCCATCACACCGGCCGCCGGTGCGGGCACTTCCACAGTTACCTTATCCGTCTCCAGTTCGACCAGCGGCTCATCCGCTTTGACGGCCTCGCCGGGTTTCTTGAACCACCGCCCCACCGTGGCTTCCGTGATCGACTCACCCAGCACCGGCACTTTGATTTCGATCGTCATGCGCGTCCTCGTCTTGCCTCGGGCTACGGACCTGAAGTCCCGCACCATACCTATTTGCTGCTGCCCTTCAGGGCGTCATTCACAAGCGCGGCCTGCTCGGCCAAATGCTTGCTCAACTGTCCCGTCGCAGGTGATGCCGCCGCCGCCCGACCCGCATAACGCGGCCGCCGGTGGATGTAGCCCAGGTGCGTCAAAACCCATTCGATGTTCGCATCCATGAAGTGCCAAGCACCCATATTCTTGGGCTCTTCCTGACACCACACGATCTCCGCAAATTTGAAGCGCCCCAATTCGTTAATCAGAGCCCGCGCCGGGAACGGATACAGCTGTTCGACCCGCAACAGATAGACATTGTCGATGCCCTGCTGCTCGCGCGCCTCGTAAAGATCGTAGTAAACCTTGCCCGTGCACAGCACGACCCGAACGATCTCGTCATCGGGCACGAGCGTGATCTTCTCGTTCGGCCGCGTCTGCGCGTCGTCCTGCAAGATGCGCTGAAACGACGTGTTCGACCCAAGCTCGCTGATGTGCGACACCACCCGCTTGTGCCGCAGCAGCGACTTCGGCGTCATAATGATCAACGGCTTGCGAAACTTGCGCAGCAACTGCCGCCGCAGAATGTGGAAGTAATTCGCTGGCGTCGTGCAATTCGCCACCTGCCAGTTGTCTTCTGCGCACAACTGCAAGAACCGCTCCAGCCGCGCCGACGAATGCTCCGGACCCTGCCCCTCGAACCCGTGCGGCAAGAGGCAAACAAGCCCCGACATACGCAACCACTTGCGCTCCGCCGACGACAAAAATTGATCGAAAAGAACCTGCGCCCCGTTGGCGAAATCGCCGAATTGCGCTTCCCACAACACCAAGGCCTTCGGTTCGGCCAGAGAGTATCCGTATTCAAAGCCGAGCACGGCCTCTTCGGACAGCATCGTGTTGATCACTTCGAACTTCGCCTGATCTGGCGAAACGTACTTCAACGGCGTGTAGCGCCGCTCCGTTTCTTGATCGATCAAAACACAGTGCCGCTGCGAGAAAGTCCCGCGCTCGCTGTCCTGCCCCGAAAGCCGGACCGGATAGCCCTCCTTCAGCAACGTTCCCAATGACAACGACTCAGCCATGGACCAGTCGATCCCCTGACCGCTGTCGACCATCTCGCGCCGCCGCTCCATCAGCTTGACGATGGTTTTGTGCGCCATGAACTCATTCGGAATAGCCGTGATCTGGCGTCCAACGTGGCGCAGCGTCTCGGCATCGACCCCCGTCGCCGTGGCCATATCGTCTTCGCCGGCCCGCTGGTACCCGGACCAACGCCCATCCAGCCAGTCCGCCTTGTTCGGCTTATACGTGTCGGCCGCCGCGAATTCCTCGTCGAGCCGCGCCCGCACGCCAGCGCGCATATCGTCCACTTCGCCCTGCGCGATCACGCCCTCTTCAACCAGCCGCCGGCCATAAACTTCAACAACAGACGGATGTGCCTTGATCTTCTTGTACATCAACGGCTGTGTGAACATCGGCTCATCGCTTTCGTTGTGTCCGTACCGGCGATAGCAAAACATATCGATGACAACGGGCTTCTGGAACCGCTGCCGGTACTCAATCGCGATCTTTGCACAATGGACCACCGCCTCCGGGTCATCCCCGTTCACATGCAAAATCGGCGCCTCGATCATGCGCGCCACGTCCGAACAATACGGTGACGACCGCGAATAGCGCGGGCTCGTTGTGAAGCCGATCTGGTTGTTGATCACGAAGTGGATCGAACCGCCCGTACGATGCCCCTTCAGGCCCGAAAGTCCGAAGCATTCCGCCACCACGCCCTGACCTGCGAAGGCCGCGTCGCCATGAATGAGCAGCGGCAAGATCGGCGTTCGATCGGATGGATCGCACCCGTGTTGATCCTGCTTCGCGCGAACCTTGCCGAGCACGACGGGATCGACGATTTCAAGATGCGACGGGTTCGCCGTCAGCGACAGATGCACATTGTTGCCGTCGAAGGTCCGGTCGGAGGACGCACCGAGGTGATACTTGACGTCCCCGGAACCTTCCACGTCGTCCGGCTTGAATGATCCGCCCTTGAATTCGTTGAAGATGGCGCGCAGCGGCTTGCCGAGCACGTTGCCCAGCACATTCAGCCGCCCGCGATGCGCCATACCGAACACGATTTCAGCAACGCCCAACTGCCCCCCGCGCTTGATGATCTGCTCCAGCGCGGGAACCATGGCTTCGCCGCCGTCGAGGCCGAACCGTTTCGTGCCCGTATATTTGATGTCGCAAAACTTCTCGAAAAGCTCCGCTTCGATGAGCTTGTTCAGGATCGCGCGCTTGCCCGGCACGGTGAAGTTGATGCCCTTTTCCTCGCCCTCGACGCGTTGCTGCAACCACTGCTTCTGCGCCGGGTTCGTGATGTGCATGAACTGAAAGCCGATCTTGCGGCAGTACGTGCGCCGCAAAATCCCGAGCATTTGCCGGATGGTCGCGAACTCCAGCCCCAGGTAGCGATCCAGGAACACCGGCCGGTCAAGATCTGCTTCCGTGAAGCCATAGGTCTCCGCCCGCAATTCCTTGTGAACATTGCGCTCCGAAATGCCCAGCGGATCGAGGTCCGCTGCCAGATGTCCCATCACGCGATAGGCCCGGATCAGCATCAATGCGCGGATCGAATCCTGCGTTGCCCGCATCGACACGGCCGGCGAAAGCTCCACACCGGCCTGCTGCGCGCCCTGTTGCAACCGCGTCGAAAATTGCGCTGCACCCGGCCCCTCGTCGCCGGTCAACGCAGCAATCATATCGTCGTGATGCGTGAGGTCCGCCAACGGAACGCCCCACGACGGCCCGCCATTTCCTGCGGCAACCGGCATCGAGAAATCGTCGAGACGTTCTGTTTGATGCTCTTCTTTGAGGCTCTCGAAGAAGTGCCGCCACTCGTCCGAAACCGAACCGGGGTTGCGCTGATACTGCTCCTGCATCTCTTCGATATACGGAGCGTTCGTTCCCTGCAAAAAAGATGTCTTGAGAAACTGCTCGTTGCGCGCGTGGCGTGTCATCTGTTGTGTCCTGAGCGGGGCCCCGGGGCGGGACGCCAGTCGTCCATAAGAACCAATGGCCCATCGAAAAAAGCGGAACGCACATTACCTGTGAGGCGGGGAGCAGAGGTTCAAGACAATCCGCCGAAACGCATTGCTGCACCGCAACGATGCGGACCCTACTCCCTTTATTCCGAGGTTTTAAGACCCTCGAAAGTGCAGGTTGGGCCTCAATTTCAGGCAGCCGCCCAAAACGCCTAAAAACAGCGGCGCTGCAGGGGTGATCCCCGCAGCGCCGCTGTTTGCTGTCAGTGCTGAAAGTTGCATAACCTGATGGGTTCGGCCGGCCTACTTGCCGAGGACCTTCAAAAGCGTCGTACCCAGAGCCGCCGGGCTATCCGCCATGGCAATTCCGGCTTTCTGCATGGCTTCGATCTTGTCTTCTGCCTTGCCTTTGCCACCCGAAATAATAGCACCCGCATGACCCATGCGCCGCCCCGGAGGGGCCGAACCGCCCGCGATGAACCCGGCCATCGGCTTCCGGCGACCCTTCTTGGCCTGCGCCTGCAACCATTCGGCGGCTTCTTCTTCCGCCGAACCGCCGATTTCACCGATCATGATGATCGACTGCGTTTCCGGGTCGTCGAGGAACAGGTCGAGCACGTCGATGAACTCCGTGCCCTTCACCGGGTCGCCGCCGATTCCCACCGCTGTGGTTTGCCCGAGCTTGGCGTCCGTTGTCTGCTTCACAGCTTCATAGGTGAGTGTCCCCGACCGCGACACAACGCCGACAGAGCCCTTCAAGAAGATGTTGCCCGGCATGATCCCGATCTTGCACTGGCCAGGCGTCAGCACGCCGGGGCAGTTCGGCCCCACGAGCCGCGACTTCGAACCCGTCAACGCCCGCTTCACGCGGATCATGTCGATCACCGGAATGCCTTCCGTGATGCAGATGATCAGTGGGATCTCAGCGTCGATGGCCTCAAGGATCGCATCCGCCGCAAACGGCGGCGGCACATAAATGGCGCTCGCCGTGGCCCCAGTTTTCGCTTTCGCTTCCAGCACCGTGTTAAACATCGGTACGTCGGCGAGGTCGGCGTCGGGATGGTTCGTCCCACCCTTACCCGGCGTCACGCCCCCGGCGACCTTGGTGCCGTAGGCTTTCGCCTGCTTGGTATGAAACGTCCCCTGGCTGCCGGTGATGCCCTGGCAGATGGTGATCGTATTTTTATCGATGAGTACGGACATGATCAGGCAGCCTTCTTCACTTCGTCGGTGATTTTGCGAGCGGCATCGGCGAGATCGTCCGCGGGGACGATCTTCAGACCGGATTCGGCCAGCATCTTCTTACCGAGCTCAACGTTCGTGCCTTCCAGACGGACGACAAGCGGAACCGTGATCGCCATCTCGCGCGCCGCAGCAATCACGCCTTCCGCGATGATATCGCAGCGCATAATCCCACCGAAAATGTTGACCAAAATGCCTTTGACGGCCGGATCTGCAAGGATCAGCTTGAACGCTTCCCGCACCTTCTCTTTCGAAGCGCCACCACCCACGTCGAGGAAGTTGGCCGGCTCCGCGCCGTACAGCTTGATGATGTCCATCGTCGCCATCGCCAGACCCGCGCCATTGACAAGGCAACCGATGTTTCCATCGAGCTTGATGAACGCCAGATCGTGTTTCGAGGCTTCGATTTCGCTCGGCTCTTCTTCCGTCAGATCGCGATAGGCGACGATCTCCGGATGCCGGAACAGCGCGTTGGAATCGAAATCCATCTTGCCGTCGAGCGCGATCAGATTGCCGTCCTTCGTCACAACCAGAGGATTGATTTCCAGAAGGCTCATGTCCTTCTCGATGAACATCCGATAGAGGTTAGCGGCCACCGCTTGCATCTGCTTGGCAGCATCGCCCTTGAGCCCGAGCGCGAACGCGATCTTGCGGCCATGGAAAGGCTGGAAGCCAGACGCGGGATCGATCGACAACGTCACGATCTTTTCCGGCGTGTCGTGCGCAACCTTCTCGATGTCCATTCCGCCTTCGGTCGACACGATGAACGACACCTGTGACGTCGCCCGATCGACGAGCATAGAGAGATAAAGTTCCTTGTCGATCGCCGTGCCGTCCTCGACATAAAGCCGGCGGACCACGCGGCCCGCGTCACCCGTCTGGATCGTCACGAGCGTCCGGCCGAGCATTTCGCCCGCGAACTGCTTCACTTCATCAACCGACTTCGCGAGACGCACACCGCCCTTCTCGCCGGCTTCCTTCTCCTTGAACGTACCTTTGCCGCGGCCGCCCGCATGGATCTGTGCCTTGACGACCCAAACCGGACCCGGCAGCTGCGTGGCGGCAGCAACGGCCTCCTCGACGGTAAATGCGGCGCCACCTTTACCGGTGGGAATGCCGTATTGGCGATAAAGCTCCTTCGCCTGATGCTCGTGGATGTTCATGGCGCTCCTGGGCGTGTTGTCGTGCGGATGAAAAGACGCGGGTGTTTAACCGCGAGGGCAACGATCCGGCCACCCCCGAACGGGCCAGCCGGTCCTACCCTGTTGGGGCTGCGACCAAGAGGCCGGGCAGGCCTCCTGGGTTTTAAAGGTCAGGCACCGAGCGGCGGGTTCACCTGGACGCACAGGTCCACCAGACCCTTGACGCTCTCCACCGACCGCATCAGCATTTGCCGCTCGGTCGAGTTGAGATCGATCTCGATAATGCGCTCCACGCCGCCCGAGCCGATAATCACGGGCACACCGACGTAAAGCCCCTTTACCCCATATTCTCCATTGAGATAGGCCGCTGTCGGCAGAACGCGCTTCTTGTCCTTCAGGAAGCTCTCGGCCATGGCGATGGCCGACGCCGCCGGCGCATAATAGGCCGAACCCGTCTTAAGCAGTGCCACGATCTCGCCGCCGCCCTTCCGGGTCCGGTCGACAATTTCATCGAGGCGGCCCTGCTGAATCCACCCCAATTTGACAAGATCGGGTAGCGGCACCCCCCCCACCGACGAATAACGGACCAGCGGCACCATGTCGTCCCCGTGCCCGCCGAGCACAAAAGCCGAAACGTCTTCCACCGAAACCTTGAATTCATCCGCGAGGAAATGCCGGAATCGCGCCGTATCCAATACGCCCGCCATCCCACAAACCATGTTGTGGGGCAAACCAGAAAACTTTTGCAGGGCCCAAACCATCGCGTCGAGTGGGTTCGTAATACAGATGACGAACGAATTGGGGGCGTACTTTTTGATACCCGCGCCCACCTGCTCCATCACCTTCAAATTGATGCCGATCAGATCATCGCGGCTCATTCCGGGCTTACGCGGCACGCCAGCCGTCACGATACAGACGCTGGCGCCTTCGATGTCGGAGTAGGCGTTCGTACCCTTCAAGTTGCAATCGAACCCCTCGACCGCACCAGACTGCGCGATGTCGAGCGACTTGCCTTGCGGCAACCCCTCCGCAATATCGAACAGCACCACGTCGCCGAGCTCCTTGAGCCCGATGAGATGCGCCAGGGTCCCACCGATCATACCGCCGCCGATCAGGGCAATCTTCGTACGCGCCATCGCAAACCAATCTCCCGTCACCAACCCCGCGGATGAGCCGCGGACCCAGATATCCCATGCGAGGTCCCTGCCCTGCCATTCCGCAAGTGCGAAGACAACCTGTCCGTTCGTAGGCCGAAACGCCGCCGCCCTCAAGCCTGCAGGGAGAAAAACGCCGGTCTTGCCGCCAAGCGCGCTACGTCCGGCCGCCGCCAGCGTTCAAATCTGCTCCGCGATCGACGAGGTACGCCGCGCTGCGCATCTCCATCAGCCGTGATGCCGTCCTGACAAAAAGGTCTGCCCCGTCGCCTGCCGGATAGAGCTTGTCCGGTTCCGCCGCCGCCGAAACCACCAGACACGTCCCCCGGTCATAAAGTGTATCGATGAGCGTAATGAACCGCCGGGCTTCATTGCGCCGGTCGGGTGTGAGAAGCGGAATGTCCTCGATGATGATCGTGGGGAACACCCGCGCGATGGCGAGATAGTCGGGACCCGCCAGAGGCTGCGCGCACAGGTCGGCAAACGAGAACCGCGCCACCCCCGAAACCGCGCGCGGCACCAGAACGATCCGGCCATTGCACTCAACCCCGGCGGGGCTGGCCTCTTCCGACCCCGTCAATCGCAACCAAATCGCATCGATCTCGCGCCGTGCCGCCGCGTCGGCTGGATGGAAATAGAGAGGCCGCCCCTGCAGCTTGTCCAAGCGGTAGTCCTTTGCCGCGTCGATCTCCACGACATCCAGCGTCTCGTCGAGCATGGCCACAAAAGGTAGGAAAAGCTGGCGATTGAGGCCATTCCAGTACAGCCGCTCTGGCGGCACGTTCGACGTCGCGACGACGATGACGCCCCGCTCGAACAAGGCTTTGAACAGCCGCCCAAGGATCATCGCATCGGCGATATCCGTCACGTGGAACTCGTCGAAACACAACAGCTGCGCCTCACCCGCAATCTCGGCCGCGACATAGGGGATCGGATCGCCATCGGTCGTTGCCCGCCCCCGCGCGATGCGCTCATGCACTTCAGCCATGAACTGATGGAAGTGAACCCGCCGCCGCGGACTAAAGCCGACGGCGAAATGGAAGAGGTCCATCATCATCGTCTTGCCGCGGCCAACCGAACCCCAAATGTAAAAACCGCGCGGCGACTTCTGTGCTGCGCGCTTCGTCACACGAAAGATCGAGAGCGGCGAAGAGCGCTCCGGACGATGTCCCTCAAGCGCGATCGCAAGCTCATCGAGCCGCTCAACGATACGCGCTTGCGCCGAATCGTTTTCGATCTGGCCCGCAGCCACCCTTTGCTGATAGTATTGCCAAACGCGGCCCGGCATTGTGCACCTTGCGTGTATGATGCAAGAGCTAGCCCCATACTCGTCACGCGCTGCAAGCACCTCGTGACGGTATGCCCCACACCAGCCTGCTGAGTGTGGGGAA
>JALHQM010000042.1:18169-21892 GCA_022841965.1 Hyphomicrobium sp. | reverse complement strand
TCCGCACAAACCTCATGCACCTCAGACCGCTGGACGACCTCCACAAGCCGCCACCAGAACCCACCCGCGACCACCGACAACCGGAACTCGCTTTATGCTAAACCGGACAGCAGTGGGCTAGTCCCGACCACCCATTGTGCTGCAAACTGCGTTCGTCGAGATGGGCCAGAAGCGCCATTAGCCTAGGACTGATCATCAAGCCGCCTGTGCTTCTCAGGTATCAAAAAAGGCGCAATGTGCTCACGACATGAAAAGGCTCAAGCGAGTTTATATGCCGAGTGGGCAGGTATGCGAGCACACCTCATTGAGTCCTGATCATTCTTGGCGGAAAAGCAGAATCTCGCTTTAGGCCGCCCGACAGGCTCTAGCTCGCCGCCACCGCCACCCGGCTATTCAGCGGCACAATCGCACTTGATGGATCGTCGACTTTAAGAGATCCATCCTGCCCATTGGCGAGAATGATCTCTTTGGCGACGAATTCGCTGCTGAATGACGGCAGAAGTCTATCGCGATAGTATTCCTCGAAGCGATTGAGACGAAGCTTCATCTTATATCCTTCGATCTTTTTGAGATCGTCATCGGACAAAATCTTGCTTTCACTCAGCTTGGCGACTTGGCCGTCGATCAGATCGCGCCGCCGGTCGAGTTCGTCGTTGAGATCGAAGAGCGATTGAGGTGCATACAGCGGTAGCGACGACACCATGCGCTCAAACACCGTGTCGTGGATGATCGCATGGGGCGGCACCTTGCGCGGCCGGTAGTTGAACGCATGGCTGAACGAGAGCTGAATCTGGCCAAGGGCGTCCGGATCGACCACGTGCGGATCGAGATCCTGGCGCTTCCAGTGCTCGAGCTTGTCGGCTTTCCAAGCCACGAGATGCAGTCCCCAATCCTCCTTGCCGGCCCCTTCCTTAGTGTCGGCATAGCCGCTGCTTATGCGGCGCAAAAGGAATTCGAGCGTGACATCCGACAACCGATCGGTCGCCCAGCCGCCGCCGATGTTGGCGTGATCGCCCGCAAACCACACCTCGATGATTCGCTCGGGACGGTTTGGATCTGGATCCATCAGCGTCGGCTCAAACTCCTGGCGGCGCTCGTCAAGTGCCACCATGTGATAGGCGTGGCGAACATTCTCCGGCACCGACATGTCGCGGAACAGATTGATCTGCTGCAAGTTGACACCGCCTATGGTTTTGGCGATGCCGAACGAGCCAACCGTATCCCAACAGCCAATGGCCTCTATCGGGACCGGCCGCTTGTCTTTCGACGTCCATAAAGTCCTGTGTTTGCCGAAGAGCTTGATAGTCCAAACTGTGCGCGGCGCGCCGCGTGCATCTATCGCCCGCGCAAGTAGCCGTGTGATCGCGGCTCCGCGGCTGAATCCAAAGATGAACACCCGATCGCCGGGGCGGTACACACGCACGAGATCGAGGTAGGCCCGCTCCACAAGGTCCTCAGACCCCAGGCCTGCTGCCAGCCCAAAAAATCCTAACAGGGGGTCGTTGTCGAAATGATTGCCGACGCCTGCGTAATAGAGGCCGATCTGTTTGCCATCATAGCGCTTGCACAGGGACGCGTTCAGAAGGTCGAACGGTTCGAACATCTCCTCCTTGTCGGACTTTAACATCCGAAACAATTTGTAAACGTTGGTCGTGGACGCGAAGCCTTGGTCGACCTGATCGGGATTGTTGCTCGTTCCGTCGATACAGATCACAATATTTTTGGGCTTCTGGTTGGTCCATGCTCCCGTATTTCGGAACAGCGTATAGAGGAGAGGCAAGCCGAGCAGAATCACTTCCCATTTGAAGATCAGGCCTGAAAATCCTGTCGAAAGGATCGACCATGTTGAGCGCGGCGGGAGCTCCGGCAGACGGTCCGCGGACTTGGCCGTAGCGCCGGGCTCATTGCTCTCTGGGATTTGTGGAGGTATCGTCGGCGGGTTGTCACCTGCATCCCGGACGAGGCGGAAACCGGCATTGCCCCAATGACCATTCGTCATCGGGGCAGCATCAAGCCGCAATTCTCGCGGCAATTCGTTGAATCGCCCGCCGATCGCTTTGGCGACTTGATCTGTGCAGGGCTCCTCCGCCGTCCCGTCCGCCCGCCGGCAGGGATCGAACCATTCGGAGAGATTGCCGTGCACATCGTAGAGACCGAAACCATTTGGCTTTAACCGACCGACATGGCGACCATGCTCGGCGCCCATGTTTCCCCACCAGCCGTATTCTCCCAGATCGTCCTGATTGTTGCCGAACGACCAAGCCGCATCAGCCGCAGCATCGGCACGGGCCGCGTAGTCCCATTCCGGCCTTGATGGCAAACGGTACGATGCGCCCGTCTGCTTGCTCAGCCATTGCGCATAGGCCTTCGCTTCGTCAAAGCTCACCTCGATCGCTTGACGGTCGGTCCCTGTCGATGTCGGCCGCTCCTTCTTCGGACAGAGGCTGGGTGCCGCGTTCTCGCAAGCAGCCCACTCTCCGTAGGTCACCTCGTAGAGTCCAACGTAGATTGGCGCAGCCCGGCCAGCTTCAAGGCGCGCAAGCCCTGGGCAATGCGCCTCGCCGCAGTCCCGCCAGCCAGCGGAGGCCTTGCCCGCTTTTTCATTCTCGCTTGCCGCAATGGTGTCTTGAATGCCCTTCATGTGAGCGTCGAGTTCGGGCGAAGATAAGGGGTCCCACGTGGCGTAGATGAGGTACCCTGCGCCGATGAGCAGACCCGTCAAAACCCAGTTATGAATATTGGCCGGCAAACGGCTGATGCTTGAGCCATGGCGCCTCAGACGGTAGGCCACAAGCAGAACGACAATCTGGGCCAGCAAGAAAAACAATAGCTTGCCCGAACTCGGCATCGGGTCGCCACCAATGCTCAACTTCGGAAATAGGCCTGAGGCATTAATGGCCAGAAGAACGGCAAACGACGCCAGGAACCAATATGTGAATTGGCGCCGATAAATGAGACCGGCAAGACCGGGAATGAGCGAGTAGAGGGCGATGACGCCGGCCGTGCCGACAACCTTCTGGATGATGTCGATAAAGTCTCGACCGAGTATCTCAAGATAGGCCTTGAAGAGCGGGAACGCCACCTCGCCGACGAAGCGAACCGGATGCACGCCAAATTCGGACCAGAAGGCGGTTCTAAGCGTGTCGTTCTCTTCTGAGAACATGTCGCCTGCCCCCGTGAGGACATCGCTTGCGGTCGGGTTGTTGCTTTTCACGCCGAAGAGCGTCGCGATCTTGCTGTAGTCCGACGGCAAGGCATATGCGACGAACAGCAACGCGGTGAGCGCTAAAAGTATTGCAGGCAAAAGAGCCGATTGCTTACGAATGGTCAGCGTAGACTTTTTCGCCGACGGCGTGGCCTTGGTGGTCATACTCGTCCCCCGGTCAACCCCGTACAACATCCACCGGCGATCACCGGCTCCAATGAACTATGGAACTGTGGTGGTCGAAAGCGAATGCGAATGCGAATTGAAAGCAAGCCCCCCCGAGCCCACTTAGGCTACCAACGATGATTTCTGATGTAAACCAGGATTCCCAAAGCCCTACGGCGTGCTGAATTTCAAACGAATTTTCGGTAGAGGAAAGTCGCTTAAATCAGCGAGACTGGGGCCACAGTCCTTATTCAGAATTGGCAATGGAACAACAGCGACAAGCATTTCAGCTTCGCGCGATGCAACAGTTTTGTGACGTGTCGGCGCGAGGACCGCTTTGGGTCAAAAGCGAC
>JALHQM010000042.1:0-18069 GCA_022841965.1 Hyphomicrobium sp. | reverse complement strand
GTCGCCTTCGCCCACTCGTCCATCACGAACACGTCATTGACCGCCGTGCACGCAATCGTATCGACACCCTTGCCCTTCAGCTCATCTGCGCGCTGCACAAAGCCCGGCAGATGCTGCAAGTGGCACGTCGGCGTAAACGCGCCCGGCACCGCAAACAACGCCACCTTCTTGCCTTTGAAAACATCATCCGTCGTCTTGGGCTTCGGCCCATCGGCCGTCATCGTCATGAATTTCGCATCAGGCAAACGGTCGCCGGGCTTGATTGTCATAGTCCACGTTTCTCCTCTGAATGGTGCCGGCAGTTGCCTCAAGGGGCCCCCAGGAGCCCACAGCCGGATCGCAAATGTTGACCCGACTTCTATACGGGCCAGGACTGTCAGTCGATGACGATCCGGTCCTCCGACTGCCCTTTTTCGCCCGCCATCACGACGGCCACGGAAGCGCCTTTGAGCGCTTTCAGATCATCGGCATTGGTGAACGCCACATCGAACGTGATGGTTTCACCCTGCGCCGTCCCACGCACCGGTAACGGCAGATACCGCCCGTCTGGCACGGCCAGAAACATGGCCGCCGCAGCCGCATCACCCGGAAACGTCGCCGTCAGCCGGATGAGCCCCGGAACATCACCGGGACGATCCACCGTCAAGCCCGTCGGATCACCGGGCTTCAACTCCGCCCCCGTTCTGGGCACCGCGCTGTATGCCCGCTCCGCGTCCGCCCCAGCCGCTGGCAGCGGCCCCGGCGGAATAGTCAGCAACAATGTCGTCTCCGCCGGTACACACAGCTTTTCACAGATGCCGTAGTTCGCCGTCATCTCGAGCCCCACCGGCAACGCCGGATCAGCAGGCGTTATTCGCACCGGAAAAATCGCGTACTCGCGATACCCGATAACGTCCCCGGCCTTGTCGCTCATCACCACCGGCACCGGATAGAGAACCTCCGCCTTCGCCACGTTCTTTGACCCATCGAATTTGAACTCCGGTGGAATACCGCCCGCCGTTCCGGGGTTCTTCCAGTACGTCTTCCACCCCCGGTCCATCGCGAACTCGACGAACGCCGTCACCGTCCCCGGCACGGCATCGGGCACCGCGCCGGCAAAAATCCTCAATCGATGCCGCTCGCCCTCGATCCAATCACCAAAGATCTCCTGCGCCGCAACCGGCACGGCGACCGCCACCGCACACATCACCGCAAACCACCTGAACATCGCTCTCATCTGAAACCCAATTCCGCGTCGCCGCCCTGAACGTTTGCTGTTCGAAACCCACTCATTCATGTCGCCGCCACAATCCTTGCCCGTGGAGACCCTTCACAATTCCGCCCCCGACACACTAGATTATGGGAATGATGTTGCCGAAGTCCAAGCGCAGAGCAGGCCAGGGTACGACCCTCGAAGGGCAGTTGCTCGTGGCCATGCCCGTGATGACCGACAAGCGCTTTGCGCGCTCGGTGATCTATATGTGCGCCCACTCGAAAGAGGGCGCCATGGGCCTCATCATTAACCACCGCGCGAACCACATCACCTTCCCCGACCTTCTCGACCGCCTCGGTATCACCCCGCGCGGCGGCGGCGACAGCATTGCCTCCGATCTCCTCGACCGGGAGATCCACTCCGGCGGCCCCGTCGAAACCGGCCGCGGCTTCGTCCTCCACACCGCCGACTACCACGCCACCGACAGCACCCTAAAAATCGCCACCAACATCAGCCTCACCGCCACGATAGACATCTTGAAGGCAATCGCCTCGGGCCGCGGACCGGAGCGCTCCATCCTCGCCCTTGGCTATGCCGGTTGGTCCCCGGGCCAGCTAGAAAGCGAGATTCAGGCCAACGGCTGGCTCAATTGCCCCGCCGATGCCGACGTCATCTTCGAGCCCGACCTCGATGTGAAATACGAAAAAGCGCTCGCCAAGATTGGCGTCAACCCGTCGTTCCTCGTCGGCGACGCCGGTCACTGCTGACCGGCGCGCAGACCTTCCGTTGAAATTAGACCGGTTCACTCGGCCGCATCGCTGTCGGGCTTGGATGGAGGAGCACCGGCCAGCCGCTGCAGACTTGCGGCGATGTTGGGCGGCAGCTTGTCGTAGTTCGGCAACGGCCGCACAGGCTGAGGCGTTCGCTTCACCGCCGCCGGTTGCTGCGCGAGGTGTTGCGGCGGCGCGGCTGTCGCTGCATCGGCAGGCCGGTTTACCGGCTCCCCAATCGGCACCACGACGGGCTCCACGGGCAGCGGAGGGATCGGGCCAACGGAGACATGATCGGGATAAGAACGCGTTAGCCCCGCACCGGAATGGCCGAACGGCATCGGCGCGCCCGGTATGACAAAAGGCGGTGGCACCGGCGGTATCGGAGCATACCCCGCGGGCGGCGCCGAAGGCCCCTGAACAGCCGCAGGCATGGGCGGCGGCATCGGCGCACGCCCGAAGGGCACCGCCGCCGGTTCTGGCACCGATCGCGGCGGCGGCGCGGCCGCAGCCGCCGGCATGGGCCCGCGCGGCCTCACATGAGACTTCGGCAGCCCACCCCGGCGCAACGGCTCGGTCGTCGGATCGGCTGAACCCGTGCGATCTGGAACCGGCGGCGGTCCGCCCAGTCCACTGCCCGATGCCGCCATTGCACCCGCTGCGGCACCAGAGCCCGCACTCGGCATCGCGTCCATGCCGGCCGGCACGGCATCGGCCACCTCCTCCGCCCGCTGCTTGCGCGCAGCAGCCCGGAACAAGCCGCGCGGCTGCATCCGCCGCTCCGACTTGCGCACCAACTTCAACAATTGCAACACGTCGCGTTCGCTGATCGGATCGCCGTAGTAAAACCCCTGACCATATTCACACTCGATCGACCGCAGGTAGCCCACATCCTCGTCCGTCTCCACGCCCAGCACGATGACCTTGCGCCCAAGTTCGTGCGTCATGGCCGTCACTGCGCGTAACATGCCGCTGCCCGAACGATCCGCACCGCCACTCCCATCGAGCAGCATCCGGTCGATGCGCACGCACTCGAATGGCAACCGCCCAAGATAGAGCAGCGACGAATACCCGGTGCAGAAGTCGTCGAGAACGAGTTCGGCCCCAGCACTTCTCAACCACTCGAGAGATTCGCCGGCATGTTCGGGATTGCTCATCACCATAGTTTCAGGGACGCCGAGCTTCAGCGACCCCTTCGCAACATTGTGTCGAGCAAGTGCCTGCCGGATGTCCTGCGCCGTCGTCTGGTCGATCTTCAAAGCTGGCGGCAGATTGAAATTCACAAACAGCGGATTGTCGATCCGCGTCAGTTCCTTTTGCCAATGCCCACAATCCTTGAGCGCCTGCCCGAGTGCGGCGGTCACCGTCCGCGTGAGAAGATCGGCGGAGCCATCCCCTTCAAGATAACCAAAAGGATTGATCAGGCCGTGCTTGGGGTGATCCCACCGCACAAGGGCCTCGAAACCTGCAAGTTCCTCCATCGGCATATAAACGATCGGCTGATAGAGAACCCGGATTTGGTTCTTCTCGACGGCCTTGCGGATTTCCGCTTCCACAACGGCGCGCTCATCGGTGTGCTGGCGCATCTCGGGCCGGAAGATCTCGATTCTATCGGCACCCCCGCGCTTGGCGCGATACATCGCCGTCTCCGCTTCACGCAGCAGTTCGCGATCATCTGCCTGATGCCCGTCGAAAATCGCAATACCGACCGAGCCCGTCAGCACAATCTCCTGGCCCGCCAGCTTGATCGGCGACCGCAAGCTGCGTCGCACGCGCTCGGCAAGACCAGCCAAATCTTGTGCCGGTCTCTCCTTCAGCAACAAAATCGCAAACCGGTCGCCGCCGATACGCGCAAGTGTCTCATCGGGCTCCAGATGCCGCTGAATGCGCCGCGCCACCGTCAACAACAGACTGTCGCCGACCACGACGCCATAGGACGCATTCACCGTCTTGAATTTATCGATGTCGATAAACAAAACTGTTGGCCGGATCGCCGGCTCTGACTTTGCCCGCTGCATGGCGATCGCCAGCCGGTCTTCCAACAACTGCTTATTCGGCAACCCGGTCAGCGAGCACTTGACGGCATCCGTCATCAGACGCTCTTGCGCCCGCTTTGTATCCGTCACGTCGCGCAACAAGCCCACGCTCTTCACGGTCCGCCCGTCCTGGCTCGGGATCGACGACGCCTCGATCTCAAACCAGCGATACGAATTATCGGCGTGCCGTAGCCGGAACACGCACCGCATTTGCCCGTCGTTGCGCTCTTCGTTCGACACCAGCGACAAACGGAATCGCTCCTGATCGGCGGGATGAATGTGCCGGCAGAAGTCCTCGACCTTCGTGTTGAGCTCACCAGGATTGAGCCCGAGTGCCGCTTCAACATTTCCCGAAACCTTCACCTCGTCCCGGCGCGCGCTCCACTCCCACACACCCGCGCCAGCCGCCTCAACGGCGACCGACCGCAACTGCAGTTCCGTCGGCGAAGCCCCATAGATCGGTTCCAAGGAGCGGAACGCGAACTGCGTCACCGTAAACCCAATCAGAAGAACGATCAGAACAAGCCCGGCCACGAGCCCCGAAACAACCATGTCACCGGCCAACTGCCCCGTCAGCGTCACCGCCGTCCCAAAGCACCACACCAGAAAAAGGAGCCAGGTCGGGATCAATGCCAGCGCTCGGTCCTGTCCACGGAAAGCAAGAAACAGTGTCACCACCATCCCCGCGACCGCCAGCAACCCAAACGATAGCCGCGCAAAAGTGGAAGCCAGTCTTGGATCGATAACCGCCACGGCAATCAAGGCCAGCTGCGCAACGATCCAGACGCTGAACAGCATCCGCGCCAATCCATGCCACAGCGGAATGCGCAAAAAGAAATAGAGGAAGACAACGAGACTCGCCGCCATCGATGCTTCTGTCGCCGCGCGATAGACAGCGTTGTTCTCCGCCTTGAGCTGAAAAAGCTTATGGAAGAACCCGAAATCGACGCACAGGTATCCCAGCACGCACCACGCCACCAACGCCGCAGTTGGAAAGATGATCTTGTGATTGGCCGCAAAGATTGCCGTCAGGAAGATGGCGAGCAGACCCGTGAGGCCGAGCATCACGCCATTGAAGAGCTGCCGCTCGCGAACCTTCAACTCGTAGTCAAGCGGCTTCCACACGTAGATGCGCGCAAACCGCTCGGAAGAGAGCTCAGCCACATACGTAATGGTCTGTTTCGGTTCCAGCGTAATCCGGAAAACGTCGGCACGATCGCTATCGACCTTCTCCGGCACGAAACCAATGGACGGCGTCACCGTTTCAATGCGCCGTGCATCGAGATCGGGCCACACCACACCAGACCCGATGATGGTGTACCGGTCAGCCGATATCCAGCGCTCCACCGCCAAGTCCGTTGGATTATGCAGGGCGAACACCATCCAGCTCGGATTGGTGCCCGGCGTTGTCGCCCGCACTGAAAGCCGTCCGGTCGTTCCGTCCGCGCTCGCCGCCGTTTCGATCTGAAGACTGTCGCCGCGCCCCTCGTAGAGTTCACCCCGCGTCGTGATTTCAACGCGGCCCTGGTCCGGCGTCAGCTGGATTGCCTCCAGCGCATGCGCGCGCCCGGTCGTCAGCCACAACCCGGCAAACACGGCAAGGAGCGCAACAAGCCGGCTGAGAGCCATCATGCAACTCCTCCGGTCTCGGAGGGGGCGACGAGCCCAAACAATAGATGGTCGCGCCATTGGCCATCGATCCTGAGATAACCCCGCGCAAAACCCTCACGCACAAAACCATTGCGTTCGAGCACACGGATCGACGGCGTATTCTGCGGTTGTGTCGCCGCTTCCAGCCGGTGCAGGCGCAGTTGCCCGAAGGCCAAGAAGATCATCGTCCTGAGCGCGTCGGCCATGTATCCGCGGCCGAGTTCCGACCGGCCCAGCCAATAGCCGACCGCTGCCGATTGGGTCACGCCGCGTTGCACGTTCGTCAGTGCAATGCCTCCCACAACCCGGTCATCCGCTGGATCGACAACGAGATAGGCATATCCCAGATCGGTCCGTGCCTCGCGCTGGTAGTGCCGAACGCGACGTTTGAATGCGGATTTGGTGAGATCATCGCGCGGCCACGTTGGCTCCCACGGCTGCAAGTGCGCACGGCTCTCAGCCCTCATCGAAGCCCATGGACCGTAATCCGATAGCTGTGGCGCCCTCAGGATCACCCGCTCACCACGAACGGTGGACGAGACATCGGGAATGAGACTCGATCTCAGGAAAGCCATGTGCTGCGGTTCCTGCAGGTCCTTAACCGGCCCGTTTCAGACGCGCACCGGCGCGCGATGCGAGATCATCGCTCTTTCGCCCGGCTCCGACAACGGCAATGGAAGAGTCCTTTCCTCGCAACCGCCCCGCAACCGCCATCACATCAGAAGCCGTTACCTGATCGACCGAAGCGAGGATCTCGGCCGTTGTCAGCACGCGGCCATGCAACAGCATCTGACGCGCCATCTGTTCGGCCCGAGCCGAGCTTGATTCCAGGCTCATCATCAAACCGGCTTTCAATTGTGCTTTCGCCCGCGCGACCTCCGCCTCCGTGGGCCCGGTCGCAGCCATACGATCGATCTCGTCGCTCACCACGTCGATCAACTCCCCGACCATGCCGGCACCCGTCGCCGCATGCACGGCGAAAAGCCCGGTATCCTTCAAACCCCATGCCGTCGAATAGATCGCATAACAAAGACCTCGCCTCTCCCGGACCTCCTGGAAAAGACGCGACGACATCCCGCCGCCAAGCAGACCAGACAGAACCTGGGAGGCAAAAAACTCAGTCTCGCGATACGACGGGGCCTCAAAACCCAAAATAAGATGCGCCTGCTCGAACTTCCGCGAGCTGGACCGTACCCCACCCCGGTAGACCGCTGGCGATTCCGTGCCCGGCCCAGCGTTAGACAGCCCGCCGAATAGGGCTCTAGCGTGGCAAACCGCATCTTCGTGGCGGATGGCTCCCGCCCCCGCCAACACCATCCCCCGGGGATGATACCGCTCTGCAAGGAAGTCCTTGAGCTTGTTGCTGGAAATAGACTTAACACTCTTCGGCGTCCCCAAGATCGTCCGCCCCGCCGGCTGATCGGGAAAAGCGGCGTCGTGGACGAGATCGAACGCAAGGTCGTCTGGGCTGTCCAGCGTGCCAGCGATCTCCTGCAGGATCACCTCCCGCTCTTTCTCCAGTTCCACATCCGCAAACGTGGAATTCTGCAGGATGTCCGCCACGATTTCGAGCGCGACGCCCTCATCGCCTTTCAACACCCGCGCAAAATAAGCCGTCGTCTCAAGCCCCGTCGCCGCATTGAGTTCTCCGCCTACCGCCTCGATCTCTTCCGCGATGTCCTGCGTCGACCGCTTTGACGTCCCCTTGAAAGCCATATGTTCGAGCAAATGCGACAGCCCGTGTTCATCGTCCCGTTCGTGCCGCGCTCCCGCATCCACCCACACGCCGAGCGCGCTCGTCTCCAAATGCGGGGCCGTTTCGGTAACGATGGTGAGACCGTTGGCGAGCCGCGTGATCTCTGCCGTCATGCCGGCGCCCCGGCCGCGCGCGAAACTGTCTCCACGAACGTCTCGACCTCCTTCAAATCGTTGCTCAGCACCGAAAAGCGTTCACGCTCCGTCATCAGTGCCGACAGCCGCGCCGGCAATCCTGGTCGCGCACCGGTGATCTCTTCCATCGCATCGGGAAACTTCGCCGGATGCGCCGTCGCTAAAACGACCCTGGCCGTGTCGTCGGACACTCTGCCCGCCAACGCCGCCTTCGCCGCAAAAACCCCGCAGGCTGTGTGCGGATCAAGCAGATACCCACTCTCTGCCAGCGTCTCGCGGATGGTCGCCGCCACATTGGCTTCATGCGCGGCGCCTGCGCCGAAATCCGCAGCCAAACTCGTCGCCTGCTCCGGCGTCAATTCAAATCGCCGCCCCTGTGCCAGCATCTGCATCTGCCGCGCCACGATGTCCGCATCCCGGCCCGACGCCTCGAACAGAAAACGCTCGAAATTGGACGAAATCTGAATGTCCATCGACGGCGACGAGGTCTCGACCACGCCGCGCATTTCGTAAACGCCGCTCTCCACTGTGCGCGGCAGAATATCGTTCTGGTTCGACCCGATCACGAACATCTCGATCGGCAAACCCATCTTCTTGGCCACATATCCCGCGAAGATGTCGCCAAAATTCCCTGTCGGCACCGAGAACGCGATTTTGCGATGCGGCGCACCCAACGCTGCCGCCGCCACGAAGTAATAGGTGACCTGTGCGACAATTCTTCCCCAATTGATCGAGTTCACGCCCGACAGGTTGACCCGGTCGCGGAAGGCATGATCGTTGAACATCGCTTTAACGAGCGCCTGGCAGTCGTCGAACGTGCCCTTGACCGCCACCGCATGGACGCTCGCCTCCGTCGGCGTCGTCATCATCCGCCGTTGCACATCCGAGACCCGCCCCTCGGGAAACAGAATCACGACATCGACCCGCTCACTGGTACGAAACGCCTCGATCGCCGCTCCGCCCGTATCGCCAGACGTGGCGCCAACGATCGTCGCCCGCTGTCCGCGTTTGGCCAGCACATGATCCATCAGCCGCGCGAGCAGCTGCATCGCCACATCCTTGAACGCCAGCGTCGGACCATGGAACAGTTCCAGCACAAACGTCCTCGGGTCGATCTGCACCAGCGGCGTCGTCGCGGCGTGACCGAAGCTGCCGTAAGCCGCGTGCGCCATGGCCTGCAACTGCGCCCGGCTCAACGCTCCGCCCGTGAACGGGTGGATCACCTCCGTGGCAACCTCTGCAAACGGCCGCCCCGCAAATGAGGCAATCGTTTCCGCCGGCAACTGCGGCCACGTCTCGGGCAAATAGAGGCCGCCATCGCGGGCAAGCCCGGCCAGCAGTACGTCCTCGAAGCCGAGTACAGGCGCACGGCCTCTGGTGGAAATGTAATTCACGTGCGTTGAGCTTTCGTCAGTCGAGGATGGGTGCCGCAGCCCAGGGCGCGACGCAGATAGCGAGACCCTAAGCCCCGCCCGTGATCGCGACAAGCCCAGCATCCCGCAACCAAGAGTCCAAAAGTTGTAAATCTTACCCGGCTGCTTCTGAGCGCTTCCGCAACCGGCCAAAAGCATACGTCACATAGATGGCAGCAAGAGCCGCCGCCAGCCCAAACCACGTCAACGCATATTCCAGATGCCGGTTGGACAATTTCAATTCCGTCGCCCCACCTTTGGGCCAGCCGCCGGGCGCTGCCGCCTCCGCGTCGATGTAAAGCGGGATCGGCTGCCCCGGCTTTGCACCATCGCCGAACGCCGCAGCGATCATTCCATCAAAATCCCGCCAGAACCACAAATTCGCGCGTGGATCGTTCTCCGGCACAAACCGCGCCCGAGCACTAGGCTGCCGCACAAGTCCCGTCACGCTCGTCTCGCCACCAACCTGACCCTCGGCCCGCGCAGCGGCGTCTTTCAATGGCTCCGGAATGTATCCTCGGTTGACAAGGACGATGCGCTCAAGCCCCGCAAGCACGAAGGGCGTCACGACGTGAAACCCCGGCCCCTGCGTCGAACTCGGCGCGTAAACGTAAAGCTCCTTGTCATGCAGAAACCGCCCCCGCGCCGTCACGCGCGTGTATTCACCGGCCTCCAAAGGCTTACCCGCCAGCGCGTCGTAGAACGCCACCAGCTCCACCGGCTCGGCTTTTGTCCGCTCCGTGATGGCGCTGATCAGCCCTTCCTTCCACGCCAGCCGTTCAAGCTGCCAGAGGCCTAGCCCAACCAGCACCGGCATCGACAGCACCACCATAATCGTGGGCACCAGGAGTCTCGCGTCACGCAATCGTGCCAGCATCAGCCCCGTCCATTCCAAACCCACGCCACCTCAGCGTTCGAGCCGGCCTTCCTCAGCCTTATGTTTATATTGCAGCGCAGTCAGCAGAGCCTTGAGAAAGCGCAGAAGCCCGAGCGCAATGAGCGGCGTCAGCAAGCCCCACAGCACCACATGCATCCACACCGGCGGCCCGAACGTGAACTCGAACCAAAGCGCCCCGCCCAGCACCAAGAAACCCAGAATGAAGATCGCAAAGACCGCCGGTCCATCGCCCGTATCGATGAACGCATAATCAAGCCCGCAATGCGAGCAGCGATCGCGCAGCATCAAAACCTGCCGGAACAACGGTCCCTTTCCGCAACGTGGACACCGCGCCAGCGCCGCGCTGTGCAAGACGCTAACCTTAGGTCCGCTCATGTCCGCGCCCCCCGCACCCCTGAATCGGCGTACCCTTGAAGCGGTAAGGGCGGCCCAGATGAGCCGCCCTCCCGAAATTCTGGCTGAGTGAGGCCGCCAAACTGTCTAGTGCGCAGCACCAGCCATGGAGCCCGCACCCCAAACATAGATCGTGGCGAACAGGAACAGCCAGACCACGTCGACGAAGTGCCAGTACCAAGCGGCTGCTTCAAAGCCGAAGTGCTGCTTAGGCGTGAAGTGGCCCTTCATCGCGCGCAGCATGCACACGAGCAGGAAGATCGTGCCGATAATGACGTGCGCACCATGAAAGCCCGTCGCCATGAAGAACGTTGAACCATACGAATGGCCGGCGAACGTGAATGCAGCATGTCCATATTCGATGTACTGCAGCACCGTGAACAGCACGCCCAGCGCCACGGTCAGCGCAAGACCAGCAATCAACTGCCCGCGCTTGTCTTGCAGAAGTGCGTGATGTGCCCACGTCACCGTGCAGCCCGACAGCAGCAGCACCAGCGTATTGATGAGCGGCAGCCCCCAAGGATCGAACGTCCCCTTGAAGTAACCCTCGGCCGGCGCGCCCGTCGCAGGGATCGTCGCCTCCGTCATCTCCACCGGCACCGGCGGCCACACGCCACCGGTCAATTCGTTGCGCTTCACCATGCCGACGAGTTCCTGCATGTTCTCATACGAATAGGTTCCGTTGGGGAACAGCGCGATATCGAAATAGGCCCAGAACCATGCGACGAAGAACATCACTTCCGAAGCGATGAACAGCAGCATCCCGTAACGCTGATGGATCTGCACCACCGGCGTATGCTGCCCCGTCTCAGCTTCGATCACGACATCGCGCCACCACATGAAAGCGACCGCAAGAAGCCCGATCATCCCGACCGAGAATACGCCAGGCCCCGACATGCCGAATATGCCCGCACCGCCGCCCATCGACCGCATCCAGATGATCGCACCGATCGCCGACACGAACGCCGAGATCGACGCTAAGATGGGCCACGGGCTCGGATTGAGCAGGTGGTAGTCATGTTGATTGGCATGCGATGAGGCCATGGCCGTCTTCCCCGTAGTCTCTTGTTGCATCCGGTCCCCCGGACGTTGTGATGTGAACTCCACCCAGATCGGGCGAAGCCCGGAAACTAACCTTTACTGTCTTTGCCCGTGTCGACCTGAGCCTGTCCTTCAGCTTTCGCCCCCTCGACGGGATAGAACGTGTAGGACAGCGTGATTTCTTTAAGCCGCGATGCCTCCGGATCCATCACCATGCTTGGATCAACGAAAAACGACACCGGCATTTCGATCGACTGACCCGGCTCCAGTGTCTGCTCCTTAAAGCAGAAGCACTCGATCTTGCTGAAGTAGAGCCCAGCCGCCTCAGGTGCCACATTAAATGTTGCAGTCCCGGTTACGCGCCGATCCGACGTGTTCGTTGCGCGATAAAACACCAACATGTTTTCGCCGATATGCGCGTCAACCGTCCGCTGCTCGGGCACGAACGTCCAACCAAGCTTGGATGAAACATTAGCGTCAAACCGCACCCTGACCGTCCGGTCAAACACCACGTCGGGTGCCTTCGCCGCTTTCTGCGTCGTGCCCCCGAACCCGGTCACCTGACAAAACATTTGATAAAGAGGCACCGCCGCATAGGCCAAACACCCCATTGTCACCACGCCGGCAACGCACATCAGCGCGACCTTCCGGTCGCTCCTTTGCACCGTGCGTGTCTCAGACTGACGTGTATCTGCGGCCACGACGCTATCCTCTCAGATGGAACGGCTGGCGACGCTGGCGCCAAGATGTACGATCGTTGCGGCATAGAACATCGCGACAAGGAACCCGAGCCCAAGCGCAATAGCGATCGAACGCATCCGGCGGCGCTTCAATTCAGCTGCGTTTAAAACCACGTTTTTCGTCGTTACAGCATCGGACATGTCATTCACGCGAGACCCTTTCACGCCAGCAGGCGGTTCATTGCGCCCTCGATGACGAGGATCGCGAACAGCGCGTAGAGATACAGAATTGAAAACCAGAAGAGACGCTTGCAAGCCTTGTCCGCCTCGCGCCCCTCGGTGATCCGCCAGACATCCACGGCGAACCACATGAAGATCCCACCCAGCACAACAGAGGCCACGCCGTAGGTGACGCCGCCAAGCCCGATAAACGCCGGCAGGATAGCGAGCGGCACCAACGCGATCGAATACAGCAGGATCTGCTTGCGTGTTTCGGCCGGTCCCGCGACCACCGGCAACATCGGCACGCCGACACGCTCGTAGTCGCGCGACCGCAACAGCGCCAGCGCCCAGAAGTGCGGCGGCGTCCACATGAAGATGATCAGAAACAAGAGGATGCTTTCCAAGCTGACGCTGCCGGTCACGGCGGCCCAGCCGATCATGGGCGGAAACGCGCCCGCAGCTCCCCCGATCACGATGTTATGCGGCGTGAGCCGCTTCAACCACATCGTGTAGATGAAGAGGTAATAGCAAATCGTCAGCGCTAACAACGCGCCGGCCACCCAGTTAACCAGCACGCCCAGCGTCATCACCGAAATGACCGCCAGCACGCCACCGAACTGCAGCGACTCGTCAGGGGTCACCCGGCCGCGCGGGATCGGACGTGCTGCCGTCCGAGCCATATTCTGATCAATGTCGGCGTCGTACCACATGTTGAGCGCGCCCGACGCTCCGGCACCGGCCGAGATCGCGATGATCGCAATGATACCAATCACCGGATGGATTCCACCGGGCGCCAGAAGCATCCCGGCCACTGCCGTCAGAATGACAAGCGTCATCACACGCGGCTTCATCAGCGTCACGAAATCGCTGACGCTGGGTTCCTGAAGTGTCAAGCCTTCAGTGCTCTCGGCATTCGCTGCGGCGGTCGTCATCGTGCCTATTTCCCGTAGTCGAAACCCGCAGCCCTTGGGGCTCTTCCGGTCTCAATCCCGTTGCCGGGCGCTTCCTCAATCTCGTGACGCAGTCATCGCCTGTTCGATGCCGAACGCGATGCAGCCTGCATTGCGTGAAGCCCGGCCAACCGTTCGGCCAGCCGGGCTCCAGTCCGCTAGTGACGATCCGACGTCGCAGCAATGCGCGGCAGCGTCTCGTAAGCGTGATAGGCGGGCGGCGACGGCAACGTCCACTCAAGCGTGGTAGCGCCTTCACCCCACGGGTTACCGGCGGCCTTCTCCTTGCGGGCGAACGCGACGGTCAACCCGATAAAGAAGAAGATCGTTCCAAGTCCCGTAATGTAAGACCCGTAAGAGGAGACCTCATTCCAGAACGCGAAGGCGTCCGGATAGTCGGCGTAGCGGCGCGGCATGCCGGCTGCACCCAGGAAGTGCTGCGGGAAGAACAGAATGTTCGCACCAACAAACGTGGTCCAGAAGTGCAGCTTGCCCCAGAACTCCGAGTACATGTAACCGCTCATCTTCGGGAACCAATAATACCAGCCCGCAAAGATGGAGAACACGGCGCCGAGCGACAGCACGTAGTGGAAGTGTGCCACCACGTAGTAGGTGTCATGCAGCGCGCGGTCGACGCCAGCGTTCGCCAGCATCACGCCCGTCACACCACCGACCGTGAACAGGAAGATGAACCCCAGCGCCCACATCATCGGCAGCCGGAACTGGAGCGAGCCGCCCCACATCGTGGCGATCCACGAGAAGATCTTCACGCCCGTGGGCACCGCGATCACCATCGTAGCGAACACGAAGTAGGCCTGCGTGTTCACCTTGAGGCCAGCCGCATACATGTGGTGCGCCCACACGATGAAACCGACAAGCCCAATGGCAACCATCGCATAGGCCATGCCGAGATAACCGAAAACCGGCTTCCTCGAGAACGTCGCTATGATGTGGCTCACGATGCCGAAGCCCGGCAGAATGAGAATGTAAACTTCCGGGTGGCCGAAGAACCAGAACAGATGCTGGTACAGCACCGGATCGCCGCCACCAGCCGGATTGAAGAACGTCGTCCCGAAGTTGCGGTCCGTCAGCAGCATCGTGATCGCCCCGGCCAGAACCGGCAGCGACAGCAGCAGCAGAAACGCCGTGATCAGCACCGACCAGACGAACAGCGGCATCTTGTGGATCGTCATGCCGGGCGCGCGCATGTTGAAAATGGTCGTGATAAAGTTGATCGCACCCAGGATCGACGATGCGCCAGCCAAATGCAGCGCCAGAATCGCAAAGTCCATCGCCGGACCAGGATGACCCGCCGTCGACAGGGGCGCATACATCGTCCAGCCCGCACCCACACCATGCATGCCCGTCGGACCTTCGACGAACATCGATATCAGGAGCAGGACCAACGCCGCCGGCAGCAGCCAGAACGAAATGTTATTCATGCGTGGGAAGGCCATGTCCGGCGCGCCTATCATCAGCGGAACGAACCAATTGCCGAAACCACCCATCGTTGCGGGCATCACCATGAAGAACACCATGATGAGGCCGTGGCCGGTCACGAACACGTTGTAGAGATGCGGGTTCGAGAAATACTGCATCCCCGGCTCTTGCAGCTCGAGACGGATACCGATCGACAGTGCGCCGCCGATGATGCCCGAGATCATCGCGAAGATGAAATAGAGCGTGCCGATATCTTTGTGGTTCGTCGAGAACAGCCAGCGGCGGATGCCCGTCGGTGCGTGGTCATGATCGTCGGCGTGTGCCGCAGTGCTACCCATGGTCTTCGACCTTTTCGTCTCGGGTTATAAGTCTGCCTAGAATGAGGAACCGGGTCGCGGCAGCCTCCGGCCACCGCCCCGTCCTCAAGGGATCAGTTCTTGTTCGCCGCGTCGGCCACGGACTTGACGCCCGCATGATCGAGCGCGACGCGATCGGTGATTTCCTTAGCCTTCTTGCGGTCGCCCGCCTTCAAGGCACCCGTCCACTGGTCGTAGAGGTCCTGGCTGACGACACGCACGGCGATCGGCATGAAAGCATGGTTCATGCCGCACAATTCCGAGCACTGCCCATAGAAGATACCTTCCTCTTCCGCCTTGAACCACGTCGAGGTCAGGCGGCCCGGAACAGCGTCAATTTTCGAGCCAAAGGACGGAATGGTCCAGTTGTGGATGACATCATTCGAGGTGACCAGCATGTGAACGACTTTGTTCACTGGCACCAAAATCTCATTGTCGACGGACAGCAACCGCGGCGCCGGAACCCCGGTCTTGGCTTTCTCAAGCACTTCTTCGTCTGACAGCATGTTCGACGTCACCGTGAATGTCTTGTCGCCAGCTGTCGTACCGGGATACTCGTGCTCCCAGAACCATGCGTTGCCGATCGCCTTGATCGTCACGTCCGCCTTCGGATACGAGTACTGGAGCATCAAGAGTTTGAACGAAGGAATAGCCATCGCGACAAGGATCAGGATCGGCACGACCGTCCAGGCCACTTCCAAAAACGTGTTGTGCGTGGTCTTCGAAGGCACCGGGTTCTTCGACTCGCGGAACCGCACCATCACATAGATCATCAGTCCGAGAACGAACAGCGTGATGGCGATGATGATGATGTTGACCAAATCGTAGAAGGCATGGATGTCGCGCGCGACTTCCGTCACCGGTCTCTGCAGGCCGATCTGCCCTGGATCCGAGTATCCATTTGCAGCAAGTACCGGATCGGAGATGCCGAGTGAGCCCGCCAGCGCTGCGAGCACTGCGATTGCGGCCAGCTTAAAGTATCGTGTCGTCATGCCATTCGCTCCCCAGACCGGACCGGTTCGCGCCGGGCCGCGTATTTGATAGGGGAACGTGCCGACCTCCGGATCAGTATCCGGTCACGATGACGGGCAATCAGAAAATCAACAGAAGCCAGCCACAAAATCAACTGCGCATCCGTCTCCCTGCAACCCTCGAAGCCAAAGCGGTATGCAGGCCGGTTTTCCATGCTGGCATGCGCTTGAGCATCTCATCGTCTCAGTGCGACGATCTTCCCCTTCGTCGGCGCCAGAACAACCTGCAACTCCGGTCCAAGTCAAGTTTTTTGCGACAATTGTCCGCATCAAGTCATCCATACTTCCCGCGGCAACGTTTGAGGTGTCCCCAGAGCAGATTTGACAAGTCAAACTGTTGAAATCGTCTCGCTTCGGCCTCTTTCGTGGGCGATCCCGTCCGGCCGGTCATGGTAGGTCCATCCATCGGACACCCTCAATCGGCGCCGAATGGGCAGCAACTGTGCGCCCGTGTCGCGCCCGAATTCGACCCAACCCGAGATTATGCGACCCATGCTCCTGATGCCCCACCGCCATGCTGCACTGCCAAAACTTTATCGCAACGCTGTCCGCGTGCTCGCCCTCGCGGCGCTCATGCTAGGGATGGCCGCGCCGGCGCCGGCTCAAGAAGCGAAAACCACGGACAACAAAAATCCCGAGATGGCGGACGGGACGATCAAAGCCCAGCATGGCGATTGGCAAGTCGTCTGCAAACCGCCCCCCGCCGGGGCCAAGAACGAAGTCTGCGCGCTGGTCCAGAGCGTCACCGCCGAAGACCGTCCCAATGTCGGCCTCACCGTTTATTTCCAGAAGTTCTCGCAAGGCATGCGCGTCTTGCGCGTCTTCGCCCCCGTCGGAGTCCTGCTCCCGCCCGGCATCGGCCTGAAAATCGACGATGTCGACGTCGGCCACGCGCCGTTCCTGCGCTGCCACACGTTTGCGTGCTACGCCCAGGTCACGCTCGACGACAAGCTCATTGGCCAGTTTTCCGGCGGTAAAACGGCCATTTTCATCATCTTCCAGTCGGAAGAAGCCGGTATCGGCATTCCGCTCTCGCTCAACGGTTTCAGCCAAGCCCTCGCCGCGCTCCCATAATCAGGTCGCGGCGATGGCATGCAAAAACCAACCGCTGAAACGCTAGTCCCGGCCGTTCGGCATGCGGATCACATCCGCCTTGCGCGGCGGCTGTTGTTGCGGCTCAGCCCTCGCCGCCGGTTTCTTCGGGAATACAACGCCGCCACCAGCCGCACCCCCGCCCATCGGCAGCGACGCGAACGCCTCACTCCACGCCGACGCAATCCGTGTAGTGGCATCCTGATACTGCGCCATGGCCGTCTGCCAAAAACGCATCTGTTCGTTGATGAGATCGCTCGACGTCCGGCACCGCGACAGCCGCTGCGGAAGCCCCAGAAACGCCTGCGCACGCCGGCTGAAATACGTCATCAGCTCCATCTGATGGATCGTCAGCGCCTTCATCGGCCCCGCCGCCCCAGCCGACATACCATCCATCATCTGCTTGGGATCGAACGCCATCGGATTGAACGGTGTCGGCCCGGCGCTCTGCGTCCCGAGCCAATCGTGGAGATGCGGATTATTTGGCGAGGGCTTGTCCATGACGCGGTCGTCCTCTCGGATCACTATCGTTTCTATGCTGCACGTCGGCGTCCACCGATGCCCTCGTATAGTGGTTATTTTGTTACGATTGCAAAAATCTCAACTTGGCCTTTCGTCACTTTTTCTCGAGCGCCACAAGCAAACCCGCCCAACGCCTCGATAGCAACCTTAACTAGAAAGCAGACCACGCAGAGCAACCTATTGATGTAAAATAACAATCTTGGTTAAAAGTGATTTGACCGCGCACCATCCGGGCACACCATAACTCCGTTCACGTTCAGTTTGCGTTGAGTGCGCGTGATGCGGGAGTGTCTGCCCAATGCGGTGCGGACCAGGGGTAAAGCCGTCCGAGGGATGGCTTTGGCCATACTCTGCCTTGTGAGCCTCCCATCGCCCGCCGCTGCCGACGATACCCGACCCTCCTGGCGCGACATTTGGAAATGGCGCGAGAGTTGGTCGGGCGTCGACATCGCCAAGAACAACTGGCTCCTCTACTCCGGCGTCACCGTCGCCCC
>JALHQM010000041.1:5386-22017 GCA_022841965.1 Hyphomicrobium sp. | reverse complement strand
CCTTGGAGGCGAAAATTATGTGCCGGGGTTCGGGCTTGTCAAGGAACAGGCCGGGAACGGTGGATAGGTGGCCGATGGACCGGCGGCGGCGGGTCTCGCGCCTTGCCCGATATCGCCCGGGCAGGTACACCACAGGCATGCGAGACGGTCGCAGCGGCGAGGACACATGCTCGAATTTCTCAGCTTCATCAATTACGTTATCAATCTGTATAGCTACGTGGTCTTCGCCGCGGTGATCATGAGCTTTCTGATTGCCTTCAACGTCATCAACGCGCGCAATCAGGTCGTGCAGATCATCTGGACGACATTGAACGCGCTGACGGAGCCGCTGCTGGGGCCAATCCGGCGGATGCTACCGGATTTCGGGGCGATCGACCTGTCTCCCGTCGTGCTGCTGCTTGGGCTGTATTTCATCCAGAGCGTCGTGCTGACGAACATCGCTAAGGCGTTTGTTTAGCGGCGGCGATCCTCCGATTTTGGCAACCGCGAGCGCTCCCATGGCGGACGACCAACGCCCCTGGCGGAAGAGCGATGGGTGCGTCATCGTGCGCGTGCGCGTCTCTCCGAAATCGTCCAAAGATACAATTGACGGGGTCGAAACGATCGCCGAAGGCCCGGCCTTGAAGGTCAGGGTTCGGGCGGTTCCGGCCGACGGGGAGGCCAACGAGGCTGTGGCGCATCTGCTCGCGGACTGGTTGGACATCCCCAAGAGCCGCGTTGCGGTGGCCTCCGGTCACCGGTCGCGTGTGAAATCCCTCAAGATTACGGGTGATGCGACGAGCGTGGAGAGCCACCTCGCGGCGCGCCTGTTGGACGTGATTTGAAGCCCGCAACGAACACCGCTGATTAAAAATTTCCAAAAATCCCAAGGAGGAGAGCCCCATGCAAACGCGTGTTATCGACGGCAAGGCCGTTGCCGCCGAGGTCCGCGCCGGAGTCGCGAAGGACGTCGCCGCTTTGAAGGCCAGCCATGGCGTTACCCCTGGCCTCGCCGTGGTGCTTGTCGGTGAAGATCCGGCGAGCAAGGTCTACGTCAAGAACAAGGGCGAGCAGACCAAAGAAGCAGGCATGAACTCCTGGGAGTATCGACTCCCCGTTGAGACCAGCGAAGCCGACATCCTGGCTATTGTGCAGAAGCTCAATAGCGATCCGGCTGTGAATGGTATTCTCGTACAGCTGCCGCTGCCCAAGCACGTCAATGCCGAGCGCGTTTTGAACACCATCGATCCGAACAAGGACGTGGACGGGTTCCATCCGGTGAACGTCGGCCGGCTGTGGATCGGTGAGCGCACGCTGGTGCCATGCACGCCGACGGGATCTGTGATCCTGGCTAAGACTGTGCAGCCGAACTTGTCGGGTCTCCATGCGGTCGTGATTGGCCGCTCCAACATCGTGGGCAAGCCGGTGTCGGCCCTGCTGCTGCGGGAAAACTGCACGGTCACGGTTGCCCACTCGCGGACCAAAAACATTGAAGCTGTCGTCAAGGGCGCCGATCTCGTCGTCGCGGCGGTCGGCATCCCGGAGATGGTCAAGGGTGAGTGGCTGAAGCCGGGCGCGATTGTCATCGACGTCGGCATTAACCGGGTGCCGTCGGAGAACGGGAAAACGAAGCTCGTCGGCGATTGCGATTATGCCAGCTGTGCGGCTGTTGCGGGCGCCATCACCCCGGTTCCGGGCGGTGTCGGCCCCATGACCATTGCTTGTCTGCTGCAGAACACGGTCGAAGCGGCCAAGATGCAGCACGGCATCAAGTAGGCTGGTCGCCATTTCAGTGGATTGCGATAGGGGCGCTCCTGCGGGGGCGCCCTTTTTGTTCAGGCAGAGTTCTGGTTTACACGTCGCAGGGGGTTTCGGGGCGGCCCAGGCTTGAGCTAGTGTCACGGCACGAACCGGATCAGCCCCTTCGACCATCGAGAACCCCTTTTGAAACCTCTTGGCCTTTGGACACTGCCGAACGCGATCACGTGGTATCGCGTCGTGGCCGCGGTGCCGATTATCCTCTTGCTGGTCAACGGGTCCAACGCTGCGCTATGGGCCGCGCTTGGGCTGATGATCGTCGCGGAGGTCTCCGACGGCGTGGATGGCTGGGTGGCCCGGCGCTACGGGCAGGTCTCGGCCGTTGGCAAGATCCTCGATCCAATGGCGGACAGCCTCTACCGGGTGTCGGTGTTCACCGCGTTCGCGGCCAACCGATGGATGCCGGTTTGGATGTTTTTGATTATGGTGTGGCGGGACATTAGCGTCTCGTACTTGAGAGTTGTTGCCGAACAGAAGATCGGAACGCTCGCGGCCCGCCAGAGCGGCAAATGGAAAGCCGTGGTGCAGGGGATTGCGCAGATCCTTGTGGTGGGGGCGTATGCGTGGTGGGGCAGTGATCTTTCGCCAGACGTTCGCTGGTGGCTCTGGGTGGCGCTGTTGCTGGCCACGCTTGTCACGGCTTGGTCTCTCGTCGATTATGCCGTGACGGTGTACCGGGGGATCAGGGCGGCTTAAATTGCCGCCGGTCGCGTTCCGCTATCGTGCTGATAAAATTGATAAATTATCGTGCCTGGGTGCGATGCCGCAAAGCAGGGTGCGCGGCCGGAAAAGCTGTGGCAGAACACCTGTCACCACGGTTCGAACACGGAATTGGGCTGGGTGCTAGACAGGATAGACCTAACCATGTCGAACGGGCCGGGCGCGGAGCGGAACGGCGCTACCAATGCGCTCGCTACCATCCCCAATCTGTTGAGCCTGCTGCGCGGCCTTCTAGGCCCCGTTGTGCTGACGCTTATTCTCTCTGAGACAACGTGGGCTTTGTGGGTTGCGCTTGGGCTGATGGTCCTTGCCGAGGCGACAGATTACATCGACGGCGAAGTGGCTCGCCGTTTCGATCAGGAGAGCGAGATTGGCCGGCTGGCTGATCCGGTGTGCGATAGCGTCTATCACCTTTCGGTCTTTCTGGCCTTTTTGGCCATGGGGTGGATGGCTGCCTGGATGCTTTTCATCATCTATGCGCGTGATCTCATGGTGCCGTATCTCAGGGCATTCGCCAGACAGTCAGGCCACGATCTCAAAGTTCTAACGTCGGGCAAGATCAAAACCGCTGTTCATGCCGTAGCGCAACTCGGCGTTGTCTCGATCGCACTTGGAATGTTTGGACCGGATGTCCGTGTTGACGGACCGGCGCCAACGTTTCTCCTGGTTGCGGCAATCGCGGCGTCTGTCTATTCGCTTGCTGACTATGTCTCTGAAACGGGCCGCCTCGTTCGCTCCTGAACGCCGGCTCTCCCACTGAAACTGCGGATTTCCATGCAACTCCTTGCCTCCGCCGGTCTCAATGTATTTGACTCGGTGGACTTCGTGTTGACCGACCTTGATGACACCGTAACGCTCGACGGGGCGTTACCGGCTGCCAGTTATGTGGCGCTGGAAGCATTGCAGGACGCCGGCAAAAAAGTTGTCATCGTGACAGGACGGCCCGCGGGCTGGTGCGATTTAATGGCCCGCTTTTTTCCAGTTTCGGCGGTGGTCGGCGAGAATGGTGCCTTTTATTTCCGCTATGACCGGCCAGCGCGAACGATGCGGCGCGTGTTCCAACGTACTGATGCGGAGCGCGCCGTTGATCGCAAACGACTGGATGAGATTTTTTTGCGGGTTGTTGACCGCTATCCCGACGTTCAACTTTCGGCAGATCAGGCCTACCGCATCAGTGATCTTGCGGTGGATTTTTGCGAGGACGTACCGAGATTATCTGGTGAGATCATTCATGACATCGTGGGGATGTTCGAGGAGGGCGGGGCGACGGCCAAAGTGTCCTCGATCCATGTGAACGCCTGGATCGGCGCATTCAGTAAGCTTGAGATGTCGCTTCGTCTGTTGTGGGATGAGTTTGGTGTCGACGGGGACAGCGCGTTATCGCGTGTTGTCTACGTAGGGGATTCGCCGAACGACGCGCCGATGTTTGCCCATTTCCCGCTGACGGTCGGGGTCGCGAACATCTTACCATTTGCCGAACTGATGACTGCCCAGCCTCGTTTTGTAACCGAGCGACCCGGCGGGCTTGGCTTTGCCGAGGTGGCGTCGCGTGTACTGAAAGTCTGATTCTAGTCAGAAGGTTCCGTGATCTATTCACCTTGATCGAGCGCAAATACCTTGTCCGGCGGTTGCGGCATCGGATAGTGTTTTGCCAGCAATGGTTGACCTTCGGATGCTGCAACTCCAGGCAGGCCCGGCGTGCTGTTGCGGAGGATAGACGTTGTGCTGGCTCGAGCGAGCGGTATCCGTCTGGAGCGTTTGAACGAATTCTGGTGTCTGCTCTTATAGAGGTGGTCATGGCCGAGCATCAGCTTCGCTGCGACAGCTGTGCCGTGCGCCATCGCGCGGTTTGCGGTGCGCTGGAACGCGACGAAGTCGCAAGGCTCAGTGCAATCGCACATCACAAGCTGTTGCCGCCTGGGCAAGTCATCCTGCATGACAATGCGGAGATGCACTTTTTTGGGAACATTGTGTCCGGCGTGGTGAAGTTGACGAAGACGCTCGCCGACGGGCGGCAGCAGATCGTCGGATTGCAATTCGCCTCCGATTTTCTCGGCCGGCCTTTTCGCGCCAACAGTCCCTATCATGCCGAAGCCGTGACGGACGTTCACCTGTGCACCTACGACAAGCGCCAGTTCGAGCGATTGGTGAAGGAGATTGACGGGTTTGAGCATCGTCTGTTCCAGAACACGCTTGATGAACTTGATAGCGCGCGGGAGTGGATGCTCCTGCTCGGCCGCAAGAGCGCTGGGGAGAAAGTGGCGAGTTTTCTGCTGATGGTGGCGCGGCGGATGGAGTCGATTGGATGCAAGGCGTCCGACGATCCGGCGCGGCCGCGGTTCAATCTTCCGCTATCGCGGGCAGAAATTGCCGATTTTCTGGGGCTTACGATTGAAACGGTGAGCCGGCAGATTTCGCGGTTGAAGGTCGACAAGATTATCGCGCTGGAAGGAACGCGCACGATCTCCATCCTCGACATGCCGCGTTTGGTGGCGACGATGGAGCAGGAGCGCGATTGACGCGCTTATTGGGGTGATGCGCAGATTGTTTCGTCCGGTTGCGCTGCGTGGCCGGATAAATCTGTAATTGCCGGAGACGTTCCAGAAAGCGCGTTATCCGGGTCCCAGGCGAAAGCGACCTTTTCGAAGCGCATATCCTTGGCGTCGTAGATCAGTAGGTGGCCGGCGAGTGTGTCGCCAGCGCCGGTCAATTCCTTCAAGACCTCGACGGCTTGCAGCGTGCCGATCACACCTACGACGGCTCCAAGAACGCCGACTTCGGCGCAGTTGGCGACCGTTCCGGGTGGGGGCGGCTCGGGAAAGAGACAGCGATAGGTTGGGTAGGGCTCGCCGTCGGGCCGCTTCTCGTGTGGTTTGAGGACGGTCAGGTGTCCATCGAAGGGTCCGACAGCTGCGAAGACAAGGGTTCTTTTGGCGAAGTAGCAGGCGTCGGAGACGAGATAGCGGGTGGCGAAGTTGTCGGAGCCGTCGGCGACGATGTCGTAGCGGCCGATGATGTCGAGTGCGTTTTCTGCTGTGAGCCTCACGGCGTGCGTTTCGACGGCGACATGCGGGTTGAGCCGCGCAATCGTATCGCGCGCGCTCTCGACCTTTAATGTGCCGATGTGGGCTGTGTCGTGCGCGATCTGGCGCTGAAGGTTGTCGAGAGACACGCGATCGTCGTCGATGACTCCGATGGTGCCGACCCCAGCGGCAGCCAAATAAAGCATGAGTGGTGAGCCGAGCCCTCCGGCGCCGACGACGAGGACGCGGGCTGCTTTCAACCGCTGCTGGCCTTGGCCGCCGATCTCCTTCAGGACGAGGTGGCGCTTGTAGCGCTGGATTTCGTTGGGGGTCAGCATGTCATCATCATGGTTGGGTGTCTGGCACTTCGCAAGTGCAGCAAATTTCTGTGTTGCGGCATGCCATGACGGACTACGCAAACACCTCTAGGGTCTGCTCCGTGGAAGCTGCGTCTCACACTCCAGCCCGTCCTGTCCAGTCATGCACGCCGGCATTCGGTGCGGCAGTGAGGGACAGACCTCTGGCGAGGTGATCGTCGTGCCGCAGATGCTCCAACCGGCAAAAGAGCGCTGGCTTAACAAGCGCCCACCTGGTTCATCCGTCTTGGGTGAACACGAGATCGGGCGTGTCGAACTGCATCTCTGGGGGAGTGCGCACGATGACAACACATCACGACGACCACGAAGTCCATAAACGGGACATCAAAGTCCTGCACGAAATGGGATACGCGCAAGAATTGAATCGCAGCATGAGCAGCTTTTCGAACTTCGCGATCTCGTTTTCCATTATCTGCATTCTGTCGGGCGGGATCAACTCGCTGGGTCAGGCGACGGCTGGCGCTGGTGGAGCTGCCATCGGAATTGGCTGGCCCATCGGTGTCATCTTATCGGGTCTCTTTGCTGTGGCGCTGGCGCAGATTTCGTCGGCCTATCCCACGGCCGGCGGCCTCTATCACTGGGGGTCTATTCTCGGCAACCGGTTCACGGGATGGCTTTCAGCGTGGCTCAATCTGTTGGGCCTCATTACCGTGCTCGGCGCGATTAACGTCGGGACATTCTACTTCTTCTTTGGTGCGTTCGGTTCCTACTTCGGGTTGGAAGACAATCTGCAGACCCGCGTGGCTTTTGTTGCCGCCATTACGGCACTGCAGGCGCTCGTCAACCATATGGGCATTAATCTGACCGTGAAGCTCACTGATCTTTCGGGGTACCTCATCCTGCTGGGTGCGGTGGCGTTGACGGCGGTGTGCTTGTTCTTTGCTGAAACGTGGGATTTTGCGCGCTTGTTCACGTTCTCAAACTACACGGGCACGGAAGGCGCTAGCGCTGTGTGGCCGAATGCTATTCCGCTGGAGATGGCGTTCCTCGTCGGCCTCTTGCTACCGCTTTATACGATCACGGGCTATGACGCGTCGGCACATACGGCGGAGGAGACCAAGAACGCGGCCATGGCGGTGCCTAGGGGCATGGTCTCGTCGGTGCTGTGGTCCGGTCTCTTCGGCTACATGATGCTGTGTGCCTTCGTGCTCATGATCCCGAATATGGATGAGGCCGCAAAGCAGGGCTGGAACGTGTTCTTCTGGGCCATGGACCAGCGGGTGCCTGCGACCATCAAGGAGATCTTGTATGGGATCATCTTTGTGGCGCAGTTCTTGTGCGGTCTGGCGACGGTCACGTCGGTGTCGCGCATGATCTTTGCGTTCTCGCGCGATGACGGCATTCCGGGTTTTTCGGGAATGCTGGCGAAGGTTAGCCCGCGTTTCCGGTCGCCGGTCAATGCGATCTGGTTCGGCGCGATCCTGTCGGTCCTGTTCGTGTGGTTCACGTCGGCGATCACTATCGCCGGGACGCCGGCCTACTCGATCGTCGTGTCGTGCACCGTGATCTTCTTGTTCCTCTCGTTCGCGCTGCCGATCCTGCTCGGGCTGATTGCCTACGGCGGGCCGAAGTGGCCGAATCCGGGGCCGTGGAATATCGGTGGTGTGATGTTCCGCCTCGTGGCCATCCTGTCGCTGGTGGCGATGGGCGTGATCTTCTACGCGGGCATTCAGCCGCCGAACGATTGGGCGCTCCCGATCACGCTCGGCTTCATCGCGATCTCGCTTGTGATCTGGCTTCTGTTTGAGAACCGTCGCTTCAAGGGCCCGCCCATTGGTGAGGAAATCGCTCGCCGTAAGGCGGAGATTGCAGCGGCCGAAGCTGCGGTTGGCGAAACCGGCATCTGATCGAGCCTTGTAAACTTTGCGGGCCGGATCATGCGATCCGGCCCGCATTCTTTTTGCAGACGTCGATATTGTAGGCGGGTTGGACGCAACAATCGCGTTGAACTCTGGAGGAGCGACGGGACTGGGCCGAGCATCCTCCACGCTCTTTGCGGGGGAGGGAACGACGGTGGGCGGTGTTGTTGCTCGCGTCGGACGATGCGAACTTCCTCAATGGCGCGTATCTTTAGGTTGTTGACGATTTTACGGTGGTTTGATCGCAAGGGTCGTAAAGAAAAGGGCGCCGCGAAACGGCGCCCCTTTTTTGGATCTCGCCGGGCCGGATTTTAAGCTGGCGGGTCGAGGAAGAGCTCGCTCGTGTAGTAGCGTTCGGCGCAGGACGGGGCGAACGTGACGACGGTCTTGCCGGTCATGTTCTCACGCGTCGCGACCGAGATCGCGGCGGCGACGTTGGCGCCCGTGGAGATGCCGCCGGGGATACCCTCTGTTTTGGAGACAAGGCGGGAGATCTCGAAGGCCTGGTCATTGGAGACGGTGATAATCTCGTCGATCAGGGACGTGTCGAGGACGCCGGGGACAAAGCCTGCGCCGATGCCTTGTATTTTATGCGGACCGCGATTGCCGCCGGAAAGAACTGGGCTGCCTGTCGGTTCGACGGCGATGATCTTGAGACCGGGTTTGCGCGCTTTCAAGACTTTGCCGCAACCCGTCAGGGTGCCACCTGTGCCGACGCCGACGACGAGCACGTCGATATTGCCCTTGGTGTCGTTCCAGATCTCTTCCGCTGTTGTGCGCTCATGAACGGCCGGATTGGCGGGGTTTTCGAACTGGCTCGGGAGGACAGCGCCGGGTGTGGTGGCGACAAGTTCCTGAGCGCGAGCGATGGCGGCTGGCATGCCGCCTGCGGCCGGCGTCAATTCCAGTTCAGCGCCCAAATGCGCGAGGATCTTACGGCGTTCGATCGACATCGATTCCGGCATGACCAAAATGAGCTTGTAGCCACGGGCGGCGGCGACGAAGGCAAGACCGATGCCGGTGTTGCCGGACGTCGGCTCCACCAGTGTGCTTTTGCCGGGCGTAATCTTGCCCTGGGCTTCGAGGACGTCGATCATGGAGACGCCGATGCGATCCTTGACGCTCGAGAGCGGATTGAAGAATTCGAGCTTCAGCAGGATATCGGCGCGGGCGCCGGCCTGCTTGGCGATCTTGCCGAGGCGCACCAAGGGCGTATGTCCGATTGTCTCGGTGATGTTTTCGTAGACGCGACCCCGGCCCCAGGTCTTGGTGGCGGAAAGCGTCTTGATCTCCGGAACCTCAGTCATGGCTGTTGCGAAGCCTTCTGTTGGTGGGTGGGATTGCAGGTCAGAGGTGGCAATAGCCCTCAAAGCCCGTACCTGCAACGGCGGGGGGAGAAAAAATCGTTCCTGCAGGCGCGAAAAGTGCGGGAATTCAGTTGGCTATTTGCGATTGGACGCCGGCTTGCGCCGGGTTGCGGGGACCTGCTTGGGATTGGCATTTTTTTTTGCCGGTGCGGCAGGACTTTTTTTCGATCGCGGGGCGGGTGCAACGGCTTTGCCGGTGGAACCGAAGCCACCGTCTCCCCGGGCAGTCTTGGAGAGCGCTGCGATGGGCTTTAGCTTCACACGGGCATAGGTGGCAACAACCATCTGGGCAATGCGATCGCCGCGGTTGATCACAAACGGTTTGGCGCCGAGGTTGATCAAGATGACTTGGACTTCGCCGCGATAGTCGCTGTCGATCGTGCCGGGACTATTGAGAATTGTGACGCCATGTTTGGCGGCGAGGCCCGAGCGGGGCCGTATCTGGGCTTCCATTCCGCGCGGTAGTTCAATCGACAGTCCGGTTGGGATGAGCGCGAACTCACCGCGAGCAAGCCGGCGCGGTTTCTTGGCGTCGACGGCGGCGACAAGATCGAGACCGGCAGCGCCTGCTGACTGCATTTCTGGCAGCGGCAGTCCTTCGCCATGCGGTAGGATCTTGACGCGCATCTTGATGCGTTTGGTCTTTGGTTTTTTGACGTTCTTTTTGGCCATCGTCAGATTTCGGTTTGATGCGCCGCGAGCCACGCTCCGGCTTGTTCGACCAGGCGGCGCGCCACATCGTCTTTGCTTTGCGGCGGCCAGCTCGTCACGCCCTCGGCGGTGACAAGGTGAACCGTATTCCAATCACCGCCAAACGTATCACTCGCTGGCGAAACATCGTTAGCGACGATCCAATCGGCGGATTTTTCTTTGCGTTTCTTCTGGGCGTGCGGGACGACGGCCTCCGTTTCGGCAGCAAAGCCGATGACCAGAGCGGGCCGGCGGGGACCGCGTTTGGCCACGCTCATGAGGATGTCGGGATTTTCGGCGAGCGTGAGGGTTGGGACGTCAGACCCTTTGGTTTTCTTGATTTTCTGATTGGCCGACGTGGTAACGCGCCAATCGGCCACGGCGGCGGCGAAGATGGCAATGTCGGCCGGGAGGGCGGTTTGGACGGCGGCCAGCATTTCAGCGGCGGTTTCGACCTTGATGACGGCGACGCCGGGCGGGTCGGCCAGAGTGACGGGGCCGGAGACAAGCGTTACGCGCGCGCCGGCTGCTGCTGCTGCGGCGGCAATGGCATGACCTTGCTTGCCGGATGAGCGGTTGGCGATATAGCGCACGGGGTCGATGGGTTCGTGGGTGGGGCCGCTGGTGATCACGACGTGACGGCCAGACAGCGGACCGGCCGGTGCCGATTGCGGACCGCCGAGGACATGGGCTGCGGCTTGCGCAATTTCCAGGGCCTCAGCCATGCGTCCGACGCCAGCTTCGCCGCGTTCGGCCATTTCGCCGACGTTGGGGCCAATGAAGTGGATGCCGTCCGCTTCAAGCTGGCGGACGTTACGGCGGGTGGCGGGATGGGACCACATGCGCGGGTTCATCGCCGGGGCGGCGAGAACAGGTTTGTCTGTCGCGAGCAAAACGGCAGTGGCGAGATCGTTCGCTTGGCCGGTCGCCATTTTTGCCAGCAAGTCGGCTGTGGCGGGGGCCACGATGATGAGATCGGTGTCCCGCGCCAGCCGGATATGACCAATCTCGCGCTCGTCATCGAGGTCGAACAGGTCGGTGAAGACCCGCTCGTTGGAGAGCGCGCCGGCCGCGAGGGGTGTCACGAATTCCTGGGCCGCGCGCGTCAGCACCACGCGGACGGTGGCTCCGCGCTCGCGCAGGCGGCGGATGAGGTCGAGGCTCTTGTAGGCCGCAATGCCGCCACCGATGATGAGGAGAACGCGTTGGGTCACTGTTGGGATGACGCTCTGGCTTTGGTTAACGCCGGTCATGGCCGACCTTATTGGCAGCTGCCTTCTTATCACGGCATCGGGGCTTATGGGTTAAGCGCAGGCCTTGATTGGGGATGGCAATCGCGGGTTGTGCATGGGTCAGCGGCGCATTAGCTAAAGCGGACGGGAAGAAACTTAGGAGAACACAACCATGTCACGACGCCTTGCCTGTTTTGGCGCTGCATTCGCATTCCTTGTGCCTGCGCTGGCGGTCGCGCACGAATATGAGGCAGGGAGCATAACTGTGGCTCATCCGTGGGCGCGGGCGACGCCGGGTGGAGCGACCATCGGGGCGGCTTACGCAGAAATCAAAGCCAAGGACGGAGCCGCTGATACGTTGGTGTCCGCATCCTCGCCCGCCGCCGGCCGGGTGGAGATCCACACACATAGCATGGACGGCGGCGTCATGAAGATGCGCCAGATCGAAAACCTCGCCATCCCGGGGGGTGGAAGCGCGGTGATGAAGCCGTCCGGGGATCACATCATGCTGTTTGATCTAAAGGCACCTCTCAAAGAGGGCGACATGGTGCCGATCACGTTCGTGTTCGAGAAGGCCGGCCCGGTCACGGTCGAGGCAACCGTCGAGCCCGTGGGCGCGAAGGGTCCGCACGGGATGGATCATCAACCAGGAGTGGAAGGACACGAGGGGCACGGGCATCATTGATGCCGCCTCTGGAGAATGAACCTTTCGTGTCAACACCTTTTGATGGTGCTTTGCAAAGGCAATAAAAATTTGCTTCTGCTGACCCCGATGTCTTGACATGCGTCAGGGTGTCCAACATCCTGCCCGCCGTCGGGGAAGGGACGACCCGATATCCAAAAAAGAATGGTCCAAGTCTGGGGAGACGGAACGGGGCGGAACTCTTTTGACAAGAGTTTCGCCCCGCTCTCTTTGGAGGCATCGTCGTCATAGCCGCGTGATCGCCTGTGCGGCCGAACACGCTCAAATCTAAAATTGTGTCCGGTGAGCCCGTTCTCAGTGCGTGGTGCGCGATGGCGCCTTAGCATGCGGATGGGGTGGCGACGGCGCGGCGGCGATTTTGACAGCGGCAGCGCGCCCTTTGCGGCTGGCGGACATTTGACTACTGTCGGCGCTCATTCGGCATAAAGGGTTTGCTGGCTATGCGTACGGCTGAAGCTGTGCTTGGTGTTTTGATCATGGCCAGCGCCGTGGCGCTCGCGCTTGGTGCTGCGGCCCTTTTTGTTTCCGTTCCGCCACCAGGATTGGGTCTGACGTTGGCGCTGCTGGCTGTTGGCGCGACAATCGCGGCGCATGGGATGGCGGGGCGTGCCGCAACGGCGTTTGAAGGGTCCCGTAGAGGACGGCAATGGCGGGCTGCCTTCTATGCGGTTTTGGCGCTGACGGCGGCGGCAGTCTTGCCGCTGGTGGTCGAGGTGCTCGATCTCATCACGGTGGCTGGGTTTCCTCTCGGCTACTATTTGGCGGCTCAGGGGTTGCTTGTTGCGTTTGCGATTGTGGCGTTCCGGGCTGCGCGCTGCCTTGATGCGCTTGATGGGCCTGATCTGCCGCTTCCGACGACTAGGGATCTGTAAATGCTGATCATCGACCCGATGATGTGGCTGGTGGCCGGGGTTGTGCTGCTCGTGCCGGCTGCGGTGGCGATACTCGCGCGATCGGGTGATCCGAAGATCCATGCCGCTGGCGGAGCGGATATGGGTGCTGTGAGCGGTGGGCTCGCGATTGCGGGATTGTTTGCGCTGGCGGTCGCCGTGTTGTTGCCGGGACTTGTGCATCAGCACGGTTTCGATGCGCTGATTGCACTTGTTGGGGTGGCCGGTGGGCTGCTGTTGCTGGCGGTGGTGATTGGACCTGTGCTTGCGCAAACTGGGACGGCAAGTGTTCCGGACTTGATCGGCTTTCGCTTCGGGCGGCTTGCACGGGTTCTCGTTCTGATTGTTTCGATTGTTGCGACGGCGGGCCTTCTCTTTGGTGTGCTGGTCGCGGTGAGTGGGCTTGCCAGCCGCTTGTATGGCGTCACCGTCGGAACGGCGGCCTTGGGAGTTGCTGGGGCCAGCGTGCTGCTGGTGCTGCCGGGCGGGTTTAAGTCGGTGCTTGCAAGCAGCCGTCTGGTGGCTCTTCTCGCTGGTGTCGTTTTGCTTGGCGTTCTGGCGTTGGTCTGTTGGGTGCTTCTTGGCAATCCGCTGGTGCCGATTGCCTACGGACAAGCGGTAGCAGCGATTGGTCCGGCGGAGGTTGCCTTGATCGAAAGCGGCGCTGTGGATTTTGGACTGTTCAAACCGTTCTTGCGCGAGTTTCTCACCGTCGACCGGTTGAACTGGGGTCTGCTGACGGTGTGCTTGATGGGCGCCGTGGCGGTGTTGCCGCCGCTCGTGCAAGCGACGGGAACGTTCGCTGCGGGACAAACGCGGCGCGGTTTGGCGTGGGCAGTGACGTTTGTTGTGATTGCGTTGACGGCGGTTCCTGCGGTGGCGGCGCTGGCGCGATTGGAAACATATCGTGCGGTGTCGGCGCTCGAGAGTTTTGCGGGTCTGCCGGAATGGGTGCGGCGGGCATCTGATGTGGGCGGGGTTCATTTACATGGAACATCGCTTCATCTTGTGGATGCGGTGGCGCGCGATGTTGGGCGGGGAGCGACCTCGATCGAGGCGATTTCGGCGACAATGGCTGACCGGGGGGCTCGCGCGGAAGCGATCTGGCAACGGCTCGATCCGGCGGTGCAGGCTGCGGTGTTGGATCTGGGGCAGCGGTTTCACGCAGCACCGGGACAGTCGCTGGATGCGCGGTGGACGCCCTATGTCGATACGGTCGTGACAGCGGCTGCGGCGGCCGGCGGCAATACGACCGGTCGGCCGGATCTTGCGTCACTCGACATCGATCCGCAGTTTCTATTCTTGGCGCTACCGCGTGCGGCGGGGCTACCGGACTTCGTTTTCGCGCTGACTGCTGCCGTGGTCATGGGGGCTGCTGTGGTGTTGGCCGCCGCGCTCGTGTCTGCCTTGTCGTCGATGCTCGTGCGAGATGGAACGGGTGCCATTTTTGGGCGCGAGCCGCGCAATGGTGCTGAGGTGGCGCTGATCCGTGGCGTGTCCGTTGCGATTGGTGTTGGGTTCGCACTGGCGGCGGCGTTGCTTCCGGCCAGCGCAGATGTGGTTCTTGTCGTCAGTTTGTCGATTGCGGCTGTTGGGGTGTTGCCTGCTGTTCTTCTCGCGGTCTGGGTGCCGCGCGCCACTGCCTTTGGACTGGTTGCGACTGTTATCGGTGGACTGGCGCTGGGGACGTACTATCTGGCCGGTACAGCGATTTACAGCGTGTCGTTTTACGAGGCGTGGGCTGGTTTTTCGAGCGCGGGACCGGATGCGTTCGCCGAGTATGAGGAGGCGCGCGCGCTTTGGGTCGCGGCTGAAGGGGATGATCGCGCGGCGGCCTACGCCGATCTTGCGGCACGGACGACGGGCAGTTTGTGGAGTCCGGGGCTGGCGAACTGGTTTGGGATTGCGCCGGCGGCTGCGCCCGTTCTTGCCGTGCCTTTCGCATTGCTGACGGGGCTGTTGGCGAGTGTTGTCAGTTCTGCGCGGGGGCGATCCATTCAATCTTCGGCAGAGCGCGCGACCTTCGACGCCGCAGGTTCCTGATGACGGGGGGCAGCATCGATCTCCTCGTCATCGGCGGCGGCATCAACGGGGCTGGTGTGGCCGCCGACGCGGCGGGGCGGGGACTTTCGGTCTGTCTCGTGGAGCAGGGAGATTTGGCTAGCGGGACGTCGCAGGCCAGTTCGAAGCTTATTCATGGTGGGTTGCGCTATCTCGAACATTTTGAGTTCCGGTTGGTGCGCGAGGCGCTGTTCGAGCGCGAGGTGATGCTGGACCGGGCGCCGCATATCGTCTGGCCGCTGCGATTCGTTCTGCCGGATGCCGACGGGGTGCGGTCGCGATTGAGGATCAGGGCGGGGCTGTTTCTTTACGATCATCTGGCACGGCGGCGGCGGATACCCGCATCTCGCGCCATCGATCTCATGGCCGATCCCGCTGGCCGCGCGCTGCGGTCCGATCTGCGTCATGGCTTTTCCTATTGGGATTGCTGGGTGGATGATGCGCGTTTGGTCGTGCTCAATGCCCGCCTCGCATCGAGTCAGGGGGCGACGATACGGACCCGGACGCGGGTTACGGCGTTGGAGCGCGGGGATGAGGTGTGGACGGCCACGCTGGAAGCGGGCGGACGCCGCGAATTTTGCCGGGCGCGGGTTGTGGTCAACGCGGCTGGACCGTGGGCGGACCGGGTTGCGGCCTTGGCACGCGATAATGCGGGGCCAGTTGGAGCGCAGCTTCGGCTAGTCAAGGGCAGCCACATTGTTGTGCCGCGCGTGGCGGGTGCGGAGGATGGGTATTTATTTCAGAACGTCGACGGGCGTGTCGTGTTCGTGTTGCCGTTTGAGACGGCATTTACGTTGATTGGGACGACGGATGTGCCGATCAGTGGATCGCCTGCGGATGCCGCCTGCAGTGCGGAGGAAGAGGCCTATTTGCTGGCGGCGGCAAATCGCTTTCTCGCACAGCCCCTGTCGCGGGACGACATCGTCTGGCGCTTTGCCGGCGTGCGGCCGTTGCTGGCCGACGAGGGGGTTGAGAATCCGTCGGCTCTGAGCCGGGACTATCATCTGGTGCTTGCCGGGCATAGTGCAGGCTCGGCGATGCTGACCATCGTCGGCGGCAAGGTGACGACATACCGGCGGTTGGCGGAGGCGGTGATGGACCGTCTCGCTCCGCTGTTTCCCGGGTTGGGTCCGGCCTGGACGGCGTCGCGTCCGCTGCCTGGTGGGGACATTCCGAACGGCGATTTCGGGCTGTACATGGAGGGACTGGTGCGTCTTTACGCTTGGATGCCTGAGCCCATGCTGTTGGCGCTTGCTCGCCGACACGGGACCGGCGCGCGGGATGTGATCGGCGATGCACGGCGGTTGGAAGACATGGGCGCGCTGCTCCCTGGCGGACTGAGTGCGCGCGAGGTTCGCTATCTTGTGGCGAACGAATGGGCGACGACGGCGGAGGATATTCTTTGGCGCCGGACGAAGGCGGGGTTGCACGGAAAAATGCGAGGTATCGAGGAGGCCGTTGCGTCCTCGGTCCGCGCGCTCATCCCGTCAGCTTGACTGTGATGTTGCGACAACTTGGCGTGCTACGATCATCTTGGCCAGATCTTGGGCTGTAGACGGAGCCCTAAGTTTTAGTTCGCCAAAAATACTACTTTAGCAGATCATTTATTTTGATACTGCATCGCAGCGCAGCGAAATCAGCGTAGCGACGCGCATAAATACTGATACGGCAAGTATAGATGCAGCTTATGTGGTTGCGTCGCGGTCAAAAGATGCACTTCAATATTTCACATTAACCAATGTTTAAAATTATGCTCTGGATGGATTTCGTCCGCGTGTAGGGACGCCCTCGTCTGATTGAAGACCTACAGTCGTTAACCACCGGGCCATTGGGGGCCGTGGTCGAGGGGAGTTCTCGTTATGCGTCGTTGTTCGCTCGCTTGTTATCGCGCCGTTGTTGCCGTGCTGGCTCT
>JALHQM010000041.1:0-5286 GCA_022841965.1 Hyphomicrobium sp. | reverse complement strand
GTTCGTGGCAACGTCGGCGCGGTCTACGCTTATCTTCGGAGCCACGGTTCGATCGGTGGCGTCAAGCACTACGGTGGTGGGTTGTTCCACATCGATACCGGTCCGCGCCGCTCCTGGTAACAGACGCGGCGGACGACCGGCGGTCTCAGCCGCTGCCCGATCCGGGCCTGCTGCCGGCGACCGTTCGGTGGAGCAGGAGGACGGGGACCAATCCCGCCAGAACGATGGCGAGCGCGCCCAAAGAGGCGCGCTCGAATTGCTCAAGCGACGTCAATCCGTAGACGTGGGTTGCCAGCGTATCGAAGTTGAATGGCCGCAGCAGCAGCGTGGCGGGCAGTTCTTTCATCGCGTCGACAAAGACGAGCAGGCCTGCCGCGCCCATCGCCGGCAGGAGAAGTGGAAGATGCACGCGGCGCAGGGCTGACAACGGCGTTTCACCTAGCGTCCGGGCGGCGGCGTCGAGGTTGGGGGAGACCTTCTGCAATCCGGCTTCGATGTTGCCAAGTGCGACGGTTAGAAAGCGCGTCGTCAGCGCGAAGACGAGCGCGAACAGCGTGCCCGATAGGATGAGGCCGGTGGACACGTCCAGGTGTTCGCGGGCCAGAGCATCGACAGCGTTGTCGAAGGCGGCGAAGGGGATCAAAACGCCAATCGCCAGCACCGTGCCAGGTAGCGCGTAGCCCATCCCTGACAGTCGGATGGCGGCGGGAACCGTTCCGCGACCGGCGATGCGTGCCGCATAGGCCAAGGCGAGGGCCATGACGACGGCCACGAGGGCGACAGAGCTCGCCACTAAAACACTGTTGAACGCTGCCGAAAGGAATCCGCTCGCGAAGGCGTCTCCCGTATGGGCGAGCGCGTGGCGTGCGAGTACCATGACTGGAATGACAAAACCAGCGATGACGGGAAGTGCGCACAGACATGCAGCGACGTATCCACGCCAGCCGTCAATGTCCTGGAAGGGAATGGCGCGGTAGCGGCCGGTGGTGTGGTGGAACTTGCTGTTGCCGCGTGCAAATCGTTCGACAATGAGAACGAGAGCGACAGCGACAAGGCCGAGGAGTGCGATTTGCGTCGCACCGGCGAGGTTGGCGCGTTGTAGCCACGTTACGTAGATGCTGACCGATAGGGTTTCGACCCCCAAGTATTGCACGGCGCCAAGATCGTTCAGCGTTTCCATCATCACGAGGGCGGTGCCGGCGGCGAGTGCGGGCCGTGCGAGTGGCAGGGCCACCCGCCAGAAGGCGCCGATGGATGATTGGCCGAGCGTGCGCGCGACTTCCAGAACGCACATGGACTGCTGGATGAAACTGGCGCGCGCGGTGAGGTAGACATACGGGTAGAGCACGAGAGAAAGGACGGCGATCGCGCCGCTCGTGGAGCGGATGTCGGGGAACCAGTAGTCGCGGGCGGTCGCATAGCCGCCAGCTGTCCGAAGTGCGCTCTGGACGGGGCCGCCATAGTCTAAGAGTTCGACGTAGCAGTAGGCGACGATATAGGTCGGGATTGCGAGCGGGAGCACGAGCAGGCGGTCGAGGATCATGCGGCCTGGAAAACGGTACATGGTGACGAGCCAGGCGGTGGCGGTGCCGACAAGGAGCGTGACCGTCGCGGTGCCAACGACCAGAGTTAGCGTCGACCAGGTTGTGACGGGCAAAACGTTGGCGATGAGATGCGGCCAGTCGGCGTTGGCCGAGGAGAGTGCCAGGAGGACGATGCTCGCGACCGGCAAGAGCATCAGGGCTGCCAGACACAGTGCGACGCCCGACCAGAGCGGATGCTCCCGGTCACTTTCGCCCCAGTTCCGGAACCTTTCAGTCCATCGGCTGCGGGGTTTGCCAGCTGGCGGCTCCGGCAGGCCGCCGCGTGCAAGTGGCGTAAGCAGGGCCTCAGGCATTGTGGTGCGTCCGCCCAGATTGCGCGGGCATCAGCGCCAGCGCGTTACAAATGGCGTCGCGTGGGAGCGTCTGGCCCGCGTGGCGGAGTGCTGCGCTGAATGATGTGGCTGTCTGGATGCAGGTTTCGACATTGCCGCAATCGATCAAGGCGTAGACGCAGGATTTCAAGGCCGGACAGGCGCCCAGCTGCGAGGCTGCGATGACGGATACCGCGAGACATTCGTCGCGGCAGAGGCCGGGGCATCCCTTCGGCAGCACTTCGATGTGCCGGGCTGCTGCGCGATCAACGCTTTCGACAAATTTTTCGAGTGCCATGACGAGGTCATCGGCCTGTGAGGCGCCTGCCACGCCGGCAATCTCTTGCCACGCATAAGACCAGGACAGACCCGACGCTTCGCGCCGGGCCAGCATACCGCACCGGAAGGAGCGGCCCACCATCTGCGCGACGCGAAAGTCCGGCCGCCTTGGTTTCATCAGCGGATCGAACCGATCCAATCGGGATGCCACGATGTCACCCTCCGACTTATGATCCGGGACCAGCGTCGAACTGCACCTTGTCGACCAGTTCGGAGGCCTCTTTGCGCAGGCGCGCGATTTCAGCCAGCGGTAGGCTATCGGGTTTCAACTCGCCCCAGCTTTTGACGAGCCCGGTCGCCTCGACCCCTGCGACGACGGGATACTCGGCGTTGACTTCGGCGTACATTTTTTGAGCCGCCGGAGACGCGAGATAGGCCATCAGTTTCGCGGCGTTCTCCGTGTTGGGAGCATGGGCTGCCAGCGCCATGCCGGAAATATTGACGTGTGTGCCCCGGTCATTGGCATTGGGGAAGACGATGCGAACGGCGTCCGCCCAGGGTTTCTGCTCGGGGTTCTTGAGCATGGCGGCCATATAGTAGGTGTTGCCGATCGCGATGTCGCACAGGCCGGCCTGAACATCACGGACGGATTCGCGGTCGCCGCCGGCTGGCTTGCGGGCGAGATTGTCTCTGAGGCCGGTGAGCCATGTTTCAGCTTTTTCCTTGCCATCGTTGGCAATCATCGAGGCGACAAGGGCCACTGAATAGGTGTGCTGGCCGGAGCGCGTGCAGATCTTGCCTTTCCATTTCGGGTCAGCGAGATCTTCGTAGGTGAGGGCTGTATCCTTGACGCGATCCTTAGAGACATAAAATACGCGGGCGCGCCGCGTCAGTGCAAACCAATGTCCATCCGGATCGCGCAGGGTCGGCGGGATGGCAGACGTCAGTTCGGGAGCGGTGCTGGCTGCGGTGACCCCGGCATCCTTGGCGCGCGTCAGGAGGCCGAACTCGGGCGTCAACAAAACATCGGCGGGGCTGTTGGCACCTTCTGCCTGCATGCGCTCGATCAGGCCGTCTTTGGCGTAGATGAAGTTGACCTTGATGCCGGTCGACTTGGTGAAATCCTCAAGCAGTGGCTTGATGAGATCGGGCTCGCGATAGGAGTAGACGTTGACGTCGTTCGCGAGAGCTGGATTGGCAAGAGCTGGGGCAGAGATTGCAGCAGCGGTCAGAACGGCGAAGACGCGGCGCGCGGCGCGTGCCGAAAGGGAGAGACACATTGATGAGCTCCAATTTCCGGAAGACAAGGTTCCGGGATCGGGTTGCGGTATGCACGCTCAGCGATGGCTGCGCATGCGTGGTGAATAGACCAGCCGAGCCGTTGCCGGTCAATCGAATAGACGCGCGCTCAATCACATTAGAAATTGTCTAATTACAAAGAGTTGGAGCGCAGCAGCAGTGCCCGTGGTGCGCTTAGATCGCGACGAGCGTACCGCCTGGAAAGGAGACAGTGACGCGGGTGCCGCGACCGGGCGCGCTGTCGATGGACAAGGCGCCGCCGTTGGCTTCTGCCAGTGCGCGCGACAGTGGCAATCCCAAACCCAGTCCGCCGCCATCGCGCATGTTCGGCACATCAAGGGGTACGGGCCGCAGGGCATCTGCGATCGCAACAGCGGTCATGCCGGGACCCGAATCTTCGACCGTGAACGCTGCCGCGCCGCGGCGGCCGCCAAGCGTTGCCACGGTAATGGTTCCGCCTGTGGGCGTGAACTTGATCGCGTTGGTGAGCAGATTGAGCAGGATTTGTTTCAGCGCGGTGCGGTCGGCTTTGACGGTTGCGTTGGTCGCCGCTGACCGGGACGAGAGCGATACGCCTTTGGCAGATGCCAGCGGCTGGACTGTCGCCACACAGTCGGGGATGAGATCATCGAGGTCGATGGATTCAAATTTAATAGATGGGGGGCGCAGTAGAGTCTGCTCGTTGCGGCGATCGAGCATGCGCTCGATCAGGTCGAGGGCGTGGCGGGCACTGGCGTGGATGCCGTCGATGTAGGCCGCATATCGTTCATTCCCGATGGGGCCGAAGCGGCCTTCCTTCATGACTTCCGAAGCAGCAGCGATGGCGCTCACAGGGGTTTTCAGTTCATGCGCAAGCTTGGCGAGATCTATGCCGCTCATGTTATCGATCGACGGCGGTGGTGTGCTTGATGCGGGAATTTGGGGTTGCACCCCTGGTGGTTGGGTCGATTGTGGCGTGGGCGTGTTGTAACGCTTTTGACCGTCGCGAATTTTGCCGGCGATGTCGCGCAGAGTCTCTTCGTCGCTGCGGAGTTGGGACGGGGCGGGGTCGTCTGGAGGTGGAGACAACCGTTGGTCTGCCGAGAGCGCGCGCACCAGAAGGAGTGGTTGCGCCGCCGGGCGGTCGATACGGGTGACATCGCAGGCGAGCGCTTGGAGGCCTTGCGCGGTCCAAAACACGAGGGGGATGTTTTTCACATCGTCGCTGTGTATCCGCGCGATCTCACGCAGGGTCCGGACTGCCGGCATCGCGCCGTCGAGCGCAGCGGGCAGTATGGGAAACCATGCTTGACCGCCAGTGTTGGCGGCAACCAGAGCAGCCGATTTTGGATCGAAAAGGAAGGCGGCGTTCGGCCAAGCGTCGAGGGACGCGCGTGCCGTAGCACTGACGGCCGTTGGCGAGGGATGTTTATCGTTGCTCTGTTCAGGCCGTGTCATGAGAGAGAAAAATTAGCACAGGACCGGCCGTTTAGCCGCAAATGCTCGCCCGTACGGTGAAGCCGTGTTGACGTGGGTTATGCTCTGGCTACGGAAACAGCGCTGGAACCTCGGCTTTTAGGCGCCGGTGACGGCCGGTCGGGAGGATGCTGCGTCGATCCGCGCGGGCAGGCCCGGATGGTGGGCGCATGTGCCCTGATACGGCCAGTTTTTGCTTGACGGATCGGGTATGGAGCGGTTCTTACGGGGTCCGCGCGCTGTGCGTGCGTTCCCCAGTGCCGCCTTAGCTCAGTTGGTTAGAGCGCTAGATTGTGGATCTAGAGGTCCCCTGTTCAAGCCAGGGAGGCGGTACCAAT
>JALHQM010000040.1 GCA_022841965.1 Hyphomicrobium sp. | reverse complement strand
TTCTTTGGCTTTCGGACCTGAAGAGCCAAGTCCATCGCCCGCTTGGTGATGGTTTCCCACTCGGAGCGGGATTTCTTGTCGATCTCGTACTTGCGGTCTACGTCCTGCGCGATCTTGGCAAGCCGCTCGTCGTCCAGCCCTTCCCCATCGGCGATGTTCGGCGATTGCTCATAGGCAAGCAGCTTCGCAAGCGTCTTTTCAAGGGCCGGGGCTTTCTTGCGCTCGGTCGGCTGGTAGAGCATCAATACCCCGTCACGGTCGAACGGCCTCGGTCGCGCATGTCGTCATCGTCCTCATCGTCCCAATCCGGCGCTACAGGTTCGGCAAATGTCAATGCAACGGCGTCCCACTCGTCCGGGCTCGGAACGTCGCGGCGCCGCATGTCTTCCTTTTTCTCAAGAACAAGCCTGGTGCTGCTGTCCCACTTGTAGGACGGGCCGCACGCATCGGCCTGGAGGCTGTCACTGTCCGGGATTTGAGCCCCGGCAGGGTCTTCCAGCCATTCCTTTGACTTCATCCACATTTCAGCGCGGCGGTTGAGCGGCCCGCCACCATCCGGCCTTTCGGGCTCCAAAGGACTTGAACCGAAGTTGATGGCTCGCACGATGTAGCCGTAGCCCATCTCCTTGAGACGGTCGTAAACGCCGGCACCGACGCCGCCGACATCAAGGAACAGCCGGGCCGGGCTATGCGTGTCGATGACGTGCTTGCACCAACCAGCCGCCTGCATCGTGTCGAGCTTTGACTTGCTCTCGACCTTCAACAGCACACGGCCCTTGCGGAAGGCCATAGACGCCCGGTCGGCACCCATCCAGGCAGGATCGAACCCAATGACCAGCGGGCCAAAAGCCTCGCAGACGGCCTTCCTTGCCTTGGCAACGAGCGCTGGCGGGATATAGCTGTCGTGTCCGCTCATCTGGAACGCCTCGGCCGCAGTGGCCGGGTATTCCTGCTTGAACAGAATAGGGTCTTTCAGCTCCACAATCTTGGCCCGGCGCCACGCCATTTGCTCGAGGTCAAGGCCGTACAGTTCCGCATACTCCCGTTCCTCGTCATCCAAGCTGAACCCAGGAGGTACGGCCCTGCGATACTCATCCTGCCAGTACCAAGGCACAAAAATGGCCTGATAGTCGCTGACGCCGTTTTCGGCATCGCGCCACATCTTATGGAAGAGGTTGCCAAGTCCGTTGGCCGTGCTTTCGAGGATTACCTCCGTCCCCGGAGCGTCGGGGATGGCCTGCAATACGCCGGAAGCATGGGTCTCGGCATGAGGCCAGAAAGCAACCTCCGAACCGTGAAACAACTGCAGCGTAGACGATCGACCCACGCCCTTTGTGCCGGCCGTTCCGATCTTGTAACCAGAGTCCAGCTTGTCGAAATTAAGCTCCTTGGCGTTGGCGGCACCGGTCGATGGCTTGACCAGCCTCGGACAATGCTCGTGATAGCGGTTGACCATCTCGAACAGGTTTTGCGTCGCCGCGTCCTCATGCGTGAGGATGAATGTTCTAAGGCCACGCCCATGCGTCGCGCGATGATAGAACCTGGCGCCGACATAGGTCGAACAACCCTGCTGCCTGCCCTTTAGGATCAGAGCCCGGACCCATCTAGTTCGGCCCCTCTGTTCCTCCAGCCTGGAATGGATATACTTTTGCGCCCGGTTGAACGTCAGAGGCGCCACGGCGCCGGCCTTCGTTCGGATCTTCAGGCACTTTTGGGCGTAATGTTCTAAATCAGTCTTCAGCCGTTGGCGGATTTCCCGCTCGCGGCTCGTCATCAAGCTCATCTAGCGCATCCTCATGGCGCACCGTCATGTCGCCTGAGTGTTCGACAGCCGCCAAACGAGCATGAACGTAGGGCGCAGCCGCTTTGGCCGCCTCAAATCTGTCTTCTGTGGAGTTCTTCTCGTCTCTCAGGATCGTCAGCATGTAGGCCAGCGGGGTTATCCCGCCCTCTAGCGCCTGCTGCCTTGCCGCCTCGTTCAGCTTCGTGGTTTGGCCCGGCTTGCGTCCAGAGCCTTTTCTAGGTCCGCCGTGGGTCATCTTGAAAACTTGAATTCATTTCAAAGTTCGGCCGAAAAGCGCATTGCGGCCATTACAGCCAGCGTCCATAGCTGATCTGGAACCACGCGAAGTTGAACCACCAGATGGTTTCACCATCAGCCTTAGCCGCCTCCGTGAGTGACTTCCGGTGAACAAAGACTGGCTTCCACCAAAAGCCAAATGGCATGATGGCAATGTTGATACGGGCCGCTCGGAGTGGATAGGGAAGAATTCGCTTTGCTGCTATACTCATATCACTGCCCCAAGAATTGGCGTCTGGTATCGGTCATGTTGACCTCGATGGGTACCGGGCGGCGCGTTGAACTCTCGCTGTAACATTTCGTGATTTGACGGTAGAGACATCATGTCCTATTATTAGGACATCGGATGGGGATTAGCCCCGCCGGAAATGGGAGAGACCCAGATGACCAAAACCCTCGAAATCGGTGACATCCTCGAACTCAGCACCGGCAAGCGCATGGTGTACAAAGGCGACGGGATCGCGTCATTAGAGCTTTTTTATCCCGTCTCGAATGAGTGGCGCACGGGCGACGGCGCCAAGACAATGCCGCTCAACGAGCAGCAGATCACCTTTTGGCTCAGCAAGAAAGGGTAAGTCATGACACGCTTTACCGCAACAATCCGCCACCACAGCATCAGCCGCGCCAGAATGATTGATTGCGGCTCCGACCTTGCCGCCGCAAAGCGCTTGGCCGCCGACGAATTTGACTCCGAGCAACGCGATTATACCATCACGATCTATGGCCAGCGGGACGGATGCGCCCCGGAAATCTATGCGGAGCGCGCTGTAGCTGGCCGCAAATGGCAGGACCGATGAGCAGCCGACTCCTCCAGCGCTGCGGCGAGGCTCTTTATGGGCCTCGCTGGCAGTCTGAAATAGCGCGCGATCTGGATATTTCAGACCGCACAATAAGGCGCTGGGTCAGCGGTGCCTCCGATGTCCCGGATGGAGTCTACCTGCAACTGCTTTCGATGTGTCAGGAGAGGGCCGCGGAACTGGATGAGTTGATCTGCAAGCTGCCTCGCACCGCCGCGCCAAGATGACCCCACGAAAAAGCCCGCGGCCGAATTACCGGCGCGGGCGCAAATCACTACTGTGCCTATCTAGGGGTGATTTGCCGGACCAGTCAAGCACCTTCCCGCCTTTCCCCGTTTGAAAACCCATAAGCCTTCGCTAGACAATCCAGACACTCCCGAAATCGCATCCCGAAATACTTCTCCCAGCGTTCGCCGACCAAACCGCGTTGTCCCGCAATCTGGGAATAGCTGTGGCCGTGAATTAGAACGCCGTGGACAAGGGCGCTACCGTCGGCACCCAGATTACGCTGCGCCCTCGCTAACCGCGCCAGCGCCTTGCTGTAGGCGTCTGAGACCCCTGTGGCGATGACCGAGCAATCGACATAGGGCTGCGACGGGTCGATCGCCTTCGCCCCATGTTCAATCTTCTCGAAATCGTACTGGAACGCCCGGCCGCCATGGTATTGCGCTTCGTCGATCTGCCGACGCGAGTGCAGCGCGGCCAAGGGATCGTTCCGGGTCGATCGCATCACCACGATCTTGTCGCCGGGATCCAGCGCCAGCGGATCGTCAACCTCCATCGGCTTGACTTCGGCGTTACGGGTCAGATCGGTCGATCGCCGGTCATGCAATGCCGCATAGGCCGGGTTCGGCTTGCCCCCCTTGCTGGCGGGGATCCCGGTTCGTCGGATATTGCGCTTTTGCATTGCTTCCCCGTATTGCATGTCAGTTTCCTTGTTTCACCGAACCGTAGAATTAGCGTCGGCGCCTATCGGTCAGGAATCTCTCTACCGAGCCCAAGTGGGAGGCTTGAAGCCCCAAGGTGTGTTGCGGCGCGCGCGGGCTCGAACCTCCTCCATATATTGCCCCGTTGCGACGCTGTTTGATGCGGCTGCAGCCTCCGCTAGTAAGCGATTCTGCTCAGTTAAAAGCCGGTTGTTTTCCTCTAGCAATTCTTCCGTTGTTTTAGCCACTATTGCGCCTTCCCTTCTCTCTTCTGCCCGCTCCGGTATTGGAGCGGGGTGGTTCAATTCAACTTACAAGGAAGCGTGATCTTTCGCGGGTCGTCCGGCCTCCCGGCTGTCGTGATCGCGACGGAATAACCGCACTTTTCACAAATCACGAGATAAACACCGCAACGCGGAGCCGGGTATGGCAGCTCTGTCACGCAGCCCCGGTCCTTGCCGGCGCGAAGATCAACGTCAATGCCATTCGGATGCGCCGGATTAGGGTCGCATTGCGGCTCACGCTGATGGTCGAACCAGGTGATTTTGATTTGTTCCATGGCTGAAATTCCTTGAGGCGTTTCGGATCGAAGTCGGACCAATTGCCGGTGAAGCAGAGCGCACGGTCATCAATAGAGACCATGGCGGGCGGTTTCTCGGTGGGGTAAGAGATAGCGTCCCGGATTGCCAAGGCCCGCTCTAGACCGCGCGGATCGCCGGCAAACGAGCAATCAAAGTGATTGCCAAGGGCATCCCAGATGAAGGCTTTCATCGCCTCCACACCGCCGGGCTGGTGTGTGCGGCTGCTGAAAATCTGCACGTCAAACACCTCGACGGCCTTGTCCAGAAAGGCGACCATACCGTCAGTCGGCGGATCGGGAATCACGTCAGCACCCTTCCAGCCACTCGAATAGCTGTGCAGCACGCCGTCGAAATCGAGACACAAAATCGGCTTACGCATCCTTCACTCTCCCTGCTCTCCGTTGCGCCGCGCTACGGACTCTGGATCGGTGCGCTTCTCAATGTTGCTGATCTGCCGCAACGAAAAATCGATGGCGTCATTCCAGGCCCGCTGATACGCCCATTGCTCAAATACCTTCTCCGGCCTGACCTTGCCGGCCAACAGCGCGGCCCTGATTTCCGCGAACAAGTTGGTATCAGCCCCGGCGCAAGCCGGCGTCACCGCAGGCTCACTCTCTCCCGAGGGTAGAGAACATTGCACCACCTGGGCTGATTTCGTGGGCGGCTTCACGCTGCCGTCTGAGGGGTCGCGGGTCATGCGACAACATCCGCAAACATCCCGCCGTCGCCACGAATGCGACAATCGGCGATGACCACATATTCTGGATTGAGTTCGATCAGTATCGCATCCCGCTTCAAACGGTCGGCAACCAGACCAGTCGTGCCAGCACCTCCGAACGGGTCTAGGACCGTACCCCCGGCAGGGCACCCGGCTTTGATGCAAGGTTCGATTAGCGCAGGCGGGAATGTGGCGAAGTGGGCATCGCTAAAGCCTTGTGTGGCGACTTCCCAAACGCTGCGTTTGTTGCGTTTTTCAAACATCCCGAAATTGCTAGCGGGGCCGCGCGGTGCGGACTGCGGAGAACCGAACGCCTTGGCGGTGTAGAGGCCGCCGGTCGCGCGACCAACAGCTTTCATCGCCCCGTTTGTCTTACCAGGAACGCGCTCACTGCCCCGTTGCTCGGCTACGTTCTGCCCTAGCCTGACGATGCTCGTGGCGGCCATATCTTCCCGGATGGCGGCGGCATCGTAATGATACCGAGCCGACTTGCTCATCAGGAAGATATACTCGTGCGCCTTAGTGCAGCGGTCGGTGACGCTTTCCGGCATTGGGTTCGGCTTCGACCAGATGATATCTTGGCGCAGATACCATCCGTCAGCCTGTAGGGCGAAAGCAACGCGCCAAGGGATACCGATCAGGTCTTTGGGCTTTAGGCCGGCAATATATCCGACGCCGTTTTTGTTACTGGACCCCTTGTTTTTTGTCTCATTGCCGGGACGCCAGCCGGGCAGGTTGTGCCCGCTATATGAATCCCCAAGGTTCAGCCACAGCGTTCCGTCATCCCGCAGCACGCGCCGCACTTCCCGAAACACGGCAACCATTTCAGCCACGAATGCGTCAGGCGTGGCTTCTAACCCGATCTGCCCGGCGTGGCCGTAATCCCGCAAACCGAAATAGGGAGGGCTGGTGACGCAACAATGTACGGATTCATCGGGCAATGTCCGAAGAACCTCTCTGCAATCGCCTTGTCGAATTGTTACGGTCACTGCTTCCTCCCCGAGATGCCAGCGAGAGCCTCCTCACTCAGCGACAAGTTCCCTTTGCCAAGCCCTCTCTCAACAGAGGCAGTAGTAGTTATTATATTCTTATCTGTATCTGGTCGTTTTGCCGTAACGCTCGTAACACCGTTACGTAACGCACCGTTACGACCAGCGTCACGTAACGCTTTCAACGTGGCCATCTCTTCCCTTTGACGCTTCCGAAATGTTCTCTGCCGATCTGCGTTTGTCGGGTCCGCCTCGTCCGTCTTGTACTGCCACTGCTTCCAATCGTGCGGGACAAAGCTACCGTCCTCGCGCTGGTCGAAAAGCTTCTTGGCAACCATCTCTGCAATCGCAGCGGCGGCCCGTGGTGCGGTGATGCGAAGCTTGATGGCTACCGTATCAAGATCTGGCAAAACGCCTCCATGCTCGTTCGCCACGCAATTGAGGTTGAACCAATTGCGGTGCGCCCGGTCATTCAGCTTGATCAGTTTGGCGTTATCAACGCAGGAATTCTGCGCTCTCCACCATCGGCCTGGCTTCACAGCATCCCCAGAGCTTGCATGTAAGTTTCAAGAATTGTCTCGGCTTCCTGCCGGTCTTTTGCGTCCATCTTCCGCAACCGGATGATGGTCCGCAGCGCCTTGACGTCGTAGCCATTGCCCTTGCTTTCGACGTAGACATCGCGGATATCGTCGGCGATGGTTTTCTTCTCGGCCTCCAAGTTCTCGATCCGCTCGACGATGGCCTTGAGCTGGCCGTTGTGGCCCTGGACTGGTTGGGGTTCGGTCATATGCTGTTCTCGTTGTGGGTTGGAACGCGGGTGGAACTCAGGTGAATGACCTTCAATCCGAGAGCTAGCGCCGTGTGCAATTCAGCTCTGGCGCCCTTGCTGTGCTCCCAGCCCGGCAAGAGGGCTATAGCGTCGGCGTGGAGGCAGATGTATTCGAGGTCATCCTTGAGAGCCTCGCGCAGATTGAAGCCATGGGTGGCCGCCGCTAGGGCTTCGCAGCCGGTTGCATTGCCCTTGGATATGTCGGTGCCGTGATGCGCTATATCTCGCTCGGCAGGATTGAACACGGTATGGCCGCCAGCGCGCAGTTCGGAAGCGGCGGCGTGAAAGGCCGGAAAGTTCAACTCTGGAATCCCGCGCATTGGGCCGGCGACATAGATTTTCATTCAGCTAGCTTTCTCGATGCGGTCCATACGGACGAACTTGAGGGCGCGTGGTTTCATTCGGCGGCCTCCGCGAATTTGTCGGTCTGGTTTCCCCATACGTCCCAGCCCGTGCGAGGAGCGCGGGCGAACAATTCCAAGTAAGGGCCGGCAACCAGCTTCTCGACGCGCTCATGAACGCAATCTGGCTTGCGCGAGTGCTGGCGGATCGGCTCAATAATCCCTTGCCTTACCCCATTGTTGCGGCGCTTTGGTTTGCCTCGCGTGCCGAGCAAGCAAACCTCGCTATTGGCTCGCGTCCAATAGCCAAGCCCCATCCGAACATCTTCCTCCAGCGCCCAAAGGCGGTATGGATCGGCCTTTAGCCAAGTGAAGGCGCAAGTTTTGTATTGAAAGCCCCACGAATCCATAATCCCCAAGGCGTCATTGATGGTAGGCCATACAACCCACATGAAAAGCGTGCAGTTCTCAGCGGCAAGATCAGCGACGGGAAGCGCCGCAATATCCTTCATTTCCATTGTTTGGTAAGGTGCAACGGTCCCGCGTGAAGCAACCTTTTTCTCTGGCCCGCTCCACGTCTTGAAGCCCCACGGCGGATCAGCGAGGATCGCCCCGTAATGGCCGCGCGGAAGATTGGCAAACGGATCGCTCACGCCGCCCGTCCTTCCCGCTTGAGCCGTCTGACCTGAACGTCGCGCAACGCAGCCTGAAACTCCCGAATACGCACGCTGGTCTTGTGCAAATTGCCGCCCTGCTCGATCGATATGAGGCTGGATAAATGCGCGGCCTGGTGACGGAGCGGGAGTCGCTCGATGCGTCGGATGATCTGGGCAATCGGGGTTGGTTTCATTGCTCCAGCTCCTTGCGCTCGCCGTGCCAATAGGGGCGCTTCTCCGCGCTGTGTTTCTGGTAGTAGCGGGCCGCCCGAACGTGATTGCGCTGGCGATAGCCGGCGTCCAGATGGTAGGCGACGGTTGACCAGCTCCGCCGCATCAGCTTCGCGATCGCAGCCTTGGAAAGGCCGGAGTCCGCCATTTCGGCGATGGCTGTGCGACGCGCCCGTGCAAACCGGGGAAGCCGGCTCATTCCGAAGAATTCTCCCGGCAGAACAAGATGCTCGCGCATCACCGCCTTGATGATGTCCTCGCCGGTCATGCCGTGCCCTCCAGAATCGCCCGACGATAGTTGATGCCGCGTATCCGCCGCCGCTGGGCTTCCGACACGGCGTTGTTGCCCTCGCGGCGGTAGCCGGTGGTCAATGCAATATGCGGGTGGCAGTAGCTGGTCTTGCCGAATACCGGATGGCCGCAGAACCTGATCTCCGAGCCCTCCCCTTGAGGGTAGAGACATTCGCCGGGCTGGATCTCCAGAAACGAAAGGTTGCGCGGCTCGACCTCGACGCAGCGCAGCGCATACGGTGCCGGCGTGATGATGTTGACCTTGACGACGATGGGCCGGGGAGCGCGGGGCTTGCGTGGCGGCCTCACCCGAGTGTTCGGAGCCGCCGTCTTGCACATGCCGATCCGATGGGCGCGGCCGATCACCGCGCTTCTGGTGTAACAGGTGTCGAACATTGCATTAAGAGCCGGGGCGATGTTGCGGTAGGACATTCTCTCGGCGCCAAGACGTTTAAGCTCGACGTCCTGAGCCTCGGTCCATTGCGAGCCGCCTCTTGGGTTGTTCAACGGCATGTCCGGTTCTGCTCCAAAAGTTTCGGCAGCCGATTGGCGATTTCGTACTCAGGCAAATCCAGCATTGCCGCTATCTCAATCGTATCGTGACCCATCCTCCACAACGGAAGGATCATGCATTCCTGTTGATTGAAAACGTGGTACTCGCCACGCTTATCTCTGACAGCCACGTTCAATCCTCTCCCACCAGCACCTTAGCCGCGCGAACAGCAGCGCTATCAGGCCCGGCGATTTCCTCGGTGATTTTGATTTCATGAGTCAACTTTCGCACCTGGCGTTCACACTCGGCCTGATACGCAGCCCTCAGTCTCTCGTACACGGAGACGCTTAGAAACTTCAGGCGCTCGCGTTTGTAGCGAAGCTGCCAGATGAACCAGTAATCAATGCCGTAGTCGCGCTCCAATGAGCGCATCGCGTTTTCCATGTCGCCCGGTCCGCGTGAACGCATCCTTGTCAGGTCTTTCGACCATGTGGCGGCTTGATCAAGATAGGCGGCATCCGACATTTGACGATCGGTCCATTTCATTTTGGACATTTCTAGATCCCCTCCGTGCAATTACTTGGTGCATGGAGGGAAACAACGACGACGAAAAACTCAGTTTTATCTCGCTCGCTGCTGCTACAGCGCGCGTCTTGCTACGAGGTGAAGTAGGTGATGACGAAGATCAAAAGACCGACGACCGCGCCGACTGCGCAACCGAAAAGGAGAGAAGCAACTATGTCTCGCAACGCTTGCGCGAGCTGACGGCCTTTGAACGAAGGTTTACGAACAAAAGACGGGACGGCGCGTAGCCGCCCCGTAGTTGACCGGCCACGGGAGGAATAGTCATGGTCGGCGGACTGATTTGAGAGGCCGAAATTGCGCATCTATGCCGACCTCAGAAACAGCGGCATCGGTTCGATCTTTTCTAACAACGCGCGCGGGTCGGGAATGTATGCAAGGTCACGCGCGCGGGGATCGTCCAGCGCCTTCAGATCGGCATACCGCTGTTCGTCGGACTCGGTGTACGCGGCCGGGTCGAATCTGCCCCGCAGGATTTCCTCGATGACGTCGGCCGGATACGGTGCGCCGAAGGACACCTCTCCGATGTCGTCGATCGCGGTTTCTATGCACTCCGGTTCCGCTTGGGAAACCGCAGGAATTTCAACAACGTCAATCCATGGATTGGGCATGGCTGTCATGATGGACCTCCGAAAGTGTCACGATGACGTGAAAATAAAAAATGCAACCGCGCGTCGGATTCTTGTCGCGTACCGGACATCGCTGTGTCATGATTTTCTTTCGCCCGGTGGGGGAGAAAAAAATGACCGACGAGGAACTGCTGGCGCAAGCCGTTGGCTTGACGCCCATTTACGTCGATGGCTTCGGCGCAATTCGCAAAGTCAACGGAGTTCTGCGCTACGTCGGCTGGGTGATCGACACCGGCGCTCAGGTCAATCTGATCGTGTCTTTGGTCGGTGCCGATCAGGCCAACCGCTCCGCGCGCCATGTCCTCGACGGACAGCCCACCGCGTGCGTGAATGTCTGGAACGGGGTGAGCCTGCATCATTGATTTTGCCCCGCAGCGAGATAAGCGGCGTGAGCAAGCTCAGGCGTGGGGTGGCTTCCAAGTCGAAGCTTCTTGCCGTTGATATGGCGCGCGGCCGAATACCCGGCAGACTTCTTGTTCTTTCGAACGCCCATCGGGAGTCCGCTTTTCTTGCGCTTCTGATCCGAGCTATTCTCGCGGGCCGTCGCAATAAAGACGTTGCCAATGGCGTATGGGCCGACGTCGTCCATGCGACACATCACGTAGCCCTGCCCGCGTCCGCGCTGCAACCACTTGCCGGATTGCTGCCAGATCGACCACCACTGCCAGAGGTTCAATTCCCAACCGATGCCGCGCTTCGCTGCATTCTGTCTCTGTACATGGAAGCAACGGGTCGGTTTTCCGCGCAAGGCGGCATACTGATCCCAGTTGCAGCCCCACTTCTTCAGCGAAGCGGCATTTCTACGGGCCTCGAACTTGGCTCGCTTTTCCTTGCCAACCTTGTGCTGTCCGCCATCCAGGCGCCCGATGCCATAGAACTTGGTGAGCAGTTGCCGCACCCTCTCGCGGGTGATGCCGTACTGACCTCCGATTTCCTGCAACGTCTTGCCGGATCGATAGAGCGCGGCCATCTGCTGTTCGCGAACAGTGGGATGCAGAGACAGGCCGGATCGGATAAACTTGATGTCGTGTTTTCTCGCCAAAACGGTGACGTAAACGTAGCCAATGCCAATCTCTGCGGCAGCCTCTTGCATGGTGAGGCCGGCGGCAGCCAGCGGGCGAAGTTTTTCGACAAGAACGAGAGTTGGCGAAGGGTTCTTGGCAAGGGCAATGCCGTTATCTTTTGCCAATTTAACGACATAGGGCTCGCACAACCCAAGCTCTCGGGCGACGTCCGATCGCAGACGACCCTCAAGGGCGCGCAGCTTTTCGATGTGCAGGAGGGGCTGGCCGGTCACTGCGCGGCCTCCGTCCTTGCAACCACATATTCGACCAAGCGCGAAGCAGCGATACCCGTTGTCTCTTCGATCTTCGGCCAATGCCTCTTGTTCGGTAGGTGACTGCCGCGCTCCCACCGCGAAACCGTCATTGGTTTCACCTGCAAAAGCTCCGCTGTTGCTTCCTGAGAAAGCCTCTGTTCGTCGCGCCAAATCTTGAGGGGGTGCTTTTCCATTGCGACATGATCTAGCCACATAACGTTAGCGGTTGTCAAGCCCCTCTAACGTTTAGCGAATAGTGACGTAAACACAATATGTTAGTAGTGTTCCCGGCGATGCCCGTGAAAATAGGCCCCCAAAAACCGCGCAAAATCTACTTGGCCGAGCACCGCGAAAGCCGCGGGCTCACCCAGGAACAGCTTGCCGCGCGGCTAGACACGACTGCCATGACGGTATCAAGGTGGGAGCGCCGGGCTACCGCTGTCAGTACAGACACGCTTGAGGCCATTGCCGAGGCGTTAGGGGGCTTCTTGGAAGCCGAGGATTTGTACCATCACCCGGACATGCCCACTCCGAACCAGCTTTTGAGGGGCCAGCCCCCGGAAGTCGTCGAGAGCGCCATGCGCCTGATCCGCGCGCTCCGTCGGTAGATAACCTGACAGGTCGGCCGGCGGTCGCCGCTGGTCATTGTCCCAATAAGCCGCTGATTCTGCTGACGGTCTAAATTATCTTGCCCTACCGCTAACTTTTTGTGGCTATGTCTATTGACTGCTCTAACGTTATGTGGCTAGATACTCCCATCAGCAGATCGGGAGCCCATTGCTTCCAATGACAACGGGGAAGCAAGCCATGACCGCGCCACTGATGATCTCCGCCAGCACGAACTATCACTGGGTCAAATCGATTTCCGCCAGCACCACCGGCAGCGGCGCACTCAAGCTGACGATGCGTGGGAACAGCGACTTTCCGTACCAGTTCAACGAAGCCGAAATCACGATCTTCACCGACGACGCTGCTCTGACCGAGCGCCTGATCGCGGCCATCAACGGCGCTGCAAACCCGATTGAAGCCGAACAATCGGCCGAAGAGTCGGAAGCCGCCTGAACCATTTTCCCGCAAGCAAATTAGATGGACCCGACAAATGACAAAACGCACCTACCGCCTACACGAAGTTGAGTCCGCAGTCATCGTGAAAGTCGATGCAAATGGCACAGGTGGCGAATTCGCCAATTGCCTGAATGCTTTTGGTGATAAGCGCAAAACCGCAGCCCTTATTGCAGACGTTCTTGAAGCTCACCCAACACTCCTTGGCGCGGTCATGGCGATCGTCGAGGCGGCCAATCGATATCTGCCGCCGGACGGCATTTCCAAAGATGAATTTATCAGCAGCGTTTTAGCGGCAACAGACAATACGGACATCGTTTGGGCTCTTGAGCTTTTCGAGCCCGAATCAGAAGCCGCCTGACCCGCCCCTGATGGAGCCCCGCTATGACAACCGCAACCCCATCCTTCTCCTATTTCGTCGTGATGATCGACTACGGCCGCCGGGGCCGGGAAGCCACCGTTGACCCGGAGATGACACCGCGCGGCGCGATCGATCTGGTCCGCGATACGTTGGCAAAGGGCCGCGGGGTCGCATTCGTCCACCGGATCACAATTGGCGAACTGCCGGAGGACATGACCGACGCCATGGTGAATGCGGCGCTGGTTACGGAATTGATCTCCCCCGCCGATCGTCTCGCCAACACGTTCGACCATGCGCGCAAGCTCAGAGCGGAGGAGTGAGATGCCCCTCACCCGAGATGAGTTGCTGTTCAACCTCCACCGCATGCAGCGCCGCGATCGCCTGGTGGCAGCGAACGAGAACCTGGCCGATTTCGCAAGGCGGCTGGACGAAGCGGAGCGCGAAGAGGAATTCAGCCGGTACATGGCGGCGGTACGCCAGACGATAGCTGCGGAGGAACGGAAATGAGCATCCATGATCGTATCGAAGCCATTGTCGAGAATCTTGACGCCTTCGACGCTACGCCTTTTGGCAAAACCGGGAAGCTTCTCGATGAATTGCAGGGCGACGCCTTCCGCGTCCGGTCTGATGTTGAGGTTCTTCTAAGGGCGCTTGATGGCCTCGTTCTGGTATGCGGTCGCACTGGCAACAGCTTTGAAGATTTCGAAGAACAGGCCGAAGTCTACAGCCGCGAAACCGGCGGGATGCGTCCCGGCAAAGACGTTTCCGCCGCTTCAGGCGACGATAGCGATTTTGAAACCCGCCGATTGAAATATGCGGCGTGGGTTCAAAGCAAGATTGAGGCCGGACGCTCGACCCTGAAAGCGCATCAGGGAGGGTGTGACCGATGAAGCATTTCCTCAACCAGCTCGACGCGACCGATATCCGCGACCTCGTTGTGATCTCGCTGTTCGTGGGAACGCTGATGGTATGGGCCGGGATCGGCGTCGATTGAAACCGTGTGCAAGGGAGAGAAGGTAATGGCGACGCAGCAGATTGAGAAGGTATCGATCATTCCGCAGGAGCCGGCAACGATGCCGATCCCGCAGATTCCGCCGACGCAATCCCTGATCCATGTCCTGTCGCGGGCGATGTCCGATCCTTCAATCGACGTTGAGAAGGTCGAACGATACGCCGCGCTGTATGAGCGCGCAATCGCCCGCGAGGATGAAATCGCCTTCAACACGGCCATGATGCAGGCGCAAAGCGAAATGCGCCACATTGCCGCCGATGCGAACAACCCGCAGACCAAGAGCAAATACGCGACCTATGCGGCCCTCGATTCCAGGGTCAGGCCGATTTATTCAAAGCACGGATTTTCGCTCAGCTTCTATACCGGAGAAGGCGCACCGGAAGGCAGCATTCGGATTTGCTGCAAGGTTGCGCGCGGCGGCCATACCGAGCGCCCCTACATCGACATGCCCGCCGATGGCAAGGGAGCGAAGGGCGGCGACGTGATGACCAAGACGCATGCGACTGGCGCAGGCGTCACCTATGGCCGCCGCTATCTGCTCGCGATGATCTTCAATCTGGTTATCGGCGAGGATGATGACGGCAATGCGGCCGGCGGCGACACGATCTCGGCCGATCAGTCCGGCGATCTGCAAGCGCTGATCGAAAGCGTCAACGCCGACAAGGCAAAGTTCCTGCGCTTCTTCAAGATCGAGCATTTGAGCGAGTTGCCGACGAAGCGATACCAGGAAGCCGTCAACATGCTCAACGCCAAGGCAAGGGGTTGATTATGGGCCCGCAGATTTTCGAATGCGAGCAGGGATCCCCGGAATGGTTCGCGGCCCGGCTTGGCCTGCCGACCTCCAGCGAGTTTGCAACCGTGATGGCAAAGGGCCGGGACGGCGGGGCGAGCCTCACCCGGAAATCCTACCTCAACAGGTTGGCGGGAGAAATCCTGACGGGAGAGCCGGCGGAATCCTACACCAACGTCCACATGGAGCGCGGCAAAACCATGGAAGAGGAGGCGCGCGAAGCCTACGCCTTCATGAAGGATGCCGACCCCCGGCTCGTCGGCTTCATCGTCAACGGCCCCAAAGGGTGCAGCCCGGACTCGCTGCTGGGAGAGGAAGGCGGTTTGGAGATCAAGACCGCCCTTCCCCACATTCAGGTTGAGCGGTTGCTTCGCGGCGAACTGCCGGCCGAACATCGCGCCCAGGTGCAGGGGAATCTCTGGGTAACGGAACGCAAGTGGTGGGATTTCGTCAGCTATTGCCCCCGCCTGCCCCTGCTCGTGGTTCGCGTCCCGCGCGATGATGACTACATCGCCAAGATTTCCAAGGCCGTTGACGCCTTCAACGAGGAGCTTGCCACGACGGTTCAATTCATCCGGCAGGCATACGGAACAAAGGCCGCAGCATGACCGACGCAACCCCTCCCTGCGCGTTTGAATGGACCGATGACGGCGTGATGAAGCCGATCAACTCCCGCCGCGCTGACGCCTACTACACGGTCGGCGAGCGCTATCTGATGGCTCCAATATCGGAACGGTCGTACGCCTCGCATCGCCACGAATTTGCATGGTTGCGTGAAGCCTGGAAGAGCTTGCCCGAGGCGCTGGCGGATCAATATCCGACAACCGAGCATCTACGCAAGCGCGCCCTGATCGATGCCGGGTTTTACGACGAGTCGATCACCGATGCCGGCACGGCTGCCGCAGCTATCCGCGTGGCCGCCGCGTTCCGGGCCATTGATGATTTTTCGCTGGTCATCGTTCGCGGCCCCTACGTCATCCGCCGCACGGCCAAGAGCCAGAGCCGGCGCGCGATGGGCGGCGCAGAGTTCCAGCGCAGCAAGACGGCGATCATGGAAGTGGTCGCGGGCATGCTCGGGGTTGATCCGGGCGAGCTACCGAAGCAGGAGGCGGCGTGACCCGTTCAACCGAAAACTGGATCGCGAAGCACGATGACCAGGCCATCCCGCCGCGCGTGAAAGATCGGGTTGCGCGCAAGGCGGATGACCGCTGCCAGAAATGCACATTGAAGATCGGCGGCAAGCTACGCGCGGAGTTCGACCATATCGTGCCCCTGATCCTTGGTGGGCCGAACGCGGAATCCAATCTCCAGTTGATCTGCCACGAATGCCACAAGGCAAAAACAGTGCTGGACGTGAAGCTGAAGGCAAAAGTCGCCGGTGTACGCAAGAAACATTTGAGCATCAGGAAGCCAAGCCGTTTTGCTGGCAGCAGGAACAGCCGATGGAAAAAGAAGATCGACGGAAGCGTGGTGCTGCGATGACCTCCCCCCGCTCCCAGCCTGTCAGCGGGCATACGCCGACGCCGTGGTTCGTATCCGGCGTTCGCTTCCGAATGAGCGGCGGCGACTGGCACAGCATCAATAGGTACGACGAGAACAAGAAGCAGGACGAGAACATTGCCCTCGTTGGTTACGACTCGCGGACAGGCGCCGGTATGGCAGACGCCCACTTCATCGTCACTGCCGTGAACTCCTACGCAGCCAACCAGGAGCGCATCAGGGAGCTGGAGGCCGAGCTAGCCGAATGGAAACAGGCGGCAAGCGTTGAAGCCAGCCTGCGGCGTGAATTCCACGACCGCAATGAGGAACTGGAGAAGGCGCTGGAGGACATCGCACTTCTAGACGAAGCCGACGGCCACGAACTCACAGTGAACCATGCGATGCAAGCAACTGCAATCGCCACGGGAGTTCTCGGCAAGCATCCGTCGCAAATTAGGGCTGAGCGCGCCGCCCTTGATCCGGGAGCCCCGAAATGACTCCCGACTGGCTGCAGATCGTCTTGGCCCTCGCCGTGTGCATCGCTATCCCGCTGATTCTTGTGATGAGGAAGGAATTGTTATGAGTGAACGGTCTTCTGCTGACATCGTTGAGCGGCTGCGCGACCGCAATGCAATCGTCATTGGCGGACTGTTCCACGCCATTCCGACGATGCACGAAGCCGCCGCCGAGATCGAGCGGTTGCGCGCTGCTGGGCAACAGGCGGAAGAGCCCGAAGGAATTCAATGGACGCGCATCAACGCCGAGCCATTCGAATACGCCGTTCAGCAGGGCCGGTTTGGGAATGAGTTTGTGAAACTGGCAAACGGTACATGCTTGCGTCGAGCAATCCTCCCCACCCCACAGGAGAAGCCCCGATGACGAAGGCGGAAATGCTGGCGCTGGCGAACAGGATCGCGTCCTTAGCCGGCCGATCATCAAACGAATATGATCGAGTATCTTGTCTCGAAGCTGCAACGACCTTACGCCTCGCCGCGCAGGCCGCTGCGCCGGGAGGGGAGGCGGTGGCGTGGTTGGTCCTTTCTGAAGAAACGGGCAACACGCGCATTTGGTGGCGTGACAAGGAGCGGGCGGAATTATGGGCAGCGAAACACGATGAGAAATTGATCCCCCTCTACCCCGCCGCCCGCTCCCTCGGTGAAGCGGCGACACCGCCGAAGCACCTTGCCACCGCAATTGCCGAATACGCCCGCGACATTCGGCGAAACGTCAGCGGCGGGGACGACTACCCATGGGCGACCATGCACGCAGTGGCAGACTCGCTTGAGGAAATACTAAATTACAGTGGAGGAGCGGAAAGCCCACTCCATGACGAATATGTCATGGACCGCGCCAAGGCGGCTCTCGCCACGTTCTCTGATGGTGCTGCCAAAGTGCCGACACCGCATACAGCCCTGGCTGACGAGCTCGAAACCCTCTGTTGCGCAGAAACCGAAGGCAAGTTCTTCGATTGCGTGACCGACAATATCGGCACGATTATTCGTGCTTTGCGCGGTGTTGCTCAACCGGCGGGAGAGGCCCGCGAGAAGGAAATCACGCGACTCGCAACGATCGAAGAATGCGCTCAGGTCGCGGAAGCACAAGCGCAGACGTTCCTATCTCCACAGTACGCCGCCAACCAGCCTCACGGCTCGTTTTGTGAGCGCTTTGCCTGCGAAGAAGTCGCCAAGGCAATCCGATGCCTATCCATTCCATCGGCAGATCGTGAGGGCAAATGAGAATATCCCTGCGCCGCTCAAAATCCGATAGTCGCATGTTCCGCATTTCGGCTTGCTATGATGTGCGCCACGACGGCGACGTCCTCGCCAAGCTCCAGGAGGACGTCAATACCGGCCTTTGGTTTTGGTACGGCATGAAGGGAGTAAGCGGCAATACCGCTCATAATCTACGCCAGTTCAATGTCGTTAAGGCGGAAGTCATCAAGGCTTGCAAGGCGCATCTGAACTCACCCGCCCTCCCTACCCCACAGGAGAAACCCCGATGACCGTCGAGCAGATCAAGGGCGAACTCGCAAACCTCCGCGCTGACAACGAGCGCCTGCGCGCGCTGATCGGTCGGCCGTATATCGGCGCTTGGGCTGACGAGATTTTGATCGAGGCCGCCCATCAGCGAGATCGATGGGGCTCCGACCACGACCACGGCAAGCAGCCTGAAGACTGGTTTTGGGTGATCGGGTATCTCGCCGGCAAGTGCCTCGCTGCATGCAAAGCCGGAGATCTGGAAAAGGCCCGGCATCACACCGTTTCGACCGGCGCCGTGTTGGCTCATTGGGCCGCGGCTATATCCGGCAGCGAAAATGTCTTCCGGCCAGGCCTTGGCGCCGACAAGGTCGCGCACGTCGCCGCCGAGCAGCTAACCAGGTCTCACCGGCCGGAGGAATCATGACCGCCACGATCCCTTCGCAGGACCAAACAACTGAGGCAGGCTGACGCATGACCTACAAAAGTGAAGAATACACCAAGGTTGACCGCAACCACATGCGCGCCAGATCAATCCTTAATTGGATCGATACCGCCCGCCAATTCAATAGGCTGAAGTATGCCGAACATGCATCCATTGTTGCGATAGACCGGGACGGAAGCAAATTCGAGATAGCGATCTCTGGCAATCTCAAGAATGCGATGGTCCTTGCCGGCGTAGAGCATTGCACCAACGCGGCCAAAACCATCGGTGCCGAGAAGGCAGAAGAGATCGATTTTGATAAGGCCGCCGCGATATGACTCACGCACTTTCGCGCCCACAGCCCCAATCCCCCAAGGAGAGCGGGAGTCCTCAGAAGCAGCACCTGGAGGGGAAATGATGGGCGATCGCAAGAGTATTCAATCACCTTTGTATCGAGCCAGGATGGGCCTTCTGACTTGGCTCGATCTTCTCCCAAAGGACGCCCAGATGTCCGCTAGCATGGCGCTGGACAAGTTTGTCGAGGTTGCCGAACGGGAGATAGAGCAGGCCTATTTCGACGGGTGCAACTATTACCGCGCCCAGAAAGAGGCTGCGAGCGTCCGGGCTTCCTCCCCCGCTCCTGTTGGAAATGCAGGGGAGCCCAAGACATGAGCAAATGGACCGTGCCGCGTTTCGAACTGGGACCTTTTGAAATAGATAGAGGCGAGCCAATAACAACTGACGACTCCGAAGAGGCGTCGATCTATTTTGAGGATGAGTTCGAGAATTACAGCATCGAGGTTAAGTGCGAATCCGCCGGTCGCATAGCCGCCTTCATCGTCACGGCCGTGAACAACCACGACGCGCTGGTGAAGGCGCTACAGGCTGTTCGCGAAGCAAGGATGCCGGGCGAGGCGCGCCGGATAGCGGCCGAGGCCCTACGCGCTCTTGTCGGAGGATCGCGTGAGTGATTTCACAAAAGTGGTGGCCGAAGCGATGGCTCACTATGAGGCCCTGTCGCCGTCCGAGAAATGGCGTCATGATTACACGCAGCGCCGCTCGTTTGTTCGCGGCATGTGTCCATCAGATCACGACTTCAAGAAGTGGTGCGAGGTCGTCGACCGCCTGATGCCACCGCTCCCTCCGTCGCAGAGCGAGACCCCATGAGCCGAACCCCCGCCAGATTCACCCAGGCAGATGTTGCGCGATCAATCCGCGCGGCAAAGCAGGCTGGCGCGGGTTCCGTTCGGCTCCTCACTGACGGCACAATCCGGATTGATCTGCAACCGGAACCTGTGGGGGACAAGCAAGAAAACCCTGTTGATGATGACCGGGAGGTGGTCCTTTGATTTCGGACATGCCCCGCCCTCGCCCGCCGCACCTTCACAGGGAAACGAACCGCCACGGCAACGTGGTCTGGTACGTGCGTGAAGGCAAAGGCCCGCGCATCCGCATTAAAGAGACCTACGGCACTCCTGAGTTCGAGGCAGCATATCATGCCGCGATCAAAGGTGGTACATTGCAGCCTAAGGCGAAAGCCGCCAGCGGATCGCTGGAATGGCTATGGATGCTCTATCGTCAAGCTAGCGCATGGACAGACCTTTCGCTGGCGACCCGCAAGCAGCGGGAAAACATCATGAAGCCTGTCCTGCTAACGGGCGGCCGCGAACCGCTCTCCAAGATCACCAAAGCGTCGGTTGAGGCTGGCGTGAGACGGCGCACTGCCACGCCTACCCAGGCAAAACACTTCGTCACGTCGCTACGGGGAATGTTCGAGTGGGCGCTGGAAGCGAAACTGGCGAAGATCGATCCCACACACGGCATTGCCTTCAAGACGAAGAAGGGCGCCAAGGCCGGCGGCTTCCCCGTCTGGAACGACGTTGATATGGCAGACTATGAAAAGCGCTGGCCTCGCGGGACGAGAGAGCGCGTCGCCTTTGACGTTTACCAATACACCGGCCTGCGCCGCGGCGACGCCGCCGCTGTTGGCAAGCAGCACGTCAAGAATGGCGTAATCGGCATCCAGACCGAAAAAACCGGCATGTGGGTTTACATCCCGGTTCACCCCGAACTGCAATTGACGTTGGACGCCGGGCCGATCGGCGATCTTGCCTTCATCGCACAGAAAAACGGGAACCCGTTGACGAAGGAAAGTCTTGGCAATTTCTTCCGGGAAGCCTGCGACGCAGCCGGCATCAAGAAGTCAGCGCATGGCATTCGCAAGGCTGCAGCTACTGCGGCCGCCGACAATGGCGCAACCGAATCCGAACTGGAGGCTATGTTCGCCTGGAGCGGTGGTCAGATGGCGTCGCTCTATACCCGCTCTGCGAACCGCAAGCGGCTGGCTGCTGGTGCCGCGCACAAGATGGCCCGGACCAAAACAGAAACTTCTATTCCCGCACCGGATGATAAGGTGCGGGACGGAGAGCTAAAACCTCAAACAAAACAAGGATGATTTTCGATGGTGGTGCGCTCGGAGGATGTAGGATTTTCGTCTGAAAGCAAGGGCTTGCAGGAAAGTGCGGGCGAAAACGAGGCTTTGAAGCCAAAAGGGAATTTTCAGCCCTCCCCGCACCTGTTGGCCGAACGTGCCCGACGCGACCTGATCGCCCTACGGGTAAAGCACGGCGCGGATACGCCGATCGGGCATCGCTGCTCAAACCTGATCGAGCTGCTTCAGGTGCCGGAGCTGCCCAAGGCGCTTGTCCGGCGGCAGATGGCGGACCTCGCCCGATTGACGGGTTCCGGGATTTAACAGCCGCATAGGGCGGCAGGAGGATGACGATGGCGAAGTCGAAATCTAAGTCTAAGTCCGTCCCTGACGACGTTAGGGACCGAGTGATCGAGGAATGCGCGAGATGCGTTCCCACCAATTGGTGTGACGCGCTTTTGACCGGGCCGGGAGCGCCGACGACCCCTCTGGATAATCGCGGCGTGGAACAGCTTTTGCTCGGCGTCCAGGATCGTATCCGCAGCCTCCAGTCCAGTGATCAGTAGGGAGTGTGGAACCCATGTCCGACATCGTGGAAATGCTCACAACGCCAACGGGCTGCGTCCCGCCCAGCGAATGGGAACTGAAGGCTGCCACTGAAATCACGCGGCTCAGGATGGCTCTGGCGAAGATCGACGCCGTTGCCGTAACCAAGAAGGCTGGGTCGCTAGTCCGGATGCAGAGGATTGCACGCCAAGCCCTCGCTTTGTCAAATGGAACGCGAGGAGGTGCGGCGTGAAACTCACCTATTTTCTGCTTCTAGTTCTGACGTTCCCATACTGGTTTCCGTTCGCCGCCTTTTTCTTCATCGGAATCGGCGGTCTCTGGATGATCTGCTACCCGATAGCCTGCACTGTGCACTGGCTCTACATGCGCTTGCGCACGGGTAAGTGGGGCTATTGGCAATTACTGTATCCGGGGCAATAGCCCTGCTGACCGACAACAGACGAATGGAGAGCGAGGATGAAGAAGCGCGAAAGAAGGTCATGCCATTACTGCGGTATTGGCATGACGAAGCGCGGCACCAGAGAAGAGAGGTCGGCGACCGTGGACCACATCATTCCGAAATCTCGCGGTGGCAATAGCTCGCCGATCAATACCGTCATGTGCTGCCGGAAGTGCAACAACGAGAAGGGTAGTTTCACGGGTACTGAGTACCGCCTCTGGAAAGAATCAGGGAGGCCCAACCGCGAAGTGTTCAAGTCGACGTTGCCGGACTTCAAGGACCGTTACTTGAGCGGCGAAACCGGCACGCATTATGACTGGTTTGTGAAGCTGTATGTCAACCCGCCCCCAACAGACACCGGGAGCGTGACGTGACGCAGCTTTACGTCGTTGATGTCGAGGATCGAAAGTCTGGGAAGGTAAGTGCTGTCTATGTGTTCGACAACCATGACGCCGCCCTCAGGTGCCGCCGCGAACTGAAAATGGACAGCAACCACTTGCGAGGATGCGTTATATTTTCCGACTGGCGGGACGGTTCACCAATCCGCCGATCCTGACCGAACACCGCCCCCCCGTGGCAGAAAGGGAATATCATGGAGACGAAGGAATTTCCTGCTTGTGACGTGCTGTCAGTCGTGACCGGGCGGCTCGTCGGCAAGATGGCCGGCGTTTACGAAGTGCTGAATTG
>JALHQM010000039.1 GCA_022841965.1 Hyphomicrobium sp. | reverse complement strand
GACCCCCAGATTCGTAGTCTGGTGCTCTATCCAGCTGAGCTACGGGCGCACGCCTTGCAAATCGGTGCTGCGGACGGCGGCGGAGACACCCCGGCGCGGTCCTGAGCGGCAAGAGCGCCCCTTCTACTGGCAGAGCCTTCCCGGCGCAAGGGGTGCCAGATAGCCCCGTGGTCGCGCCCGATCATCCACCTGCGAGCGATGCCTTTTGCGGCCCAAAAACACCGGCAGGCCATTCGAATCGGGGATTGATCCGATGGCACACCGAAGCCGCTTAAGCCGTCAGCGGTTGGCGGTCTGGGATCCGCAATTCGAAAGTCGCGCCCGAAAGCGTCTCGATCAACTTCAAACTGCCGCCGTGCGCCTGGGCGAGCTCCGCCGAAATGGGCAGACCCAACCCCGTGCCGCCCCGCCGCGTCGAACCCTGGAACGGCTGGAACAGTTTCTCACGCGCTCGCGCCGGAATCCCAGGCCCATTGTCGCTCACCACGACAATGACCGTATCTCTCTCACGCCACCCGCGGATCTCGATCCGGCCACCGCTTTGGCCGTCCTCCCGGCTCTCGATCGCCTGCACCGCATTGCGCCCGAGATTGGAAAAGATGCGGAACAGATGCTCCCGGTCGGCATCGACCAGCAAAGCTGGATCGACATCGAGCGCCAGCGTCATTCCCCCGTCCTGGCCCAAATTCAACGTCTCGGCGACATCGTCAATCAACGGCCGCAACGCGAAAACCTCGCGTCGCTGGATCGACTCTTCCGTCCGGCCAAACCGCAGCGTCTCGTTGCAAAAGTTGATGGCCCGGTCGAGCGACGCAATCAATTTGGGCGCAACGCGCTGCACGGTCGGATCGGAACTGTCCGCCAAACGATCCGAAATCAGCTGCGCGTTGGCCAGCATGTTGCGCAAATCGTGATTAATCTTCGAAACCGCGAGACCAAGCTGCGCCAATCGGGTTTTCTGCTTCAAGAGTTGCGAAAGCTGCCGCTGCATCTGCGCCAACTCTTCTTCCGCACGCCCGATTTCATCGGTCCGGCCGGACGGCACCACGACCCGAGACGGGTCCTCAGGATGAGCACTATAATCCACGATATTGCGCGACAACCGGCGGATCGGCTTCACGAGCAGCTGACTGATCACGAAATAAACAAGTGCCGCGGTCGTCAACGCCACGAACAGCGACAGCCAGAAGATCTCCGTACCGTAACGCCACATCGCCCGCTGCAGCGGCTCCTCCGGCATGACGACTTCGATCACGTCGTCGAAGCGTGGTCCGACCAAACCGACCACGCGCATCGTCCGCTCGCCATCCGACCTCATGACATCGAGCGCATCGCTGATATTCACCAACCGCAACCCGAACTGATCCGAAAGTCCCGTCCGCGCTGGCTGCCGCATGTCGTATGTCACGTCGATGCTGATCTCCTGGACCGGCGGCAGGATCACGCGCCGCGCGCCGCCGCGACGCACTGCGATCGCGCGCACCAGCGCCGTCCGCAGCAGTTCGTTCCGCAACGCTGGCGGAACCTCCCGGCCCGGCACGGCATCGGCCGCAAGCGCCGAAACGAGTGCGGTGTTGATGCGGTCGTTCAACCAGTTAACGCGAAAACTCGCCAAGGCCGGCAGGAAGATCAGGATCTGCGCGAGCATCACGAAAACCCCGGTGATGACGAGCAGACGAGCGGGCAGACTGAACCGGACCCGCCCCCACACCGCGCGCCAGACCCCCGCCACAGAACTGGCTACACGCCGAACAAGCGTCGGCGGCGGCAAGGCAGGAGCCTGTCCGTCGGCAGCTTTCTGGCGTTCCAAATCCTGCAACACGGTCTCAAGGGCCCTCTTCCCGCAGCGAGCGGGAATGTGACACTTCGGGAGCAACTTGTCAGCCGCTCGCCCGGGATAGCCCTAAGCGGTTTTCTGATCGTTAAGATAGGCGCGATTTGCTCTCCCGCCAAGGCCGTCCGGTCCGCCAGCCGGTGGGTTTCAACCCAACTTGGCCAGCCAGCCGATTATGCGCCGCAACATTGGACTGCCCGCGCTGTCGACATAGAACCGATAGGCCGCCCGCTTGTTCACTTCGCTGAAGGTCGGATAGGGCGAAATCCACCCCGTCATGGCCCGGATCTTCATTCCCTGCGATATCGCCAGCGACCACATCTGGATGAGTTCACCGGCGTGCGCCCCAAGGATTGTCGCGCCCAAAATGCGGCCCTTGCTGTCGGTCACGACCTTGACGTGCCCATGCGTTTCTCGCTCCGCCTGCGCCCGGTCATTTTCGTGAAACGGCCAGCGCAAAACGCGCACTTTTATGTTCTTCGCCGCAGCGTCGGCCTCCGTGAGCCCCACATGCGCGAGCTCGGGCTCCGTGAACGTCACCCACGGGATCTGTCCCGGTACCACGTTTGCCGGCAACCGGAACAGCGCCCGGCGCAACACGATCCCTGCATGATAGTTGGCCACGTGCGTGAACTGCGGTCCGCCCGCCACATCCCCGATCGCAAAAATCTTGGAGTTACTCGTCCGCAGCCCACGATCGACGACAATCCCACTCTTCTCAAATCGAACCCCGGCCGCTCCTAAATTAAGATCGGCAAGATTTGGCCGGCGCCCCACGGCAAGCAGGAGATGCGATCCATCGATAGCGTCCGAGCCGTTCGGACCTTTGACCTCCACGCGCACCCCGGTCGCAATGCGAACCACACGCTGCGCACTGGTCCCCTCGCGCACCTCGACACCTTCCGCGCGAATAAGATCGAGCAACGGCGCCGTCAGTTCCGGATCGTCCTTGCCCAGTGCCTTGGCACCTTCGATCACCGTCACGCGGCTACCCAGACGGCGATGCGCCTGCGCCATCTCCATCCCGATCGGACCGCCGCCAACGATGATCAGATGCTCAGGCGTGACCGTGTTTTCAAACAGCGTCTCGTTGGTAAAATAGGACACCTCATCAAGTCCCGGAATGGGCGGCACCACCGGCGACGATCCAGTCGCAACGACGAACCGTCGCGCGCTGATGAGATAGTCACCCGCCGCCACCGTGCGCTTGTCGACAAACCGGCCTGCCGCTTGGATAACGTGCACGCCGAGACCCTGAAACCGCTCCACACTGTCGTTTGGCGCAATCGCCGCGATGACCGACTGCACGTGCCGGTTCAGGGCAACCGGATCAACCGCCGGTTCCACGGCCGCGATGCCAAATGGCGTCGACGTGCGCATTGCGTGCGCCCGGCGCGCCGACGCAATGAGCGCCTTTGACGGAACACAACCATAGTTGAGGCAGTCGCCGCCCATCTTGTGCTTCTCGATCAGCACGACCCGGCGCCCAAACGCCGCCGCGCCGGCCGCCACCGAAAGGCCACCCGACCCCGCACCAATCACACAAAGATCGACCTCAAGCCGTGTTGTCGGCGACGTGTCGCCCGCTGTCGACGTGACTTCACTGGGCTGCATTGCGTGCGCTCCATGTCTTGACGGCAACGGGTATGAGCGCGACCACGCCGATAAGCACGAAGGCCGCTATCAATTCGCCGGTGATGAGTGTTCCGGTGTCGATCGTATAGACACAATCCAGAGTTGGCTCGCGCAACTGCCGCTCCAGACAGGCGGCATGCACAGCATTCTGAGCCTCGACGACGCTGCCAAGGCCCGATCCGGCCACCGAGAACGCAACCGTCGCAGGAATGATTCCAAAAAACGTTCCCACGACGTAGGTGGAGAACGGCACGCCAAGCAGCGCTGGCGCGAGGTTGACGATGAAAAATGGGAAAACGGGAACCAGCCGCAAAAACAGCATATAGCTAAGCGCGTTGTCCTGGAAGCCGTCCCGCAATCGAGCCAGCCACGGGCCCGCCCGGCCGGCCAGCGTCTCGCCCAGCGAAGACTTCGCAATCAAAAACAGGAGAGTCGCACCCACGGTCGCCGCAACCACGGTCGCCGGGGCGCCGATCTGCCACCCGAACAGCAATCCACCGGAGAGAGTCATCGCCAACCCACCGGGCAGCGACAGCGCCACAACCACGATGTAGAGCAGGATAAACAGACCCAGCGCGCCCACAAGATTGGTATCGATAAACGCTCTCAGATCGGCGTAATTCCGGCCAATCGTTTCGAAAGACAGCAGCCGGTGCCAGCCCATGCCGAACACGAGCGCCATCGCAGCGACGAGCACCAGCAACGGCAGCCAGCGCTTTACAGAGGAAGCTTGGGTCGTCTCACCATCGGACACGGCATTCTTCTCCTGTGATTGAGCCGTCAGCGCGCGGCAGCAAGCTCATTGAGCGACCAGTCATAACGATGATCGGCGATCTGTGACGCCGCCTTGAGCTGATCGCGAAGAGCCGGCTCCGCATAGCGCTGCAGGTGCGCCAAAAGCCCCGCGTCGTTACCGCCGAAGTCGACCTTGTACCAGTGATAGATCGACGACACGATCACGTCGTCGCCCTGCACCGTCACGCCGCGCGGATGATTGACGAACGCGCGCGCAGCCTCGTCCAACTCCGCCTCAAGATTTTTGCCCGAGAATGGCGCAAGAGGCAGATTCGGACACCCGATCGATGCACAATTAACCGCGTAGTGAACGCGCGGGTCTTTGAAGATCGGCCGCATGATCACATGCTCGATATCGTCGAGACTGAGCGCAACCCCATCGACCGTCACGACCTTTGCTTTCCAGGGCCCGCCCGTGAAAGCTGCCACAACGCCTCCGCCAAGCGAAATGTCTTTGATCGATGCAACCGGGTAGTGATCGAGAATAATATCGAGTGTCTTGGCATTGTAGAGATTGGCCCAGAATGCGAACTGCTCGCGACGATCGAGCGCGCGCACGTCCACGCCCGCCAAGCGAGCGATGTAGTCTTTCAACTCGGTCTGGCTGCGCCGCTTGAACCCCTGATAATCGACGCGAGCAACGCCATCCGCACCCGCCGCCGCGAATTGTCCAAGGAGCCCTGCAAACGCGCTGTGGTCGACCGTTGGCCCTGCGCCATCGGCCGCGCCGCCAAACCGGGCGGCCAAGTCCTCACAGCGCGCCGGAGCGACAAGCAAAAGCGGCGTCAGAACCATCGCCGCAAATATGGTGACCGCCCACCGCCGAACGACCCCACACATCGATGCATCTACAAACATTGATTGACATCCCTTTGAAGCGATGGAAGGACGAATGTGCCAGAGCTTACGATGCAGCAGGCGAACAGTTTCGAAAGCGTGCGCCTCGATTGACGTGCCCCCGATAGACGTGCCCCCGATTGACTTGGCTAAGTCAGCCCCCTATAGAGTGGCGTCTTCCAGTCCTGCCGGAACGGGTTCGGACCGCTCGAATTTGCGGCGGTCTTGATAACATTTTCTGGCAACAGATTGAATTCGCAACCAAATCGCCCCGCGCGCGGTCACATCCTGACCCTCGCCAGCCGGGTGAACCGACGAGACGGAGAGTACCGTGAAGCGCACGTATCAACCCAGCAAGCTTGTGCGCAAGCGTCGCCACGGCTTCCGCAAGCGGATGGAGACGCCGGGTGGCGTTCGGGTTCTCGCCCGCCGTCGCGCCAAGGGCCGCAAGCGCCTCTCAGCCTAGTAGTTTCGGGCAAATCACGGCATCGAGCGCCGTGACGTGGGCCTCGTGGCTCGGTGGGACCGATGAAGCTCACCACCCTCAAGAAGCGATCCGAATTCCTGCGCATAAGGGGCGGGGCCAGGTGCCCAACGCCCCCGTTCGTTTTGGAAACAAAGCCGCGCGACGGGGTGCCCACCGCAACGGAACCCCCGCGCTTCGGCTTTACTGTCACCAAAGCCATCGGTGGCGCGGTCGAACGCAACCGCATCCGCCGCCGGCTAAAAGCCGCCGTAACAGCCATCGCTGAAACCTCGGCCCGCCCTGGACATGACTACGTGCTCATCGCCCGCAAGACCGCGCTCGAAATCTCCTTCGACGCCCTCAAGAAAGACCTTGAACGCGCCTTCTATCGCGTGCATCACGCCCCCGCAGCTAAACCAAGGGCAAAAGCCAAGTGAGCACAGCTCATAAGGCCCGCTCAATGCTCCAGTGACCGCATGCCCCTTTGCCCGCAGTCCGCTTTTGTGACACGCACAACCTCCGCGCCACACAATCAACGCCGCGCGCGCAGTAGCCGCCCCACCGCCCAACCGAGGCCACGATGAAGAGCCAGCAGCCAGACAACCAGTCCAATATCTTGATTGCCATCATTCTATCGATGGCCGTCCTTTTGGCCTGGAGCTACTTCGTGGCCGGTCCTCAGATGGAAGCTGAAAAAGCCCGTCAGACGGCACTTCAATCGAAAAACGCCGCCAACGCGCCAACGCCTGCCGCAGGTGCAGCCCCAACGGCAGGAGCGGCCAGTCCGGCAGCATCCATCGCGGCGGTCAAGCCGGCCACCCGCGAACAAGGCATCGCCGCGTCGCCACGCATCGCAATCGAGACACCGTCGCTGAAGGGCTCCATCGCCCTCAAAGGCGGCACCATCGACGATCTCTCGCTCATGAAACATCGCGAGACGGTCGACCCCAAGAGCCCCAACATCATCCTGTTTTCACCGCTCTATGAAGGCGGTGGCTACTTCGCCCGTCTCGGTTGGACTGCGTCCGGCAAGCCCGTGAAGCTGCCTGACAGCGAAACACTCTGGACCGCCAAAACACCCGGCCCCCTCACCCCGTCATCGCCCATCACACTCGAGTGGGCGAACGGCGAAGGTCTGACCTTCCGTCGCAACATTTCGGTCGATGAGAACTACATGTTCTCGATCAATCAAGAGGTCGAGAACAAGAGCGTCGGTGACGTCGCTTTGCGTCCCTTTGCGCGCCTGTTCCGTTTCGGTGCGCCCAAAATTCCCGCCGTCTGGATCCAACACGAAGGCCTTCTCGGCGTCCCCGGCGATGCCGGCCTCCAGGAAATTACCTTCGCCACCGCCACCGCTGAACCGCCAGTCCGGTTCGAAGGCAAGACGGGCGGCTGGGTTGGCATCACGGATAAATACTGGGCCTCCGCCATCATCCCCGATCAGAAGGTGGCTTATTCGGCGACGTTGGAAGGCGAAGCACCCAGGGACGCGAAAAGCCTCCCGATGTTCTTAGCCGAATTCGAGACCGAGCCCACGGTCGTCGCGGCCGGCTCCGTCGCCTCCGTCAAAACCAATCTCTACGCTGGCGCCAAACAGGCGGCCATCATTGAAGACTATCAAGACAAGCTCGGCATCGAAAAATTCGATCTCATGATCGACTGGGGCTGGTTCTACTTTCTGACCAAGCCCATGAACCACGCGCTGACGTGGCTGTATGGCATTATCGGCAACTTCGGCTTCGCGATTCTGGCGCTCACCGTCATCGTCAAACTGATCTTCTATCCCCTCGCCAACAAGTCCTACGAGTCGATGGCGAAGATGAAGAAGCTGCAGCCGCAGATGGAAGCTCTGCGCGAGCGGCACAAAGACGACAAGTCCCGCATGCAGCAGGAGCTCATGCAGCTCTATCAGAAAGAAAAGATCAATCCCGCCGCGGGCTGCTTGCCGATCATTGTGCAGATCCCCGTCTTCTTCGCCCTCTACAAAGTTCTCTACACCTCGATCGACATGCGCCACGCGCCATTTGTCGGTTGGATTCAAGACCTCTCCGCACCCGATCCCACATCGATCTTCAATCTCTTCGGATTGCTGCCGTTTGGCGTGCCCGCATTCCTGCTCGTCGGCGTTTGGCCCATCATCATGGGCGCGACCATGTGGATTCAGATGCAGCTGAACCCACCGCAGCCCGATCCCGTGCAACAGCAGATCTTTAGCTGGATGCCGCTGATATTCACATTCTTGCTCGCCACATTCCCGGCCGGACTCGTGATCTACTGGGCCTGGAACAACATCCTGTCGATCTGCCAGCAGTGGTACATCACCAAGAAACAGGGCGCTGAAATCCACCTCGGCGCCAACTTCCGCCGCACCTTCGGTCCCGTGTTGAAATTGTTCGGTATGGGAAGCGAGACCAAGGGATGACCGGCACGGCCGACCCGTTTGCGTTCACGGCCGAGGATTACGCCGACGGCAAAGCCCTGTTCGAACAGCGCTGGACCTTTGTCAAAGGCGTGGTCGCCCTAGAACATCTGCCAGAGTCCGGGCCAGTCGAATTCGCATTCGCTGGCCGCTCGAACGTCGGCAAGTCGTCCCTCATCAATGCGATCGTCCGCCAAAACGGTCTCGCCCGAACATCCAACACACCGGGCCGCACGCAAGAACTCAACTACTTCGTGCCCGAAGCCGGCGCACCGTTCCTTGTCGACATGCCGGGCTACGGTTTTGCCGAAGCCCCCAAGGACAAAGTCGAGGCCTGGACGCAGCTCGTCAAAAATTACCTCGCCGGGCGCCAACGTCTCGCCCGCGTCTTCCTGCTGATCGACGCCCGTCACGGCATCAAGAAAGTCGATTCTGACATCATGAAGCTTTTGGACGAGGCCGCCGTTTCGTATCAAATCGTCCTGACAAAAGCCGACAAGATCAAGCCGACCGATCTCACGACACTGATGCAGCGAACCCAAACGGCAATCGCCAAGCAGACGGCGGCCTACCCACTGATCATCGCCACGTCGTCGGAAGTTGGCACCGGCATTGATGATCTGCGTGCCCAGGCCGCCCGCGTCACGCGCGACCATAGCTAGACGACGGCCTAGTTCGCGCCCCCGGCCCGCATCATCGCCATCAACGGCTCAAACAAACCTTCACCAAAGCGCGCCAACACCCCGCCGGCAACGGCCGCCGTCATCCACCCTGCCCAGCGTGCCGCCGTCTTGGCGTAGTTCACGGTGACCTTCACGTCGATCATTTGATCCGGCAGCGCGGTTTCCGCCGTCAATCCATCATCGCCCACGGTGCGTGCCGAGACGAGCAACTGCAGCCGCCGCTTACCGCGATCCCGCGGCGTGATCGTCCAGCGCCAGCTCGCATAGTCCGCATCAAACCCGGGCGCGCCCTCAATCCATTGCGTCTCCGGCGACGCCGACTCGATAAAAAACCCGCCATCCGGCGACCGCAGCCGAACCGACATCGCCTTCGTCACCGTGATCTCGTGGCGAACGATCGCCGCCCCGCCATCCATTCCCTCGGCAATGGCTTTCACGTCCCGGCGCCCAATCCGCGCCTCGACCACCATCGACACACCAACCCGCATCTTGCGCGGGATGTTTTCGACGAACTGCCCCGCCGCGACCCAAACGTTGCGGCTTGGCCGTCTCTGCCGCGGCGGTCCAGGTGCCATGGAGCCCGGCGGCCCTCCCTGCGGCGGACGCTGTTGCGGCGGTTGCTGGCGCGCCATCCCACCACCGGCCGGAGGTTGCCCAAGCGAAGGCGGCGGCGCACCAACCGGCACCGGCGGCATTCCGCCCTGCGGCGGCGCCTGAAACGAACCCGGCGGTGGCCCGCGCGGCGCCGACGGTGGCGGCGCCATCGGATGTGGCCCAGGTGGACCGGGCGGCGGCTGTGTCCGCTGCGACGGCGGCACCTGAAATGGCGACGGCTGCGGCGCGGGCGGCGGCCCAGTCCGCACAGGCGGCTGGGTCTGCGGCATCTCCCGCGACGGTTGCGACGGCGCTTGCGTTGGCGGCACATCCCATTGCGGCGGTGGCGAGGGTCGCGCCATCTCCGCGGCCGGCTCCTGCATCGGCCGAAAATCTGGCCGAGCGGGCGGTGCCGCTGCGGGTTCACGGCCGACAGGCTGCGTCTGTTCCACCGACGCAGCTGGTGGCGGCGGCACAGGCTGGGTCTGTGTTGACCGCGACTGCACCCGCTCGCGCGCCGAAGCCAGAATATCTTCCGTCGATCCCGGCGGCGATGCCGGTTGTTGCATCTGCGGCGCAGGTGCCGGAGCGGCCCGCTGCAACGCGCGAATGGCCTGCTCGAACGTCAGTCCTTGCACACGAAGCAAATTGGCCGCCGTACTCTTCCCATCGCCCACAATGGCCGCCAGAACAATCGCGCCGTTGATTTCCGCGCGCCGGCCCTGTCGCGCCGCTGCCGCCGCCGCTTCGAGAATTCTTTTCAGGTCGGGTGAAATAAGAACCTGCGGGGGTCCGTTGGGTTCGCGCCGGTCCTGGATCTGCCCGATATACGTCGCGACCTCTCCAGCGAGCCGCGCCAGATCAACATTCGACGAGCGCAACACACCTGCCGCATCTTGATCCTCCGTCAGGGCGAGCAAAAGATGCTCCAGCGTGACTTCCGGATGCTGCTGCGCATCGGCGTAGCTCGCGGCGCGCGCAAGCGTCGCAGCCAAGTGCTGCGACATAGGAATGCGCCCGAGATCATCGACTATCATCCGCCCGAACCATACTCCCGGCCCCGCCCCGCCCAAACCGGCGTATGCAGGTCCGCGCCTTCACGTATCACGTTGTGATTGAACGCGATCCGCCTCCACCGGGCAAGTCGCCAATCCGCATTATCGCCCATCGAGCGACCTATCTATCAGATCGCTAACAGACGATTGTGAGGGAATTCCGTTGAGGCTCACGGCACAAGAGATATAACCCTGACGGGTCTTCCTTATCCCGCCGCGCATGGGGCGATGCAACCCCAGGACCTCCATCAACCTTTGCCAGGATTTTTTCCGACGCGATGACGAAGCCGACCGATCCCTCGCCAAACGGCGAAACCGCGCCCCTGAGCGCCCACGTCCAAGCGCGCATTCTCGCCGAAGCCTTGCCCAACATGCTGCGCTATGACGAGCAGACTGTGGTCGTAAAATTCGGCGGCCATGCCATGGGCGACGCAGCACTCGCTGCCGCCTTCGCACAAGACATCGTCTACCTGAAGCAGTCGGGCGTGAACCCGATTGTTGTCCACGGCGGCGGTCCGCAGATCGCCGAAATGCTGAAGAAGCACAACCTCAAGTCCGAGTTCGTTCACGGCCTGCGCGTCACCGATCAGCCCACCGTCGAAATTGTGGAAATGGTTCTCGCCGGTGCCATCAACAAAGAGATTGTCACCGCCATCAACCGTCAGGGCGGCAAGGCCGTCGGCATCTGCGGCAAGGATGCCAACTTGATGATCGCCCGCAAGATCACCGAAATGCCCGACCCCAAAACGGGCGTTGTCGGCAAGGTTGATCTGGGCTTCGTCGGCGATCCCCTGCAAGTCAACCCACACATCGTTGAGGTCATCTCTAAGTCCGACCTCATCCCCGTGATCGCCCCCGTCGCCCTCTCGCGCGACGGCGAGACGTTGAACGTCAACGCCGACAGCTTCGCCTCCGCTCTTGCCGCACGGCTGAAAGCCAAGCGCCTTCTCCTCCTCACGGACGTGGAGGGCGTGCTCGACAAGAACGGTAAGCTGATCGAGGAACTGACGGTCGAAGAAGCCCAAGACCTAATCCGCGACGGCACAATCAGCGGCGGCATGATTCCGAAGATCGAAGGTTGCATCGAAGTGGTCGAAGCCGGCGTCGAAGCCGTCGTCATCATCAACGGCCGGGTGCCTCACTGTGTCCTACTCGAACTTTTGACCGACCACGGTGCCGGCACACTCGTCGGCCGCCGCAAGCCGAAGGTCAAAAAGGCAGCGGAATGAGCGCCGCAAATCCGGGATCAAAACCAAGCTTAGCCCTCAACGCGGCCCTCAAAAGCACCGCGTCACCGGAAATTCTGGCTCGCAAAACGGTCTGGATCTTCGATCTCGATAACACGCTCTATCCGGCCGAATGCAATCTGTTCGCCCAGGTTGATCAGCGCATGGGCGAGTTTATCGCCAAGCAGTTGGGCGTCCCCTTCGACTACGCCCGCCACCTTCAGAAAAGCTACTATCGCCAGTTCGGCACCACCCTCGCCGGCCTCATGCGCGTCCACAAAATGAGCCCCGAACCCTTCCTCGACTACGTCCACGACATCGATGTGTCCGTGGTCCCAGACGCCCCAGAGCTGCGCGCCGCCATCGATCGTCTTCCGGGCCGCAAGCTGATCTTCACCAACGGATCGCGCGCGCACGCCGAACGAGTCGCCGGCAAACTCGGCGTCCTGGATCTCTTTGAAGGCATCTCCGATATCGCCTCGTGCGGCTACGAGCCCAAGCCCTCCGCCGCCGCCTTCGACAGCATGATCAAGCACCACGGCGTACCATCCAACGACGCCGCGATGTTCGAAGATATGCCGCAAAACCTGGAGGTGCCGCACAAGCTAGGTATGGCGACGGTCCTGGTCCATTCCACCTACATGGACCATCCGATCCAGCGTGATATGCGCAACTGGAGTGCACTGCCCGAGCACGTCCACCACCTGACAAACGACCTCACGGCCTTTCTGAAGGTGATCGATGTAAACGGCAGTCCCGGCGACCCCGGGACCGGCAACTAGCGCGTGAGCTTGAAATTGGCAGAGCTACCCGCCGGCGACGAGATGGACACCGTCTGTGAGTTGCCACTGACCGTCACGGTAATGGTTCCGTCCACCTTGAACTCTTCGTTGAAGAAGCTACCGGTGAACTGGTTGCTGCCCACGTAGGTCAACAGCGCCTTCTGTTCAACTTTGCCCGAGGCACTGGCGCAGCGCGCATCCACAAGGTAGCTCTCCGACCCGCGCTTTTTGAAATTTGCACGGCACCGGGCGGCTTCCTTGGCACCCGACGGAAATTTAACCGATCCCCCACCGCTCCAAGCACCGTCGAGGTCCACCACATCTGCCCGAACAGGTGCGGTCCAAAGCGTCAACGCAAAACCTAGGGTAGCGATCGTCCCAAGCGCGGAAAGTTTGTATGCCATGCGCCCAAATCCATTTTTGCTCGACAGAACAACGCAATAGTTGGAACCAAGCACCGGTGACTCCAGTGCGGAGGCGGTCCAGCGGCGAATGATTGTGAACTCGTATAGCAGCCTTCTCGGTCCGTGACAGTAGCCCCCGAGCCTCAGCCACGCCCCTCGTAGGGCATCGCCGTCGCCTTGAGCGTCATGGAGAGTACGTTGGCATCGAGCGGAAGGTTTGCCATGTACAGCACCGCATCCGCCACGTGCGACACATCCATGACTGGCTCCGGCCGGGTTGAACCGTCCGCCTGCCGGATACCTGCCGCCATCGGTGCCGACAACTCTGTCGCCGCATTGCCAATATCGATCTGCGAGCAGGCAATGTTGTGTGCTCGCCCGTCGAGCGCGATCGACTTAGTCAGCCCTGACAACGCGTGCTTCGTCGCCGTGTAAGGCGCCGCGTTGGGCCGCGGCACATGCGCCGAAATCGAGCCATTGTTGATGATGCGCCCGCCCTTGGGATCCTGCGCCTTCATGATCCGGGTCGCTGCCTGGGCGCACAAGAAAGCGCCATTCAGGTTCACATCGACGACGGTCTTCCACTGCTCGAAGGTCAGGTCCTCAAAGGCCACTTGCGGCGCGAACATTCCCGCATTGTTGAACAGCACATCAAGCCGGCCGAAAGCATCCTTCGCGCGGGCAAACAGTGCTTTAACTGACACGGGATCGGTCACGTCGGTCGCCACTGCGAGTGTCACGCCTTCAGGACACTCCGCCGCCGTGTTCTGCAACTCCGCTTTGCGCCGTCCGGCGAGCACCACATGATAGCCGTTGTGCGCGAGCTTGATTGACACCGCCCGGCCGATACCACCGCTGGCGCCTGTCACAATTGCAACCCGCGGAACGGCCGCCATGAAAGAACCTCATCGATGCCGTGCGGACGCTCAACGCGTCGGAACCGGCGTCTCGCCACGATAGTCGTAGAAGCCGCGATTGGTCTTCCGGCCGAGCCACCCAGCCTCGACATACTTCACGAGCAGCGGACACGGACGATACTTTGAATCCGCCAACCCCTCGTACAACACCTGCATCACCGACAGGCACGTATCAAGCCCGATAAAGTCCGCAAGTTCGAGTGGACCCATGGGATGATGGGCGCCGAGCTTCATCGCCTTGTCGATGCCTTCCACCGTGCCGACACCCTCATACAAAGTATAAATCGCTTCGTTGATCATCGGCAGCAGGATCCGATTGACGATAAAGGCCGGAAAATCTTCCGACACAGTCGTCTTCTTGCCGAGGCTATCGATGAATCGCCGCGCGGTGGCAAACACCGTGTCTTCCGTTGCGATACCGCGAATGAGCTCCACGAGCTCCATCAGCGGCACCGGGTTCATGAAGTGCATGCCGATGAACAATTCCGGCCGGTCGGTCGTTGCAGCAAGCCGCGTGATCGATATCGACGACGTGTTCGTCGCCACCAGCGCGCCCGGCTTCAACCGCGGACAAAGATCTGCAAAAATCTTGCGCTTGATCCCTTCGTCTTCCGTCGCCGCCTCAATCACGAGATCGCAATTCGCGAGCTGATCGATGCTTGTTGCCGGCTTGATCCGCTTTAACGCCGCCGTCATGTCGTCGGCCGTAATGAGTCCCTTGCCGGCCTGGCGCTGCATGTTCTTTTCGATAAGGCCGATGGCCCGGTCGATCGCGTCGGCCTTGATATCGTTGATCAGAACATCGAACCCGCCGAGCGCCACCACATGCGCGATGCCCGACCCCATCTGCCCGGCACCGATCACGCCGACGGTCTTGATCACAGTCACCGGCTGCACTGCAGCCTTCGCCTTGTCGGATGATTTGACAGCGACATCCATGGCGGCGTCCTTCCCCTGGCCGGAAACCGGCCCATTCCAATGTTCTTAGCCGCTGGATTTTCCGAGTTCGTTGGCCAGTTCCGGCAAAGCCTGGAACAGATCCGCGACGAGCCCGTAGTCTGCGACCTGGAAGATCGGTGCCTCACCATCCTTGTTGATGGCAACGATGACCTTCGAGTCCTTCATGCCGGCCAGATGCTGGATCGCACCCGAGATACCGACGGCGATATAAAGTTCCGGCGCCACAACCTTGCCGGTCTGCCCAACCTGGAGATCGTTCGGCGCAAAACCGGCATCCACCGCCGCGCGCGACGCGCCCATGGCAGCTCCGAGTTTGTCAGCCAACGGCTCGATGTAGGTCTTGAAATTCTCGGCATTCCCAATGCCGCGACCGCCCGAAATGATGATCCGCGCCGACGTCAGTTCCGGCCGGTCCGACTTCGACAGTTCGGCTTTCTCGAAAACCGAAACACCTAACCCTGCCGGCACCGCAATCTGCTCGATCGCGGCCGACCCGCCGCTCCCCGCCGCGGCAAAGCTCGACGTCCGCGCCGTGATGACCTTTTTCGCCTCGCCCGACTTCACCGTCTGGATGGCATTACCGGCATAGATCGGCCGCTCGAACGTATCGGAGGCCAACACCTTGATCACGTCCGACACTTGCATAACGTCGAGCAACGCCGCCACGCGAGGCGCAATGTTCTTGCCAGAAGCCGTTGCCGGCGCAACGAAGGCGTCGTAGCCGCTCATCAACGGCACCACGAGCGCGGAAACGTCCTCTGCCAACTGGTTGGCCAGATGCGTCGCGTCCGCGACGAGCACCTTCGCCACACCGTCGATCTTGGCCGCGTCCGCAGCTGCCGCCGACGCCCCACTGCCTGCAACGAGCACATGCACGTCGCCGCCCAACTGCTTGGCCGCCGTCACAGCCTTCGCTGTTGCCGACCCCAATGCCGAATTTGTATGCTCGGCGAGAACCAGAACTGCCATTAGAGAACCCCCGCCTCGGTCTTCAGCTTCGCCACCAATTCAGCGACATCGGCGACTTTCACGCCACCCTTGCGCTGCGGCGGTTCGGTGGTTTTTAGAACCTGCAGGCGCGGCGCGATATCAACGCCGAAGTCCTCGGGCTTTTTCGTCTCGAGCTGTTTCTTTTTTGCCTTCATAATGTTGGGCAACGTCGGATAGCGCGGCTCGTTGAGGCGTAGGTCTGTCGTGACAATTGCGGGCAGTTTGAGTTTCAGCGTTTCCAACCCGCCATCCACCTCGCGCGTGACATTGACGCTGTCGCTCGCAGGTTCGATTTTTGATGCGAATGTCCCCTGCGGCCACCCCAGCAGCGCGGCCAGCATCTGACCGGTCTGGTTGCAATCGTCGTCGATGGCTTGCTTGCCCAGAATGACCATCTGCGGCTGCTCTGCCGCAACAACGCCCTTCAAGATTTTGGCCACCGCCAATGGCTCAACGATCGCCCCATCGGCCGTCTCCACGAGGATAGCCCGGTCTGCACCGATCGCGAGCGCCGTCCGCAGCGTCTCCTGCGTCTTGGCCGAACCGATGGACACCACGACAACCTCGGTCGCCGTGCCCATTTCCTTCAAGCGAACGGCCTCTTCGACGGCAATTTCGTCGAACGGATTCATCGACATTTTGACGTTGGCGAGTTCGATGCCCGAACCATCCGCTTTGACGCGGATTTTCACGGCATAATCGACGACGCGTTTCACCGCGACGAGTATTTTCATTCGAGAAGCGCTCCCCGACAGCCCACGGATTTTTCTTCTTTTTCGACCACGCGAACAGGGGCTTCATCTAGAACCGCAGCCGTCCGGGCAATGCCCGAGCGCGGTGCCGCAAAACCAAGCACACGAAGCGTCTTCGCAATTGCGAGATCACACACTAAGTGTGCCTGGAACCCGAGTCAATTGTCACCCCGCCGCGCCGCTTGCAGAAGGATTAACCACCGATAACCCCCAGCTTTTCGACGCCTGGACTGGAACTCACCCGCCCGCACTCAACCGATCGTCAGTCCCCGATCGAAGAGCGGGACATCACGGCGCTTCATCAGCACGATCAGGACCGCCCCGGCCACCAGCCCACCGATATGCGCCCACCAAGCAACCGGCCCAATCTCCGGCAACAGGACCATCACGAATTGGGTCACGATCCAGACGCCGAGAACAACGAGGGCGGACAGCCTGAGAGGAATGAACTGGAACGCGAGCACCCACACCCGCACGCGGGGGTGCAGCATGAGGTATGCGGCGATCACGCCAGCCACCGCCCCGCTCGCGCCGATCAGCGGATTAGGCGACCCAGGCATCATAAACGTGTGCGCAAGCCCCGCGATGACCCCGCACAGGAGATAGAACGCAAGAAACTTGACGTGCCCCATCGCATCTTCGACGTTGTCGCCGAACACCCATAGAAACAACATATTGCCGGCAAGGTGGAAGATGTCGCCGTGGAAGAACATGTAAGAAAGAAGCGTCAATCGCTCCGGTACAGCCACAGACTGAAAGGGCATTTCTGCCGGCAACACCATGCCGGCCGTCGAAACCAACTCTGCGGGGACGATCGCGAAACTTGCAATCGCGGCCTCGGGCAAACCGAGCATCTCAAAAGCAAACACCACGACATTGGCGACGATCAACCCGATCGTAACGTACTGCAGCCGGATGGACTTCAACGCATTGTCGTCATGCAGCGGCACGAACATCGTCGTTTCCCCATTCCCGCGCCGGACGCTTCAGCGATTTTGTCCCGGCACCCAGAGCACATCGCTGCGCCCCCGGTCATTGACATACCGGCTTGCGACAAACAAAAAGTCCGACAGACGATTGATGTATTTCAACGCCGCAGGGCTCACCGTTTCGCCCTCCAGTCCCGAAAGGGTCACCATCTCGCGTTCGGCCCGCCGGCAAACCGTGCGCGCCACATGCAGCGCCGCCGCCGCCGCCGATCCACCCGGCAAAACAAACGACTTCAACGGCTGTAACTCAGCATTCAATTCGTCGATTTCTGCTTCGACGCGATCCACTTGCGCTTCCGTCATGCGCAACGGCTCGTAGCCCAGCGGCGCGCCGCGATCCGGCACGCACAGATCCGCGCCCAAATCGAACATATCGTTCTGGATCCGCTCCAACTTCGAATCGAGCCCCTGATGTCCGCCGCCCAAATGGATGCGCGCCATGCCGATGGCCGAATTGGCTTCGTCCACCGTGCCATAGGCCGCGATGCGCGCAGCATCCTTCGACACGCGCTCACCCGTGCCGAGCCCCGTCGTACCGGCATCACCGGTCTTTGTGTAAATCTTATTGAGTTTGACCACGTTTGTTTCCCGCTAGCCCGCCTGCTGCTTCGCAACGAGCACGAAGAGCATGATGATGACGATGGCGGCAAATTGCAGTCCAACACGCCAGCGCATCAGCTTTTGGCTGAGATTAGGGGCCGTCCCGCGCGACATCGTCCACAAGCCCAGGCAGAGCACGAGAAAAACCGCGACAACCGCGAGCGTCGTGAGGTGAAAAAGTAAGCCTTGCATGCGAATGAGGGACCTTAAAGCGGGTGGACAACGATGCCGCCCGCCATTGACACGAAACCGCACGAGCCACCAGTCAGCACCTTGGCAAAGGTTCGGCGGGCACGGCGAGAGTAGGATAGGCGGCAGCGCGGCGCCCGGCAAATGCCAAAGCGCCTCAAACTGCCGAATTTGCCCGTCCGAGCCGCCCATGGACGGAAAGGGAGTGACGAATCGACTTTTGTTGCGGCAGGCTCAGTGTCTACAAAAGGTCGCCTTTTCGCAGGACGCATGGGGGCGCGGTCGAGTTGGCTACAACGGGGGCAGAGGCGGTTTGGTGACGTCTGAGGTCAAAGGTTCGCAACGCTGGACGCAGAAGGTAGCACCCGCCACCATGCGGGTACTGGCGCTGTCTGTCGCCAGTGCGGTCGTGGCCATCCCCGCAGCCCAATCCCAGTCGAATGCCCCGTCCGCCAGCCCCTCCACGAAAGTGGTCGCTCCCAGTGCCGATGAGGTGAAGAAAGCGCTCGATGCCCGGCGCCTGGATTTGAAGTCCACACTCGATAAAGCCGGGGTCATCGAACAGGATGTCGCCAAGCTGGCGGAAGAGCGCGGCAAGATCAATCAGCGCCTGCAGGAAACCGCAACCCAGATCCAAGAGAGCGAGAGCCGATTGTCGGTCGTCGAAGCCCGCCTGGGCGAACTCGACATCCAGCAAAAAATGATTCGCGGCTCGCTGAACCAGCGCCACGGCCAGATTTCGACACTGCTGGCAGCGTTGCAGCGCATGGGCCGCAACCCGCCTCCCGTCATTGTAACCAAGCGCGAAGATGCGCTCGAAATGGTTCGCAGCGCCATGTTGCTCGCATCCGCCTTTCCCGGCATGCGAACCCAGGCGCTCGAACTCGCAGATCAGCTCAGCCAGTTGATGCGCGTTGTCGATGAAAGCCGCACGCAAGCCGAAAAAGAAAAAAATGAAAACCAGCGGCTCAATGGGCTAAAAACCGAACTCGCCGGCCTCATGGAAACAAAGCGCCGGTCGATCTTGGAGCGCCAGGACGAACTGCGCCAGGTCCGCGACGCGGCCAGCGAAATCTCAAAAAGCGTCTCCGATCTCAACGAACTCATCGCCAAGCTTGGCAAGACTGTTCAAGACAACACGGGCCTGGGTGCCTACGACGCCGAAGTGCGCGCCGCCGCGGCCGAACCAGCGGCCACCCCCGCTGTCCTGACATCCCCGTCCGTCAACTCCGACGCCGGCACGATCGTCACCAAACCCGACGCCACCGACGTGGTCGTCCTAGCGCCTGTCGAAACAGCCGCTGTGATGTCCAATCCAGGCCGCATCAAACCAGCGATCCCGTTTCATCAAGCGCGAGGCAAACTCCCTCTGCCAGCAGCCGGCAAGCGCGTCCTCAATTACAGCGAGAGAACGCAATATGGGTCCCAATCTAAAGGACTTGTAATGGAGACAAGGTCCGGAGCTCAGGTAACATCCCCCAGCGACGGCTGGGTTCTCTACGCCGGCGAGTTCCGCAGCTACGGCAAACTCTTGATCATAGATGCGGGCGGTGGTTACAATGTTGTATTGGCGGGCTTGTCGCAAATCGACGTTCGGCCAGGAGAGTTCGTACTCGCCTCCGAACCCATCGGCACAATGATGACAGTGAAAAAAGAACCGGCTGGCGCAGCATCCGGCGCACCGGTACTCTACATAGAATTCCGTAAGGATGGGCAGCCCATCGATCCCGACCCCTGGTGGGTCTCGATCCCTCAGAAGGCACAAGGCTAATGCGCAAGACTGAATTCGCGTTCTGGACGTTTCTGATGATGGCCGGTCTCGCCGGCGTCACAACGGTCTTGAATGTCACCAATGGGAATTCCGCGACCTCCCCGAACGCCGAGCTCTACAAACAGCTCGATCTGTTCGGCGATGTCTTTGAGCGCGTTCGCTCCGATTACGTCGAGAAGCCGGACGACACGCTTCTCGTTGAGAATGCCATCAATGGCATGCTCAGTGCGCTCGATCCGCACTCGTCGTATCTGAGCCCGAAAAGCTTCAAGGACATGCAAGTCCAGACGCGCGGCGAATTCGGCGGCCTCGGCATCGAAGTCACGATGGAAAACGGCGTCATTAAAGTCGTATCTCCCATCGACGACACGCCGGCCTTCAAAGCGGGCGTCCTCGCCAATGATCTCATCACCCACCTCGACAACGAGCAGATCAATGGCCTGACGCTTGAGCAGGCCGTTGAAAAAATGCGCGGGCCGGTCAACACGCCGATCAATCTGACGGTGATCCGTAAGGGTCGTGAAGAGCCCTTTGATATCAAGGTCACGCGCGACATTATTCGGATCAACCCAGTCAAGGGCCGCGTTGAAGACGATATCGCCTACATCAAGGTCTCCACCTTCAACGAGCAGACCCATGCCATGCTCGTGAAATCGATGGACGACCTGAAGAAAGAGATCGGCCCCAAGCTGCGCGGCTACATCATCGACCTGCGCAACAATCCGGGCGGTCTCCTCGATCAGGCCATCTCCGTCAGCGACGACTTCTTGGACCAGGGCGCAATTGTTCTCACCAAGGGCCGCAACAACGAAGAAACGCAGCGCTCACAGGCCAGACCGGGGGATACATCCGACGGCAAGCCCGTGGTCGTGCTCATCAACGGTGGATCGGCATCCGCTTCCGAAATTGTGGCTGGCGCATTGCAGGACCACAAGCGCGCGACAATCATAGGCACCCGCTCGTTCGGTAAAGGCTCAGTCCAAACGATCATTCCATTGGGCTCGACCAACGGCGCAATCCGGCTCACCACGGCCCGCTACTACACGCCGTCAAACCGCTCGATCCAAGCCAAGGGGATCGATCCCGACATCGTCGTTGAGCAGGAACTGCCTGACGACTTGAAGGCCAAGGTCGCCAACGAGAAACCGCGCGGCGAGGCAAGCCTCCGCGGCCACCTCAGCAATCCGGATGGAGCGGCCAAGGCCCCCGAAGGCACCACGCCCGAAGGTGCTGCGGAAGGTGCCGAAGCCCCCAAGGAACAGCCGAAGGAAGAATCGGGCTCGTTGGCCTACGTGCCTAAGGAGCCGGAAAAAGATACGCAGCTCCAATACGCATTGCGCTTCCTGCGCGGTACGGCAACGGAAGCGAACGTAGCCAAGAAGCCGGCCACGTCTCCGGCAGCTCCCGCTTCCGAAGCAAACAAACCGGCTCCGGTCCCGAACTGACCCGACCGCTGACACGCCAAAACGAACTGCGGAGGGGCGCCGGCGGCGCCCCTTTTGCGTCGAGGCCCCCAACCTCCAAGACACCGAGACAGACATGACCAACCAGAACACCCCCATCGATCCTGCAACCCTCCCCTACCGCCCCTGCGTCGGCATCATGCTCATCAACAGCCAGGGCCGTGTCTGGGTCGGACAGCGCGCCGACATGCCGGGTGATGCCGAAGGCAAGGGCGAATGGTGGCAAATGCCGCAAGGTGGCCTCGACGACGGCGAAGACCCACGCGCCGGCGCCCTCCGCGAACTCTATGAAGAAACCTCCGTCCGGTCTGCCACGCTCATTGGCGAAACGGCCGATTGGCTCACCTATGATCTCCCCCACAATCTCATCGGCGTCGCGTGGGGCGGCAAATACCGTGGCCAGAAGCAAAAATGGTTCGCGCTTCGCTTCGATGGCATCGACACCGAAATCGACATCACAGCCCCTCCCGGCCACGATCCCGAATTCATCACTTGGAAATGGGCCGCGGTGACGGAACTCGTCGACCTCATCGTTCCGTTCAAACGCGCCGTCTACGAACGGGTCGTAGCGGAACTCGGTCCGTTGGCCCGCCCCAACCGCTAATTCGTCAACCGGTTGTATGCAGCGTGGACGCAACAACCGCGATCCAATTGCAGGCCCACAAACCCAAAGCCCCACGGCCTCCTTGTAACTCATTGATTCGTCTGTCACTCTCGCGACTCATTTCTGGGTTCTAATTCGATGATGACGATAGAACGGCCAATTTGCGGATCTCAGCGACTCGACCTTCCCTATCGGGTCGGCGTCGGCATCATGCTGTTCGATCACCGGGGTCTCGTGTGGACCGGCCGCCGCCTCCCGAAATGGGCAGGCAGTGGGACTTGGTTGAACCAGGGCCCCATCTGGCAGATGCCGCAGGGTGGCCTCATGGCCGGCGAAGATCCCCTCGAAGCCGCCCATCGGGAACTCGAGGAAGAAACTGGCATCCGCAATGCCGAGCTCATCGCCGAACTCAATGCCTGGACAACCTACGACCTGCCGCCCGAACTGATCGGCATTGCCCTCAAGGGCCGCTACCGTGGCCAGCGCCAGCGCTGGTTCGCCATGCGCTTCCACGGCGACGACAGCGAAATCGACATCGGCCCCCGCGGCGGACGCAAAGCCGAATTCGACCGCTGGAAATGGCGCCCCATCACCGAGCTCGCCGAGATGGTGATCCCTTTCAAGCGCCCGGTGTACGAAGAATTGGCGCGGGTCTTCGCACCCTATGCACGACCTCTCGCCTGATCGAGGGATCGATCAATCACACCGGCACAAACAACAAAGGCCGGGATTGCCCCGGCCTCTTGCATATTGAGCTCGTGGGCAAAGCAGTTAGGCGGCTTTGGTCCCCAGCGAGCGCAGCCGGTCGAT
>JALHQM010000038.1:20965-23195 GCA_022841965.1 Hyphomicrobium sp. | reverse complement strand
GCTGCGACCTTGCCAAACGTGCTGTCATACACCGGAGCCCAGCGGCGGTAGGCCACTTTCACGTCGTCTTCGTGGATATGGCCGATGTGCACAACGCGGCCACCAGACTTTTGCACCTGTGGTTTGGCGCGCTTTGCCTTTGGCCGCATATTCGAAATCATCTGCCAACCTCGTCCATTATGATTGCCCCCGCATGCCCAGCTTGCGCCGGGCTTGCTCACACTTACTGTGCTGCGCTGCGCGGCGGAACCGCGCCTGCCGTCATTCTATGGTCCGTCGCGCCCAGATCGGGACCACCGGACGCACGCAGCGTTTTGACGATTGTTCCCCCGCCCAGAACACGGGCCGCGTCACTGCCGTCGGCGTAGAACACGCAGGCCTGTCCGGCCGCGATGCCCTGCTGACCCTCGCTCAGCACCACCTTGATCGAGCCATCTTCGGCCAACGTCAATATGGCAGGTTGTGTCGGCTGTGAGGACCGCACGCGAACGTGCACCGCGCGCGCGCTGGCTGCGGCCTGTTCCAATGGCTCATCACCCAACCAATTCACGCCCTTGAGAAGAAGAGCTGCGGTTTCCAACGCTTGGCGCGGGCCGACAACGACTTCGTTGTTGGCTGCATCGAGGCGCACGACGAACAAGGGTTCGGGACTCGGGATGCGGATGCCGCGGCGCTGGCCGACGGTGTAATTGATGATGCCGTCGTGGCGGCCTAGGCGGCGGCCGTCGACGTGGACGATGTCGCCGGCCTTGAGCGCGCCGGGCTTCAGGCGCTCGATGACGTCGGTGTAGCGGCCCTTGGGGACGAAGCAGATGTCCTGGCTGTCGGACTTGTCGGCGACGGGCAGGCCCAGTTCGCGCGCGAGTTCGCGCACGTCGGCCTTGGGCATATCGCCGAGCGGGAACATGATGCGTTCAAGCTGCGCGCGGGTCGTGGCGAACAGGAAATAGCTCTGGTCGCGATCGGCATCGCGGGCGCGGCTCAGGACCGGGCCGTCGGCCGTGTGGTCGAGGCGAATGTAGTGTCCGGTGGCGAGCTTTTCGGCGCCGAGCTCCAGCGCCATGCCAAGGAGATCCTTGAACTTGATCTCCTGGTTGCAGGTCACGCACGGAATGGGCGTTTCGCCGGCCATATAGCTGTCGGCGAAGGTCGACATGACCTTTTCGGCAAAGCGGCTTTCATAATCGAGAACGTAGTGCGGAATGCCGATCAGGTCGGCGACACGGCGGGCATCCTGGATATCCTGGCCGGCGCAGCAGGCGCCTTTGCGGGCCGTGGCTTCGCCGTGGTCGTAGAGCTGGAGCGTGATGCCCACGACGTCATAGCCCTGGCGCTTCAGAAGGGCTGCGACCAGCGAACTGTCGACACCGCCCGACATGGCAACGACAACCCGGCCGCGTGCGGCGGCAGCGGCGGTACGGATCGGATTATCTGCACTCGCTGTCACGGTCACGGCGTGAGGGGCTCTCTTTTCGGTTCGTTTGACCTAGCAGGGCGGCAATGGTTGGCTCGGGCTGCCGGACTTGAAATACTCGAATTCCGCGCCGGTTGAGATGCGTCTTGCTCCAAAGAAGCGTCAATTCTGCGGCATCGCAACATGACGGTTGCAGAGACTTGGCACAAGCACCTTGTTTACCGCTCCACCGCCGTCGATGACAAGCACAGTGGTGAAGCGCCGGGCGCACCATTTTCAAGACCATTTTTTTCGGTTTTTTTGCCGTGTCACGTCGCTGGCCTCTGGGGCGGAGCCGGTCCAACGGCTTGAAGGCACTAAACTGGGCTTAAAAAGACCTTCGGACTGGCACGAACGTGTCACGGCGGCATCAACCTTAATCGCGCGCACACCATTGGCGGGACAGCCCGTTATGGTATGTTTACTCAATAGGTTAGGTCGAATTTAATGACAGCCTGCTAGGTTGTTTTTTGCGTGGTCACCAGAGTGTACCGAGTATCATGACCGAACATCAAATGAGAGGCCGTTCGCGTTACGTCATCGGACCCGATGGGTCGCCGCTGACGGTTGCGGATCTGCCGCCGAAAGACACCAAACGTTGGGTCATCCGCCGCAAGGCGGAGGTCGTCGCGGCCGTTCGCGGGGGCCTGCTCAGCATCGAAGAGGCTTGCGACCGGTACAAACTGACCGTGGACGAGTTCCTGTCCTGGCAGCGGTCGATTGACCAGCACGGCCTCCCGGGCCTGCGCGCCACAAAAATTCAGGATTATCGCCGCT
>JALHQM010000038.1:0-20865 GCA_022841965.1 Hyphomicrobium sp. | reverse complement strand
TAAGCCCATGGTGGCGTTGCCTGACTGAAATCCATCAAAAACGCAATCGACGCGCCCGATTCTGGCCGGGATAAGCGGGGATTCCGGCCTTTTGCGGACGCGGCGCACGACCGGCCGGGGGCCACAATGCGCCAGCGACGACAGGATCGACGCAAAAACGGGCCGGAAGGAATCCGGCCCGCTCATCTGATCGTCTGATTTATTTCCTGGGAGATCAGCGCAAGGCAGCCGCGGACGAGCGTTCGCCACGGCGGCGGCCGGACGTCCGTTCGGTTTCGCGCGGCTCGGCGGTGGCGGCGCGGGTCAGCTGTTCGGCCGCCTCATCGCGTTCCTTGATGGCCACATCCAGCTTGCCCTTCAATTCATCGGCCGATGACCGGAGGTTGTCGCGGCGGGCACTCGCCGACTTGGCGAACGTGGAATAGGAAAAATGAGACGGGTCTTTGATGCCCGTGCGGTCTTCCTCGGCCTGAATCTGCCGGTCGAGATCGGACGCGATGTTCTCGAATTCACGGATCATCATCTCGATGTCCGCGACTTTGCGGGCTTTTTCATCGGATTCGAAGCGCTTCAGTCGGAGCGCTGTTTCGCGTGGCTTCATGGCTCGATACCCCATACTCGTTCGAACACCTGTCGTCCCTGTTCAATTCCCGTGCCAACCGCGGAACGCCGTTCATCGACGATGGCAATCCGAAAAGCACTCTGGCCCGGCAAACAGGGTACGTATTGAGCCTGTCAACCTTACTTGATCTAGGTAGCATATGCCAATTAAGTTGCGGTAAAGCAACGGGATGCAAAGGTTTGCTAAAGTTTTGTCTGGTGTACCAAAAAAGATTTACTCAACGCCTGTGGTCCGTCCGCGAATAATGATACCTGTAGATTCGTGTGCATTAACGCTTGGACGTCCTAGAATCGCCACAGTTGAATTTGCGACCGGGCAGGGTCGGAGTCGGTTCATTTTCGCGGCGAGGGCAGGGTCTGGGCGTAAGGGTCACGGCTGCGGGGTCATCACTTCCACAAGCGTCTTCGGAGCGTTCCGGTTCAACCCGGACGAACCTTTCCCTGTTGCCCATGGTTACGGCTTTGACTGCGCCTGACGCGGTTCATTCAAAGTCGCAATACAAAATTAGGGTTTGTTAACTTCTGGTAGGTAAATTCCTTAAAAGGGATTGGCGCGCGAAGCGAATTTCGCAGGCGACGCTAGCGTTCTCTTCAGCATCTGGGCAGACGACCTGGCGACGGGACAGGGAAGAGAGGAACGAAAGACATGCGAGTCCTTCTGATTGAGGACGATAGCGCAACGGCACAAAGCATCGAATTGATGCTGCAGTCCGAAGGCTTCAACGTCTACACGACAGATCTTGGCGAAGAGGGCGTGGACCTCGGCAAGCTCTATGACTACGACATCATTCTTCTGGACCTCAACCTGCCGGATATGAGCGGGTACGAAGTGCTGAAGACATTGCGCGTCAGCAAGGTTTCCACCCCCATCCTGATTCTGTCGGGCCTCGCCCAGATCGAAGACAAGGTCAAGGGTCTGGGATTTGGCGCCGACGACTATATGACGAAACCGTTCCACAAGGACGAACTTGTCGCTCGCATCCACGCCATCGTGCGCCGCTCAAAGGGTCATGCCCAGTCGGTCATCGAAACCGGCGATCTTAAGGTCAACCTCGACACCAAGACCGTCGAAGTCAATGGCCAGCGCGTGCATCTGACCGGCAAGGAATACCAGATGCTGGAGCTACTCTCGCTGCGCAAGGGTACGACGCTGACCAAAGAGATGTTCCTGAACCACCTCTACGGCGGCATGGACGAACCGGAGCTGAAGATCATCGACGTCTTCATCTGCAAGCTGCGCAAGAAGCTCAAGGAAGTGACCGGCGCTCCGAACGGCTACATCGAGACCGTGTGGGGCCGTGGCTATGTGCTGCGCGATCCGGGCGATCAAGGCACTGTTGCAGCTTAAACCGCTCGTTTTTTTCCCGTCTGTCCCAGACTACGACAAAGGGGTCCGAAGCAATTCGGACCCCTTTCTCATTTTAGAGCAATAGCTGCAGGCTAGCGGATACCGAGCAATTCCACGTCGAACACCAACGTTGCGTTCGGGGGAATGGCGCCGCCGGCACCGCGCGCGCCGTAGCCCAGTTCGGGCGGGATAATGAGGGTGCGCTTGCCGCCGACTTTCATCGAGGCGACGCCCTCATCCCAGCCCTTGATGACGCGGCCGGTGCCGATGGGAAATTCAAAGGGCTCGCCGCGATCGACAGAGCTATCGAACTTGCTGCCCTTCTGGCCGTTGACATAGAGCCACCCCGTGTAATGCATAATGCACGTCTGGCCGGTCGCTGGGCTGGCGCCTTCGCCGACTTTGGTATCTTCGATCTTCAATCCACTCGGTGTCGTCACAGTTGTCTCCTGAGCTTGAGCGGCGGCTGGCAAAAGCACGCCGGCCAAACCACAATGGGCTAATGCGCAAATCAATCCGACACGTGCAAGCCGCTTCATGATCATTGCCGTTTGTCCTCCGGTCGCCATTTTGAACGAGGAGGTCCTAGACCAACACAACGGCAATTGCACGGTATTTTAGGACCATGACGCGGGGCTGCCTGAGGTGGAGTTGCACCACCCATGGGCGGGCGGACTTTTCAGGTTTGACTGCGGTCACCGTCAGATCAGGTCATCATAAGCGTCGATGTCATCATTCAGGCTGGCTCTGACAGCACGCAGAAGGCTATCGCGGTCAATGGGTTTGGAAACGAGTGCGGAGAAGGCGCCGGCCTTAATTTTTGCCAGGCGGCCGGACGTGCCGATCGCGACGCAGGCGATGCCGCGCTTGGCGACCTCGATCAGCAATTGCGCGATTTCGCCGTCGCCGATTTCGTCGACATCAATGGCGACAAGGTCGGCTGGACGTTCTGTCAATTCCGCGATTGCCGCGCTTGCCGCAGCGATCGGTCCAGAAACCGCGTAGCCAGCTGATTCAAGCATGTCTTCCAGGAGGAGCGCGCGGCTGAGGCTGCCATCCATGATCAGAATCCGGCGTTCGTTGAGGCTATGCGTGCGGACTGGCACGACGCGCGGACGCAAGAGCCGCTCGCCCGGATTGAACAGTTCGCGGTCACCGGCCGTTCGGGCCTGCAAAAGCACGCGCACCACGACGCCTTTGGGTTCGAAATCGATCGAGGTCTTGATATTGGGAAGAGAGCGAGAGCGCTCGACGAGCGTCAGTCCGAAGCCACGGCCCACGGGAGGTGTCACTTCGGGGCCGCCGGTTTCACGCCACGTCAGATCGACCGTCGGCCTGTCACCCTCGATTACCGTCCAGTCGATCTCAATCTTGCCAGTGGCGGCCGATAGGGCACCGTACTGAAGGGCATTGGCGGAGAGTTCGTGAAGAATAAGCGCCAGTTGTTGCGCGGTCTGCGGTGGCAGATCGACCGGCGGTCCGCGAAGATCAATCCTATCGGCTTCCCCGCCCAAGACGGAGATCTGAGACTCGATGAGATCAACAATTGGCGCGCCGCACCACGGCACATCGCTCAACGTGTTATGAGCGGCGGCCAGTGACTGCAGGCGGGCGTTGAACCGCGGCACGAATTTTTTTGGTTCGTCCATGGTGCGGGCGGTTTGCGCAGCGATCGACTGGACGACAGCCAAATTGTTCTTCACCCGGTGATTCAGTTCGGCGACGAGGAGTGCGCGGACCTGATCGGCCTGGCGGCGCTCGGTGATGTCGCGGTTGGTTTCCAGGATCAGATCCTTATCACCGATACTGATGAGTTCTTGGCGGCTGTCGACCCAGACATCCATGCCGTCGCTGGCGACATAATGAACTTCGCCACTCCATGATCTATTTTCGCAGATTTTTTCGTCGCAGGTCTCCTGCGATTGAAGGTTGCGGGGGCACAATAGGTCGAACGACGTTTTCGTCATGGCCTGGGCACGGCTGTAGCCGAACAGTTCCTCGCAGCCCCGATTCCACATCACGATCCGGCCGCCTCGTTCGCGGACGAGCATCGCCTCGTGGGACAACTCGATGATGCGAGCGAGCTTGCGCAGACGCTGGCTTTGATGGCGCGCGTCGGTGACGTCGGTGTTGGTTCCGCACCAGAACTCAATGACACCGTTGGCATTGCGCACGGGCATGGCGCGGGACAGGAACCAGCGGTAGCCGCCTTCAGCGCCACGGAGCGGAAAGAGATCCTCCCAAATCCGGCCTTCAGCAGTGCAGCGTTGCCATTTGTCGACGACGCGGGCCACGTGATCGGGGTGGTGGAAAATGCGCCAGCCTTCGCCGAGCGATGTTTCCATTGTGCTTCCGGTGTAATCGAGCCAACGCTGGTTCAACCAAAAAAGTTGGCCTTTTGAATCAGCCATCCAGGCCAGCTGGGCGATGTTATTCGCTAGTGCTTGAAATTGTTGTTCGCTGCGCTTCAGCGTATCGGCGAGTTGCAGGCTTGGCGTCACGTCACGCGAGATGGACATCAGGCTGATGACGGTGCCGGCGCGATCCTTGATCGGAGAGATCACCACGTCCCACCAGCGCGGCGTACCCTTCAGTGTCGGGCGCAAAGCCGTGAAGCGCGACGACGTGCCGGCGCGCGCCTCATTGAACGCAGCCTCGACCTCAGGCCGGCTGCTGTCCGGCCACAATTCAATCCAGCGACGGCTGCCGATGGTTTCAAAGTCGGCCTCGAGAGCTTTCAGACCATTGTGGTTGACGAAGATCAGTCGGCCGTCGCAATCCAGGATTTTAACGCCATCCGGGCTTGCCTCGAAGAACTGCCAATTGGTGTCGGCACTCTCAAGCATGGCCGGAGCCGCCGGCCCGGATCCACCCTCGACGTGCTGAATGCTCCCCGCTGTGTCCACCTTTTGACTATCGGTGGTCATAAATATCCTTTCCGTTTTTCCTCCGGGCCGCCCTCGCCCGTGTGGAACGCCAGCCGCGGTTAAGCGGCCGCGCCATGCTGCTTCACGCCAGCTTTCACGTCAAAGAAAAGCGCCTGACTGATCACCGCTTTGACCATCTCGTGCTTAAACGGCTTGGTCACCAGGAACGCTGGCTCGGGTTTGTCGCCGGTGAGGAGGCGTTCCGGGTAGGCCGTGATGAAGATCACGGGCACATTGAGTTCCATGAGAATTTCATTCACGGCATCGATGCCGGAGCTGCCATCGGCGAGTTGAATGTCGGCGAGGATTAGTTCGGGTCGCTTGTCGCGCGCCAACTGAATCGCTTCCTTGTGGGTCGCGGCGACGCCGACGACTTCGTGGCCGATGTCCGTCACGAGGCCTTCGATATCGAGGGCAATCAACGGCTCATCCTCGATGATCAGGACGCGCGAGGCCAGCTGCTCGGCGATTTCCTTGCTGGCTGAATTAATCAGGTCGGAGACGTCGTCTTCCGACTTGTCGAGGATAGATGCGATGTCGCGTGTGCCAAATTCCTCGACGGCTGCGAGAAGAAATGCCTGCCGAGGCCCGGGGTTCAGTGTTTCGATGCGGCGATCGGCCATCTCACCGGCGGGTTCGGCGCTGCCGTTCATCGGGACCGTATTCCACACCTTCACGAACGATTTATAGGCCGCCGTGCGCGGAGCGATCGTGCGATCGAACAGGCTCTGGTCGGCCACGAGGGCTTCGAGCATGGCGACCACATAGGCATCGCCGCGATCTTGAGACCCCATCAGGGCGCGCGCGAAACGGCGCAGATAGGGCAATTGCGGTGCAACCAAATCGGCCAGTGACGTACTCATATCTCATTCCCCCGTGATTGGTTCACGACCACTTGTAGAGGACCTCACGGCCCTTGATAGCATTTTGCCCCTGACATTCGGGCCCCGCTCGCAGCTAACAGCATCCGGCGCATTCCGACTATTGTAGGCTGTTTGGTCAAACCGCTGTTCTAACAAAAGCATCCGTCTTCTCTCCTGTGCCGATCTCGGCGGCACTGTCGAGTCCCATGATCTGGGCTAGTTTATTTCGAGCGCGGTTGACACGGCTTTTCATCGTACCGACAGCACAACCGCACATGAGGGCTGCTTCTTCATAAGAGAACCCTTCCGCGCCGATGAGGATGAGGGCTTCCTTATGTTCGGGCAGGAGCTGGGCGAATGCGGCCTGGAAATCGATCATATCCATATGCCCGGGCTGCTCGGCCTTGACGCTGACTTGACTGGCATATTCACCGTCAACGTCCTGGACTTCATTCTTGCGCTTGCGCCGCTCCGAGAGATACGCATTGCGCAGGATTGTAAACATCCACGCCTTCAAATTGCTGTCGGGCGCAAACTGTTGCCAATTTCGCCAAGCCTTCATCAGCGCTTCCTGCACCAAATCATCGGCCTGATCGCTTGACCGGGTCAATGACCTGGCGAATGCGCGCAGGTTCGGCAACAGCTTGGTGAGTTCGACTTGGAATTGCTCTGTGGGAGCAGTGGTCATGTCGGCTGCTCCGGTTTGCGCTCCGGTCTAGCCAGTTGATCTAACAGGCTGACGAACTTGTCGGGCATGGGCTCGGCCAGCATTTGGCCATACAGATGCTTCAGCCCCGCTGCGATTTCCGCCTCGGCAGTTTTGGGCAACGGGATGGAATTGTCGATTTTCGGCGTCTCGGGTGTCATTGGCTCCGGCTGCTGCTTGCTGTCCTGATCTTTCGAATTCGGGTCTTGCGCGCTCATCTTTCCCCACCCCGGTCCAAGCGTTTCAAACGAATGGTCCCAATCTAAAGGGAAACGTGTGGGCTCGCTCAAGGTTCCCTCGCTCATCAGGCCTGTGTCGAATGTTATCTAGCTGACTGATATGGATATGTTTTTTCTCACTCGGCGGCTGCGGCGGCGGGTTGCATGTCATCTGAAGCCGATGCCGTGCGCGTGAGGATGAAACCCGCAACGGCGATGGCGAGGACGATGGGCAGGTTGCGGAAAAGGGCGGTCATGAGGGGGCGAATGGCCATTGGTGCTGCGGTGAGCAGACCGGTCAGCAACATCTCGCGTTCAGCGGGGCCCAAGGTGCGGAACGGCGCCTCGTCTGCGGTGGCCGGCGTCTCCGCCTCCGCATTGTCCTCGGCGTTTACTTGTGCAGCTGGGCTACCGGGATTGCGCACAAGGTAGACAATACCCATCACCGCAGCGATAGCCGCATACGTCCCCGCAACAATGAGGTCGGCGATCTCGGGTTCATACAAACGGTGCAGATAGGTCGAGATCGCGGCCGTCGCATAGCCGAGAGCCACGAGAAGGGGCACGGCGATCAGCAGTCCCCACACAAGTTGAGCGATGGCGTTGTCAACCGTCGCCTGCGCCTTGCGGAAAAGGAAACCAAATCCGAACATAGCCGTGCCCCGTCGTTGTTATTGATAGCGTCTTGCTGGCGACCGGACTGGACTTACGATTTCCAGAGAGCGCCGAGTACGAAGCCCATTGCTGCGGCAACAGCCAACGTTGCCATCGGCTGATCCTTCACCGATTTGTCGACGGCGCCGCGAATGTTGCCCGCCACTTCGCCGACACGTTCACTTGCTTCGCGGCCCTGATCAGCGACCTGACGGGCGACGCCCTCAGCGCTATCAAGCGCGCGGTCAATGTGCTTGCCGGCCTTGTCGGACATATCGCCGACGCGGCTCGCTGCATCGCGGGTGGCATCGTCGCGGTTGGCGTTGGAATAGTTGGTTGCAGTGGCCATGATCAATCTCCTCCGGTGTCTCTTCGCTGACATTTGCCAGCGTGCGCACAAGTAACGCTGACGTTTGCTGATAGTTCCGGGGTGCGCGCTGGATGAATTTGCGCGGGTGACCTTCAGCGGCGGCGTCCAAAAATTTGCCCAGCGAGCGTACCGGCGGCTTTGGCGGCCTGCTTTGCTGTGGAGCCAAAACCGCCGCCGATGCGTCGCCGTGGGCCAAAGGACGGTGCCCGCTCGGCCTGTTCGCGCACCGCACGGATGAGCGCGACAAGATCGAGATCGCGCTGCGGTCCGTCGGCTGCCAAGAGCAGCGTTACCACCGGAACACGGCCGAATGTTTCGAGTGCCGTGGACAAGAGTTCGACGTGAGCTTCCGGATCCGTGGGCGTCTCGCCCAGTGACTGGATGGCCACGACGATGATGCCCGGCGCAGGCGCAATCTTGCCGCCCACGATGGCGCGTTTCATCGCGTCTAGGGCTGCCTGATCGCCGGGTGTTACGCCGCGTTCGCGATCAACGCACCACACCACGACGTCACTTTCCGAGAGGCTACGGACAAACTGACGACGCCCGACCGCCGCTGTATCGATGGCGTCACTCACTTGGACGAGAATGCGGGCCTTGCCTTGAAATTCGGTTTCCTGATCGGCCACGGCGGCGAGTGCCGTCATTGTGTCGAGACGGGTCGGTGACGCACCCATCACAAGTGCGCGCAGTGCCCGACCTGGCCGAACGACGGCCTCGCTTCCCGAGGTCCCACCTTCGGCCAATTCCGTTTCGACGTGCGGTCGCAAGATGCCACCATAAAGATCGATGGCGGCGCGGCCGACCTCCTCGACGTAGGCTTGCGCGATCCGGCGGCCGACACGCTCTTTGCTCCAATTCACAACTGCGCGTGAGAGCTGCTCGCGGGCTTCATGGGTGACTGCCGTGGCCGGGTTGGCGAGACGGATCACGCGCCACACGTCGTAGGCACGTTCGGCTACGCCGACCATGCCACGCCAGCGATAGACCGCCAACAGTTGTGCCACCGTCAAGCGGTCCCCGAGTGGAATTTGTGTTTCGACAAAGCGGCCGAGGCGGCTGCTGACACGCTCCGCAATAACCAGCGCTTCGGGTAGTGTGAATTGCCACAGTGCGTCGCTCTTTTCAGGATGCATGCGCCGGGCGACGGCATCGATCGTGCGCTGGCCCAAGGCGAGAACCGCCTCAGAGGAGGTCAGTGCTTCAGGGTCGACCTTGGCCGCGATGGCGCGGACATCACCCCAGGCGCGATCCGTGAGCGTCAGATGGCCTTCGCGCCGGCGACGCTCATCGGCCGCTTCCAACTTGGCGAGGCGCCTTTCGCCCGAGGTCATCCAGCGGCGCTCGGCTAGAAAGCCAACGGTGGCAACAGCGAGGGCGGCAACGGCCCAATACAGGAGCCATCCGTGCTCATATAAGTAGAGGCCGCCGAGCGGGATGAGAGACAGGGTCGGGAGAAGGAGCGCCAGAACTAGCAGAATGATGCGTGTCTTGCGCTGTGCCGGGTTTAAGTCTGGCATTGCCGTCACCCCTTCTTAGCAAAGCAGCGGCCGGACATCGCGTTGTGCGAGTCCGGCCGCTCAGTTCAGATCTCCACCGCCACCTTACGGCGCCACGGCCCCGTGTCAGGCTCTGCGAATGACGCCGGCAATCAACGCCACGACGAACAAGATGATGGCAACCCAAAACAGAAGCCGGGCGCCTTCCATTGCCGTGCCGGCGACACCACCGAAGCCGAGAAACGCCGCGACGAGCGCGACGACGAGAAAGACGACCGCATAATAGAGAATATTGTTCATGTCGTGTGCTCCTAGGCGGGTTTGAACGTTGGAATATCCAGAGAACGCAGCCGTTGAAATGCAGTTCCCGGGTAGTCCTGATAAATTTTCAGCGCGCTATCACCGTGTGAAAGAAAAAGCGCTCCGGACACTGTCCGGAGCGCTTCCCGCAGTCCTGCTTGAGGTTTAGCGGCCGACTGTTTTCTTGATGTCGCCACTGATCTTCTGCGCTTCACCCTTGGCTTCCTGAGCGAGGCCCTCGGCTTCCATTTCAGCGGAGCCGACAGCGCGGCCGACCTTTTGCTTCACAGTTCCCGCGGCATCGTTGTAATGGCCAGCAGCTTTATCGGCCGTCGACGACGACGTGACGCTGTCGTGGGCGTCGGCTGCGGCGTTCTTCACCGAGCCAACCGCCTTCTGACCTTCGCCCTTCAATTCCTGGACGGCGCCTTCAGCCTGAAGCTTCTCAGAGCCGACAAGCTTGCCGACTCCTTGCTTGAGGTTGCCAACGGCTTCGTTGGCGTAACCTTTAATCTTGTCACCAGTACCCGACATGGACTTCTCCTTCATCACTTTGGGACAGACAACTGTCGCGGACGAGCTGTGGCTCGCCGTGTTCATCAAACGCACACGCATGAAGCGAGTTCCCAAAGATCTCAGACATTCGCAGTCGCAACCATTGTCGATCCACTGAGTTCACGTTGCGGATGACAACAGGGCCGCACAGAGCGGGCGATTTACCGGGGACGCGACAAAAATGCCCATGCTGGCGGATAATTTGCGCACACTTCAAGCGTCTCTGATCATTGCGGCGCTGATCATCGCTGGCCTGATCTATGGAGCCGATCTTCTGATCCCGCTCGCGATTGCCACCATTCTGTCGTTCATCCTCAACCCGATCGTGCGGAAATTGGTGCGCTGGAATGTTCCGCGCTCGTTGGCAGTCGTCATCGTTCTGGGTGGTGCGTTCATTTCGGCTGTGTCAATGACCGCGGTGCTCAGCACGCAGATGTTGTCACTCGCTGGAGATCTGCAATCGTATCGGGAAAATCTCGTCGAGAAGGCGCGTTGGGTGTCGAGTCTCGGGCAGGGGCCGGGCACTTTGAAGCGCGCGAGCGATGCGGTCGAGGCGCTGGATGATGCCATCCGGCAGGAGTTCACCGAGCCCAAAGTCTCGACGCAGAGCGGTACGTCTTTTGGTGATGGTCGCCCGAATGATGCGGGCTCTGCAACGCCAGAGGCAGCTTCCGATACCGCCGCGCCGACACTGACGGATATTCTCAATCGGATTTCGGGGCCGGGGACAATTTTTGCCCTCACGGTTCTGTTCACAATGTTCTTGCTGCTGCAGTATGAGGACATTCGCGACCGTCTCATCCGTCTTGCTGGGACTGACAATCTGAGCGGCACGACGGCAGCGATGAGCGATGCCGGGTCGCGGTTGTCTAAGCTTTATCTGACGCAGGCGCTTCTCAACGGCGCGTTTGGTGTCGTCACGGGCATCGTATTGGCCCTGATTGGCGTTCCCAACCCGATCCTGTGGGGTGTCGTCGGCGCCATCGCGCGCTTCATTCCCTATATCGGTTCGTTTATCGCGGCTGTTCCACCGGTAATTCTTGCGGCCGGCGTGGACCCCGGTTGGGGCTTGGCGTTGGCAACCGCCGGCTTCTTCATTATCTCCGAGCCGGTCATGGGTCACATCGTGGAGCCGGCGGTGTTGGGTAAATCCATCGGTCTCAGCCCCTTTGCGATGGTGCTTGCCGCGAGTTTTTGGGTTCTCATTTGGGGACCGATCGGTCTCGTTCTTGCCGCCCCGCTGACGCTGCTTCTTGTGGTCCTGGGTGCCTACATTCCGCGGCTTGAATTTGCCAGTATTCTGCTTGGCGACCAGCGCGCTTTGGAGCCGCATCTCGATCTCTACCGGCGTATCCTTGCGGGCGATACGGCGGCGGCGATCGCACAGGTCGAGGACGAAATCGAAGAGCATGGCGTTACTGCGGCCGTCGATCGTTCGCTGCTGCCAGCGCTTCGGCATGCGGCTGCGGACCAACGCCGTGGCCGGATCGACAACGGGCGGCGGGATGACATCGTTGAGACGGTGGAGGATGTCGTTGATTTCATCACCGAGACCGTTCCCGCCGCGCCGTCCTCGCGAGAGCGCGCGCACCGGGTGCTTGTGGTACCGGCGCGCGGTCAATTCGATCTCCTGACGGCAAAAATTGCCGCATCCGTTCTCGACAAATCGCCGCGGATTAACGCCGAAGCGTCGGAAGGATCGTCAGGACTCCTGTCGGTTGCGCAGCGCATTGCCGACAAGACAGAGACCGATCTCGACGCGATCGTGATTGCGACTGCTGGCGGCATGGAAAGCCGCCTCATCGGTATTCTGGCCAAACGGACCGCGCAGCAGTTCCCCGACACGCGGATCATGATCCTCGAGGCGGTCGAGCCGGGCTTTGGTGTCGATCGCAGTCTACTGCCCGGTGACATTGCGCTGTGGCGGAGTATCGCCGAGGCCGTGTCGGCGCTTGACTTTGAGCCCACCCGGAATGCGGCGACAGCAGACGCTGCGTAGCGCGTCATGGCTGCTCGATTGAGAGCGAGAAACATGGATGACGTCGCCGCACCTGGAAACCACTGGCCATCCCCAGCGTTATCTCCGCAACCCTGACGCGGTGTAAACGGCTTTTGCCGTGCCGCCAGGGAATGAGGCCCAGCAACACAGGAGCGTCGCTATGAAATCAATCGGTCTTTGGATTATCGGCGTGCCGATCTCGGTGATCGTGCTGCTGAACCTCTTCAACGTGATCTAATCCCATGCCCGTCGCAGATTATGAGACGTCTGACTTTTTCGGGTGGACTGAGGAGCCGCTCGCAGCCGAGGTCAGCGATTACGTCTCCGGGCGCCTCGATCCGCTTGCGGAGCGCGAACTTGAGCGCATGGCGGTGCGTGACGACAGGGTGGCCGCCGCAATTGACCAAGCGAAGGCTGTTCGGCGCCGTGTCGAGCAGCGGCTCGCTGTCCCTTGCGGTGCGGGGAACTGAGGTCCGCGTCAGACGTTTTACCTTCGGTTCAAACTTTCATCGGCGATACCGTTGAACGAAGTGAGGAGTACCACCCATGACAGTCAATCATTTGATGCCGTTTGCTGTAGCACTCATGCTGTCGACGTCCGCCGTTGCGCAGGACACGACACAGCCGACGCCGGCCAATCCGCCAGCGGTAACGGACCCGGCGCCGGCACCCCCCGGCCCCGCTCCCAGCGAATTGCCGTCAGCAACGCCGGCCCCCGCTGAAATCCCGGCACCGAGTGCGGAGACGACGACGGCACCCGTGCTCACCGATGATCAGGCTCGCGACCTAAAGAACAAGGTCGTGTGGTCGAGCGATCAGAAGAACGTCGGTGAAGTGGCCGATATCGTCCGCGATCGCGATGGCCGCATTCAAGAGTTGCATGCCGATATTGGCGGTTTTCTTGGTTTCGGTGAGACTCGCGTACGCGTCGCGCCGGACGAGTTTCGCATGACGGACGATCGCATCGTCCTGACCCGGACGGAAGCGCAGGTCGAGCTGCTGCCGAAGGTTATTGAGAACTAAGCGATCACGAGCAACTGCCGGCGCCATGGCATTCGCTGTGGGGCCGGCAGCGCCACAGTCGTGTTGAATTAGGGGGAGGCTGTTCTATGTTGGGTCGTTTTAAACGTCGTGGTCAAACGTGGCAAAGCCCGGAATGGCGCCGGCCCCTGCTGGCGACTGCTGATCTCAACGACAGGGCGCGGTTGGGTTTAATTCGGATTGAAGTAGCACCGCGCGTGCCGCAGCCCGAGTCGCTTTCTTACAGCCTCGCGCGGATGACCGCGCCGTTCGTTGGCGATGGGATTTCCGCCGGCGGCGCGTTTTCGATCCGACCTGAATTCCGCGGGTTTGCGTAACGGCGATCAGACGGAGAAGACGATTTGAGCCGTGGTGCCTTTGCAGGTCTGATCGTAGCTTAACGTTGCTTGCAGAGACTTGGTCATTGCTTGCATGATCCGCGAACCAAGACCCGTGCCTCTTGGCGGCCCCGATCCTGTCCATCCAACGCCGTCGTCTTCCACGCGAATGGCGGCCTGTCCATTGCCCAGATCGTCCAGACATATGCGGATGGGACCTACTTCTCCGACCGGATAGGCGTACTTCACAGCGTTGGTGACCAATTCGGTTACGACCATAGCCAACGAAATTGCGCGATCGGTCGAAATCGCGACATTGCTGTCGGCCTTCACGGTCAGAGTGTGCGTCCGGCGGCCCTCGCCCACAGCCGCCAGCAAATCAGACCCGAGATTTTTTAAGTAGGCGTCGAGATCCACAAAGCGCACGTCGGACGACGTATAGAGGCGCCGGTGGATGCCAGCGATGGCGAGGATGCGGGCGCGCATTTCCGCCAAAGCCGCCTTGGCCGCGGGGTCAGCTACGACGTTCGACTGGAGTGTGGCCAGCGATGAAATCATCGCCAATGAATTGGCAACGCGATGATTGACTTCGGCAACCAGCATTTCCGCGTGCTCCTTTGCCTGAAGAATGAGCCGTTGGGCCTCTTCGCGTTCGACCATCATGCGGCGCTTGGCGACGGCGTCGTTGATCGCTGACACGATCAATTCGCGGTAGTGCCCGTTCAGATCTTTCCATACGTAATCGGACGCGCCTGATCGCAGCGCCGACATCACAATGTTGGCGTCATCTGAGCCGGTCACGTAAATGATCGGCGTGTTGGAGCTAACCTCGGTCAGCTGATCAATGATATCCAGCCCTGTCTCGGTGCCGAGGTGATGATCGAGCGCGATGACGTCGTAGGCTTGCTGGCGAAGAAGTGTCAGGCTTTCCGAACCGCCGGATGCATGATCGACATTCATGCCATAGTGCGACAGGGACTTCTTGAGGAGACGCGCGAGCCCTTCATCGTCGTCAATGTATAAAACGCGGATCATCGGGACGCCCACGGTCATGCCATTCTCCCCTCGCCAGATCGGCTATTCAGCTGCTGGGACCTGCATGACAGCAACAAACAGGCCGAGCTGGCGGATCGCATTGGCGAAGCTTTCGTAGTTGACGGGCTTTGTGATGTAGACATTCGCCCCTTGATCATAGCAGCGCTGAATCTCGCGCTCGTCGTCGGTGGTTGTGAGAACGACGACGGGTGAGCGCTTGATGTGCGCATTTGTTTTGATCTTCTGGAGAATGTCCACGCCGCTCATATCGGGCAGATTGAGGTCGAGCAGGATCAATAGAGCACGCTTTGAGTGCACGGAGCCGCTCTCATCTTCGCCGAGGAGGTATTCGAGAGCCGCATGACCACTCGCGAGAGGGACGATGTCGTTGGTCACGCCGGCTCGGCGAATATTGCGTTCGATGAGCCGAGCATGACCTTCGTCATCTTCGATCATGACGATCGTCACGGGATTGGCGTTCTCCGTGTTCATGCAGTCTGCTCCTTATTGCTGGGGTTCTGGCCCGACATTTTCTTCGGAAGGTCAACCGTGAAGGTCGTACCTTCACCGAGCTTGGATGCGACCGTGACGTCTCCCCCGAGCACGCGCACGAGCGAGCGGACATGGGCGAGACCGATGCCCTCGCCTGGCCGATCGGGTTTGCCGGCGCGCCGGAACAGATCGAAAATCCTCGTCAGGTCCTTTTCGGCAATGCCGCGGCCATTGTCAGCGATGCGCAACTTAACGCGACCACCGCTCTCCTCCGACGTTATGCTGATCACACCGGGGCGGCCCGGCGCTAGATATTTGACGGCATTGTCGAGGATGTTGCCAACCACCTGGCCGAGGGCGAGGCGGTCCGAAACCACCGAAGGCAGCGACGGTTCAACATCGACGGCGACGCCAGCTGCTTCGATTTGATGCTGAAGGCTCGCCAGCGAGGTTTCGACCACATCATCCAGTTGCACGCGCTCGCGCTTCAATTCGCGCCGGCCTTCCCGCGACAGCTTCAGAATGGCTCCGATCAGACCATCCATCTTGACGCTGGACTTGCGAATGAAGCCGACGGATTCAGGGATGTCTTCCACGGCAATACTGGCAGCCGTTTGCTCGTCAACATCGAGAGCGGTGCGGGAAAAATAGCCCGCGAGTTTGTTCGATGCCGTTTCCAGTTCGCTGGTGAAGCCCATAATATTGACCAACGGCGCACGCAGATCATGGCTCACAATGTAGGCGAAGCGCTGGATTTCCTCGTTGGCTTCCGTCAGCGCTTCGGTGCGATCCTTAACCCGCTCCTCGAGTTCGTCGGTCAGAGTTTGCAGGGATTGACGCGCTGATTGAAGTTTGCCGGTGTTGTTAGCGACGATATAGAAAGCCAAGCTGGCGAAACTGGCCACCAGCAGCGAACCGATCGTTGTGGTCAATGTGAGCCTGTTGGCTGACGCAGACAGATTCTGAAGTCCCTGCTCAACGGCACGATCGGCTCGCGCTGAAATAGCTTCGAGATTATCTTGTAGAGCGCCCATGTATTGAAGGCCTGCGTCGCTGGCCAATATTTTCAACGCTTCGTCCCTTTTGCCGCTCTTGGCGAGGGCGATCGTTTGCTCCATCTCAGCGAGCTTCTTGCCGACAACCGGGGCAATGATGGCCATACGTTCCAGGTCGCTGGGGTCTGAGGCTTGAGCGGTCAGATCATCCAACCTCTTCTTGGCTTCTTTGCTGCCTAAATAGTAAGGCTCCAGATAAATCTCTTCGCCGGTTAGCAAGAAGCCGCGCTGCCCGGTTTCGGCATTGAGCAGACCAAAAGACGTATTCCGGGCGGCTACGCGGACAAGCCGTTGCTTGGCGATTTCAGCCGCCTGCGCCTCTGTCTCGGACGAGAGCTTGAAGGACGAGATGACGAGAATGAGCAAAAGCAGCGCGCCGCCAGCGAAGAGCAGCATCGTCGATTGGAACGTATTCAATCCGAGCGATTGGGCCGTCACGCGCGTTTCTCCGGGGTCGATCGTTTCGCCGTCATCGAATACACGATCACGTCCGATTTGAGGATCAAATGATTTATATCAGAGGTTAATCCGAACCCGGATCAAATGTCGTGATGGCAGCGTTAAGACTGGTCGAAACTTTTGTTGGCTGCGGAACTGTCCCAACCAACCTGCGTTCACCTGACGAACGGCGCTACGGCGTTTGATGATGGTGGAGGGTTCGGTGACCAATTTTAATGACGCGCTGACTTCGCTTTATACCGCGCTCGTCGATAGCCGGAATGGATATGACGAGGCGGCCAAGGACGCGGGTAAGAGCGGGCTCGTTTCGCTTTATCAAGAAATGATCGCACTGCGCCGCCAGTCAATTGCTGAGTTGGAGCCGCTGCTGCTCAAGGCTGGGCTCACCCCTGATCGCGATGGATCGTATATGTCGACTGTCCATCGCACCATTATTAGCTTCCAATCGATGTTAACCGACTTGGACGAGAGCGTCCTGCCTGGCTTTATCGACGGCGAGAAGCGGATTTTGAAAACCTACGATGAGGCCATCGCGCATTCCGGTGATCCGGATCGCGAAGTCCTTACGCGGCAGCGCGCCGAACTCATCGAACGCATCGCCGAGATGGACCGTCGAGCTAACAAGGCGGCCTGATCGCGCCACGGAAATCTGCAGGCATCCCGTCATCCCCCCCGACCGACCCTGCCTGCAGAGAGGCGAGCCTTCGTCATCCCCCCTGACGTGGCTCGCCTCACCCTTTCTCATTCTTCCCAGCATGCAAACCATATGTGGAGCCTAGACCATGAAAATTGAAAATCTAAATGACCTGTTCGTGCACACCCTGCAGGACATCTATTATGCCGAGAAAAAAATCGTGAAGGCCCTGCCGAAGATGGTCAAAAAGACCGACAGTCCGGATATTGCGAAGGCTTTTGAAAGCCATCTGACGGAGACGGAAGAGCAGATCCAGCGGCTCGAAAAAGTGTTCGAGATGTGTGGCGAAAAGCCGAAGGCGACGAAGTGCCCGGCGATCGACGGCATTCTCGAAGAAGCCGAGGAGCTGATGTCGGAAATCAAGGATCCCGATACACGCGATGCGGCTATGATCGCCGCTGCTCAAGCTGTCGAGCACTACGAGATCACGCGCTATGGAACGCTTGTGTCGTGGGCAAATCTTCTCGGGATGAAAGATGCTGCGACCGTGCTCGGCCAGACGCTCAAGGAAGAGTACAGCGCCGATCAGAAACTCTCCAAGCTCGGCGAAGGCCGCCTCAACAAAGAGGCCGCCGCCTAACTCTCACGACACGGCGCTTCCTCACGACTCGGAGCCCGGAGCAATCCGGGCTTCTTTTTTGTCGGCCCACTGGGCGAAGAAAAAAGCGCGCGCCGGGTTGGACGCGCGCTTGTCAGCCTTCGGTCCGTCTTAAGCCGCAGCGGCTTCGTGGCGGCCTTCTTCGATTTCTTCAATGATTTTGGCCACGAAGGCTGGAAGATCCGCAGGGGACCGGCTGGTGATCAGACCGTTGTCGACGACGACTTCGAGATCTTCCCATTTGGCGCCGGCATTAATCACGTCCGTGCGAATGGATGCGTAAGACGTCACTTTGCGGCCATTCAGAATGCCGGCTTCGATCAGCAGCCACGGCGCGTGACAGATGGCGGCGATGGGCTTGCCAGCGGCGGCGAAGTCTTTGACGAGGGCAACCGCTGCAGGGATTGCCCGCAAAATGTCGGGGTTTATTTGACCACCCGGAATCACCAAGGCGTCATAATCGTCAGCCGACACATCGCCGATGGCGGCACCGGCCTCGGCCTCAGGGCCCCAATTCTTGTCCTTCCAGCCCTTGACATTGTTGCCGTCAGGCGTCGCCAAGGTCACCGTGGCTCCAGCTTCCTTGAGCTTGTCGCGCGGCACTTCGAGTTCGGACTGTTCGAACCCGTCGGCCGAGATCATGAGGATTTTGGCTTCGGTTATTTTTGTCATGGTCACTCCATCTGCTGGGGGATCATGACGAAAGCCGGAAAAGAGCATGTTGGTTCCGGTCCGATACCGGCTGCCGCCGCCTTGCAACGCAAAACCGCCACTCCTGGCGAGCAGGTGCGTGGCGGCGGTACAGATTGCGATGGTCGATTGTTTGGCTACTGATCGCCCTCGGCAATCAATGCGGGCTCGGGCATGGGCGGTGCATTGAGCGCTGCGAGAACGGCCGGCGGGATCAGGACTTTGTCGATCACGTGAATGATGCCGTCGGAGGCGGTGACGTCAGAGCGGACGATCTTGGCGCCGGCGATGTCGATCTCACCGGTCTTCATGCGCTTATTGATTTCGAGGGCCGAGCCGTCGATGGCGGAGACTGTGTAGTTGCGGACCCTGGCTCCCAGGAGACGCTCGGTCGGGTAGAGGCCGGGAATGGCGTGGTAGAGCAGAAGGTCTGTCAGCAGCGCGCGATTTTCGGGTGCTAGCAGCTTCTCTCGAATGTCCTGGGGCAGCGCATTGAAGGCTTCGTCGGAGGGGGCGAGGAGCGTCAGCGGACCGACGTCGATTTCGGGGTCGTCGAGGCCGGCGAGTTTGGTCGCCTCCGTCATTTTCGCCAACATGCCCGTCGCGGCAGCGGCTTCCTTCAGGGTCATGACTTTAGGCGTTTCGACGGGGGCGGCCGCGTGCTGGCCAGCATCGCCGCAGGGGTTCAGGGGTGCTGCCATGTCGTTGGCGCTCACTGCACCCGGCATCATCAAAACTGCGAATGTCAGTCCGGCGACCAGAGAGCGGACTGCCTCAGCCACACCAGCGAGCATGTTCTTCCCCCGAAGATCGAACCGTAGCCAATGCGTGTGCTTTGGCTCTCCCGTTGCTGATTCAAGGTCTCAGTATTCGTGTGGGGTTTCAACTGCGAAAATCGTTGAGAGTGAGGATTGGCACGAAATTCAATCCCGCATCGCGAAAGGCTTCTGCGGCTCCATCGAGACGATCGACGATGGTCAGAACCCTTACGATATGCGCGCCTTCCGCTTGCAGCGACTTGGCTGCTTTGAGTGCCGAGCCGCCGGTGGTCGTGACGTCCTCGACGATGACGACGCGCTTGTCCTGCATCGTGTCACCGCGCACCAATCCTTCGACGAGCGACTGCGTGCCGTGCTCTTTCGCCTGCTTCCTGACGAAGAACGCTGCCACGGGGCGGCCTTGCATGTGGCTGACGGCGGCGATGGCGGAGGCGATGGGGACGGCGCCCATTTCCAAGCCGCCGACGAGGTCGGCTTCGACGCCGGCGATCGCGTCCAGCATGAGTTCGGCGATGAGGGCCGCGCCCTCGGGGTCGAGCATGGTCGGTTTCATGTTGAAGTAGAACGTGGAGGTCTTGCCGGAGGCGAGTTTCATTTCCGGGCCTTCCTGGAAAGACCGCGCTTTGACGATCTCGACGAGGCGGGCGCGTTTTTGGGCGGCGGTGGCGGTCATCGGCTTCCCTCAGGTCTTGGCGTCGGCCCGTCCGTCGCGCGGGCGGGGCGGGCTGTCAAGGTTTGCTGTGCGCTCTTCCCACCATGCGGCCGCCCGCCCACTGACGGCTGCGTCCGGTTGCCCTATAAGAGTGCCGAACCGCGCTGCCCACCGTGGGTTGCGCACCTGCCGAGGACCTCACCCATGTTCGATCCCCAGAACCCGCCCGAGCTTGCCGCTTCCGACTGGCTGAATGCGCCGGAGCCGAAGCCGCTTGCGAGCCTGAAAGGGCGGGTCGTCGTGTTGACCGCGTTTCAGACGCATTGTCCGGGCTCGCTCAAGCATGGGTTGCCACAGGCGGAGCGGGTGGCGCAGGGGTTCGCGGACGACGAGGTGGCCGTGATCGGGCTCAACATCGCCTTTGAGGAGCCCGAAAAGCAAACCAAGGACAAGCTGGCTCAGTTTCTGACCGAGCAGGGGCTGTCGTTTGCGGTCGCCAAGGACACGCAGAACGGCGGGGATATCCCTAAGACCATGGCGGCGTATGAGATCCAGGGCACGCCGACGACGCTGATCTTCGACCGGCAGGGACGTTTGCGGCGGCATTATCTCGGCCGCATCGACGATATCCGGTTGGCGGCGGAAGTGATGGCGTTTTGCATGGAAGCGCCCAACGCGCCGGTTGAGCAATCGATGGCGGTGGAGCGGCGTTTGGCTGCGGCGCTTGTCGATCCCGATGCGCATGCGCACACCGAGGGGGGCGGCTGCTGCGGTGGCGGCGGACATGATCATCATCACGACCATGGGCACGATCATGCGCACGCCGAGGGCAGCGGCTGCTGCGGCGGTGCGGCCAAGAGCCAGGACGACGGCTGCTGCGGTGGAGCTGGAAAGCAGGCGCAGGCCCACGATCACGCCGAAGCCGGCTGCTGTGGGGGCAAGCATTAAAGTCTCCCCACCGCGCGTCCCATTCCATTCTCGTCATCCCGGCGT
>JALHQM010000037.1:15796-23244 GCA_022841965.1 Hyphomicrobium sp. | reverse complement strand
CGGGAACGCGACCGAAAAGCACTTCTCACCTCAGGACGGTTCTGCTAATCACCCCGAACGCGTCGTTGGCGCGTCTGTTCCGCGGTAGCTCAGTGGTAGAGCATCCGACTGTTAATCGGACGGTCGTAGGTTCGAGCCCTACCCGCGGAGCCAAGTTTACCCAAGCATCGACTTAAATGAAAAATCGCCCTGCCGGCTGGTGGACGGTCGATGGGCCGTGACCTGCCAGCCGCGGCGGCCGTCGTCAGACGCGCTTAGGGAGCTAGACCACCCGACGGCGGTGGCGGAGCGTCGGGATCGACGACCCCTGCTGCGGCGGCGAAGGGCTGACCGTCGCGATTGTAGATGTCGGTCCGGAATTGGACCTTTCCATCCTGTTCGGCCCAGGCGGTGATGTAGGTGAAATAGACGGGGATGGGCCGGGTCAACTGAAGGTCGAGCGGCAGACCAGCGTCTATGACGGCATCGACCTGACCCGGGTTTTCCCAGCCGGGCTCAAAGGACGCGATCCAAGACACGAGCTTGAAGACATCCTGAACGCGGACGCAGCCGGCGCTGAAGGCGCGCGCGCGCTGATCAAACAGGGTTTTGAGCGGCGTGTCGTGCATGTAGACGCCGTGCTCGTTCTGCATGTCGATACGCACAAGGCCGAGCGCGTTCTGCAGTCCTGGGTCTTGGCGCAACTTGATTTTGGAGGGGTCGGCCGTCGACCAATCGACGGCGGTGGCATCGATCTCGGGGCCGTTGAAGTCGTTCATGACAACTCGGATTTTTTCCTTCTCCAGATACTCCGGCTCCTTCACGAGGCGCGGAAACACATCGAGCTGGGCGACGCTGTCGGGCACCTTCCAGTGCGGGAAGAAATTCAACGCCTTGATGGTGGCGCGCAGATCCGGCGTTTCGCGCTGCTGGCGACCGACGACGACGCGGTGACGCTGCGCGACCTCGTAGCGGTCAACGGCTTCGAGCTGAAAGGCTGGCGAATTGACGAGGACGTAGCGCTCTTCGATGGGCTGCTGGAGAAGCGCAAAAATGCGCTGGCGGTTCAATTCCAATTGCTGGAGGCGCTCATCGGCGGAGACGTTGAGTGCGGCCAGTGTCGGTTGATCGACGCGCCCGCTGACGCGCAAACCGTGGCGTTCCTGAAAGCGGCGGACAGCGTCTTCGGTGGTGCTGTCGAAATTGAAATCTTCAAAGCCGGAGCTGGAGCCCTTGAGTTCGCCCGTGGCCCGCAGGCGGCGGCGCACAAGCGGCAACCGCTCGTCGTCGTCGCCAGGGCGCATCATGCGATTGCCGGGGATCTTAGGCCAGCCGCCCTTGTTCGCGATGGCTTGGTACTGAACGATGGCCTTGTCGATGAAGGTGACCATCTCCTCGCTGCGATACGGGACACTGCCCGGTCGCAGGTCATTGACGACATCGGGCTTCAGGGGTGTGCGCTCGGTCGAGCGTTTGCCGGTGTAATCAGGCGTGCCGAAACTTTGGATGCCATCCCACCACGTATCGGCCATCGACCGCGTCGTGGTGCTTGCCAGTGCTGATGCTGCCAGCAGCCCGAGGGCGGCGAGCCACCGAAAGCTAAAGGAGGGCAGGCGAGCGGAGCCTGTCGAGGCCGTGCGCGTCGTGGACGTCACGTCTTGCATTTCCAATTCGTCTTTCCCTCGGCCGGCACTGTGGGCCTTTCCTTCAGGGGACCGCACAGTGTCGATTCTGACTGCGTCGCAGCATTCGTTCATGGATGTGGCCAAAGGAAGGACGATTATCAAGACATTCCCGGCCACAGGGCAGCGCTGAAAGTGAACGGCTCCAGGCGCATAGAGGTGATGCGGCGTTGCGTCCGCGATGTCCGCGTTCCTCAGAAGTGGTCCCAACCTTTGGGTTGCATGGGACGTTCGCCCGCCGGTGTGGACAACCGCAGGCCGCGTTCGCTGCTCATGGTGCCGACCCGGGTCACCTTGAGGCCGATGGCGGAGGCGGCGGTTGCGATGACAGGCTCGTTCTCGGGGCGGGCGGTGAAGAGAAGTTCGTAATCGTCGCCTCCGGTGAGGGCGAGTTCGAGGATTTCGGGGATTGTCGCTGCCAGTCTCTTCAGTGGAGGGGACAAGGGAATGCGCGTACTGTCGATGATCGCGCCGGCGCGGGCGGCGGTGGTGAGGCGGCCCAGATCTTTGGCCAGACCGTCGGAGAGGTCCATGGCGGCGGTGGCGTGGTGGCGGATGATCCCTGCTGCGGCGAGACGGGGTTCGGGCCGCAGATAGCGGGCGATGAGGCCGGTGCGCTCGTCATCGGAAAACGGCCAATTGCGCGCATCGGCGTCATCGCGGCGGAGCTTCAAGCCGCCGGCTGCATCGCCCACCGTGCCCGTCACGAAGATCGCATCGCCTGGGCTGGCGCGGTCGCGGGTGCGGCGCAAACCGGTGGGAATTTCGCCGATCGCGGTGATGGTGATCGTCATGGGGCCAGGGCGCTGGTCGGTGTCGCCGCCGGAGAGTACGATGCCGAAGGCGGATTGTGCTTGCGCGAGGCCCGATGCGAAGCGCTGCATGAACTCATGCGTGGGGGCTTGCGGAAACGAGAGCGCCATCTGATAGGCGCGCGGCGTTGCTGCTTTGGCGGCGAGATCGGAGACGTTTACGGCGAGCGCCTTCCAGCCAATATCTTCGGGCGCGTCATCGGGGAAAAAGTGGACACCAGCAGCGATGGCATCGGTGGTGACGACGAGTTCCGTACCCGGTGACGGGCTAAAGATCGCGCAGTCATCGGTGAGTTCAAAGGCACCGGCATTTTGCTTTGCCAGCGGAGCCAGATATACGCTGATTAACTCGGCCTCGCTTGTGACATGCCGTATCATGGCGCAACAGCTGTTGCTGCGGTCAGATGAACGTGGAGACGGCGCGCGGTCATAGGTGTCAGCGTGTCGAGAAGGACCAAGGCCCGATAGCGGCCTAGCGGTACGCCGATCACCGCGATATCTCCGGTGATGACGTTGCCGGCTTCGAGACCTTCCGGCCCGACGGTCAGGTTGCCCGCTGCGGCTGGAAGTAGGCCTGGAAACATTCCGGGCAACGGTGGTTCGAACCCGGACACTGTGATTTCAACGTGCGGATCTGATGTTGCGTTATCGTCCCAAGCGGTGGCGGCGATCAGTCCGCAATCGTGAAAGGTCACGAGCGTTCCGCCAAAAAGGTCGTCTGGGAAATGCTGCCCCTTGCTCGCCACCATGGCGTGGAAGTGGCTTACGGTGTGGACGCGCCGATGAAGAATTTCGAGCATTCCGCGACCTCTCACACCCACGGCCCTGTCCCGCTTCTAAGACGACCGCCCCTTTGCATCGAATTCGTCGGCACGCAGTTTGCGGCCGAGTTTGTCGAGGACGCCGTTGACGACGCGGGGTTCGTCCTCGTCGAAGAATGCGTGGGCCACATTGATGTACTCGTTGATCACGACGCGGCCCGGCACATCGCGGCGTTCCAGCAATTCGAAAGAGCCGGCGCGAAGGATAGCGCGCAATATCGCATCGACGCGCACCAGGCGCCAACCGGCGGCCAGCTGTTCGTGGATCATGGGGTCGACGTCGCGCTGGCGGCGGACCACACCGTGCACGATCTCGGAAAAGAACACGGCGTCCGCTTCCTCAAGGTCGGCTGCGGCGTCGTCTTCTTCCAGCGGGGCTGGATCGTCGGGCTTATTGAAGCGCAGGCGCTCGAATTCATCGACGACTTCGGATACGTCGGCGCCGGCCAACTCCATCTGATAGAGCGCCTGCACGGCGGCCATACGCGCTTTGGAACGTGGGGTGGCGCCTTTGCTTGCGGACTTTTTGGGAATTGCGGTCATGCCGAGGTCTCGGCGAAATGCTGCTTCAGCGCGATCATGCCGAGGCAAGCGCGCGCTGCATCGCCCCCCTTACCGGACGGCGCGCCGCCAGCCGCTCGGGCCAGCGCCTGTTCGCGCGTATCAACGGTGAGGATGGCGTTGCCGAGGGGAATTGAATAGCGGATGACGATCTCCATAAGCCAATGATTGGCATTGTTGCAGACGATATCGTAGTGCGCGGTCTCACCGCGGATAACGCAACCGAGGGCGATGACACCGTCGTAAAGCGTGCCTTCAGCGCCGATGGTGCCGGCGGAGACGGCAGCGGCAAGGGCCTGGGGAATTTCGAGCGCGCCGGCGACCGCGACGCGGTCGGCACGGCAGCTGTTGTCAGCCAGAACGGCGAGAGCACTGTCGAGAAGCTGACGATTGATATCCGCGTAATAGGGCGACTCGATGATAAGCACGCGGGCGCCCCGCGCCAGCTTCAATGCGCCGGCTGCTTGCCGTTCGTCTTCGGAGCGATCCACCATGGGGCTACTCAATCGCTCGTGTTTCGACGATGCGCAGGCCGAAGGCTTCGACGCCGATATAGACCTGTTCGGGAGAATTGGTCAGCAGCACCATGTCGCTGATGCCCAGATCGCGCAGGATCTGCGAGCCGATGCCGGTTTCGACTTGGCGGCGGTTGGCCGGTGACGTGCCACTACCGCCTTTGCTGCGGCCGATCCAGTCGGAGACGCTTTTGGCGCCGAGATCACGGATGAGGACGACGACGCCGCGGCCTTCAAGTTCGATGGCGCGCAGCGATTTGGCAATCAGGCTTTCGCCGTCCTTGGTTTCGCCCAGCCCCAAGAGGTCGGCAGGGACATTGACGGCATGGACGCGGACGAGGACGGGGCCGGGGCCGCCGACGTTGCCCTTTACGATGGCGAGGTGCTCGGCCTGGTCGACCGTCGTCGCATAGACCTTGAGATCAAAGGGGCCGCCGAAGGCGCTATCGAAGCGCGTTTCGGCGACGCGTTCGACGAGGCGGTCGTTCTTCAAGCGATAGGCGATCAGGTCTTCGATGGTGCCGATCTTGAGCGCGTGTTGCTTGGCGAAGGTGACGAGGTCGGGCATGCGCGCCATGGTGCCGTCGTCGTTCATGATCTCGCAGATGACAGCGCTCGGTGCGAGGCTGGCGAGTTTGGCGAGATCGACGGAGGCTTCGGTATGGCCGGCGCGGATTAGGACGCCGCCGTCGCGCGCGATGAGGGGGAAAACGTGGCCGGGCGAGACGATGTCGCCAGCGCCTTTCGTCGGGTCGATGGCTGTCGAGATCGTACGGGCGCGATCATGGGCTGAGATGCCGGTGGAGATTCCCTCGCGGGCCTCGATGGATTGAGTAAAGGCGGTGCGGTTGCGCGAGGCGTTGTTGCGCACCATCATTTCGAGGCTGAGTGCTTCGGCGCGCGCGGGCGTCAGTGCGAGGCAGATGAGACCGCGGCCGAACCTCGCCATGAAGTTGACGGCGTCGGGGGTTGCCATCTGGGCGGCGATAACGAGGTCGCCTTCGTTCTCGCGGTCCTCGGCGTCGACGAGTACGACCATGCGCCCGTTCTGCAGTTCCTCGACGATCTCGTGCGTCGGGGATACGGCGGAGGCGGGTTTCAACGTCGCGGCGGTCGCCTGTTGGCCGCTCGTCTTCGTTGCGCTCACGGACGGAACTCCAAAAGCCGCGCGACGTAGCGCGCGAACATGTCGACCTCGAGGTTCACGAGATCGCCCGGCTTTTTGCGCCCCCACGTCGTCCGGGTCAAGGTGTGCGGGATCAGATTGATTCCAAAGCGATTTTGGTTGACTTCGTTGACGGTCAAGGATGTGCCGTCGAGGGACACGGAGCCCTTGGGGGCGATGAAGCGGGCGAAGGCTGGCAACGCTTCCAGTACGAACCGCACGCTGTCGCCATCGGGGGCGATGGATTGGATGCGGGCGAGGCCGTCGACGTGGCCGGAAACGATGTGGCCGCCCAACTCGTCGCCGGCCTTGAGCGCGCGTTCAAGATTGATGGCGCGGCCGGGCATCCACTCGCCGAGTGTGGTCTTGGACAGCGTTTCATTCGAAACATCGACCGTGAAGGCGGAGCCCTTGCCGTCGGGTCGCACGGAGGTCACGGTCAGGCACACACCGTCGCAGCAGATCGAGGCGCCGAGGTCGATGGTGACGGCTTCGTAGATCGAACGGATGGCGAAGCGTCCGCCTTCGCGGCCGATGACTTCGCCGATATCGGTGATGATGCCGGTGAACATGGGTGTTCCTGGGGCCGGGGTCGAACTGGCCGGATCGCTGATGTCGCTTAAGGCTGCGTCCGGCGCAAGCACCACATCGTGTCTGTGCCCACCGGGCGGCAATCGGTCTTGTGCAGCGTTAATGCCGAAGCATACAGTTGCAGAGCAAAGGCCGCTTTTTCGGCATGAGGCGGGCCGGCCATGAAGAGTGATACTTCATCCACGAGGCCGCTGCCAGCGAAGCTGCGCCAGACGGTGGGGCCACCTTCGACGAGCAGGCGCGTGACGCCGCGGGCGGCGAGGGCTTCGAGCGCGGTGGCAATGCTTTGATCTGGCAACGCGATGATTTCGGCACCGGTGGCTGCCAGGTCGCGATCGGAGGGGAGAGCGGCGCCAGCGCGCAAGACCAGCACCGGGATTTTGGCGGCGGTTGTGACCAGCTTGGCGGTTGGATCGAGGGGTGAGCTGCCGGCGAGGATGACGCGGATGGGGGAGCGGTGCGTGAGGCCGGGCAGGCGGCAGGTGAGGTCAGGATTGTCGGCGCGGAGTGTCCCGGCACCGATCAAGATAGCATCGGCTCTGGCGCGCAGCATATGGCCGCTCGCGCGGGCCTCTGGTCCTGTCACCCAGCGCGGGGCCGTGCCGTCGCCGGGGGCGATGTGGCCGTCTGCATCGGTGGCGATTTTGACGGTGACGAACGGGCGCTTTTGTGTGACGCGCAAGATATGTCCGAGGGTCGTCCAACGCGCCTCGGGCTCGATGACATTTTCGGTGATGTTGATCCCGGCAGCGCGGAGTTTGGCGATGCCTTCTCCGGCGGTGCGCGGATCGGGATCACGCGTGCCGACGACGACGCGCTTCAGGCCGGCTGCGACGATGGCGTCGGCGCAGGGTGGGGTTTTGCCGAAATGGGCGCAGGGTTCGAGCGTGACGTAGAGCGTTTGTCCGCGGGCGCGAGTGCCGGCGCGGCGGATCGCTTCGGTTTCGGCGTGCGGACGGCCGCCGGGTTGTGTCCAACCCCGCGCGATGACTTCACCGGTTGTCTCGTTCGCGATGACGGCGCCAACGGCGGGGTTGGGCGCGGTGTTGCCGAGACCGCGCGCGGCCACGCGCAGCGCGATGCGCATCATGTCGAGATCGAAGGCGGATGCGGGAGATACGGTCATGCGTTTGTTGAGACCCAAACAGGCGCCGACTTCTCCCCTCCCCCTTGCGGGGAGGGGCCGGGGGTGGGGGTCGGGCTTGCAGTGCTTTTTGCGGCGATCATGAGCGACGATCTGGCTTGGGAGTTTGAGGCGGTATCACCCCACCGCTTTTATCACCCCACCGCTTTTATCACCCCACCGCTTTTATCACCCCACC
>JALHQM010000037.1:0-15696 GCA_022841965.1 Hyphomicrobium sp. | reverse complement strand
TATCACCCCACCGCTTTTATCACCCCACCGCTTTTATCACCCCACCGCTTTTATCACCCCACCCCTAACCCCTCCCCGTCAACGGGAGGGGGATTATTTGTTGCTGGCTTGGCTCTAGCCTCCTGTACGTCATCCCGGCGCGCGAAGTGAAGCGGAGCCGGCCGGGACCCAGACAAGCCACAGCGATACGGCTCGTGAGGTCTTGGCCACAGCGGGGGACGCGGGCTGCGCTGTTCGTCGCGCTCACCGTTGACTGGGTCCAGGCCATCGCCGGGATAACGGTGGAGGGGTGGGCTCTAACGGGCAATCAGCTGCCGAGGCGTTTGGTGTGGAGGGGGATGACGGTGTCGTCGCCGGCGATTTCGCCGAGGACTTCTTGGAAGTCGGCGGCTTCGGTGAAGTCGCGGTAGACGGAGGCGAAGCGGACGTAGGCGACGGGGTCGAGCCCGCGCAGGGCTTCCATGACGCGCTCGCCAATCTGGGATGAGGGAATTTCGGTTTCGCCGCAGCTTTCGAGTTGGCGGACGATGCCGGACACCATGCGCTCAATGCGGTCGTCGTCGATGGGGCGTTTGCGGGTGGCGATGGTGACGGACTTCATCAGTTTATCGCGGTCGAACGTGACCCGGCGGCCGGACCGTTTAAGGACGATCAGTTCGCGCAATTGCACGCGCTCGAATGTGGTGAAGCGGCCGCCGCAGTCGGGACATTCGCGGCGGCGGCGGATCGAGGCGTTCTCATCCGTCGGGCGGCTGTCCTTGACGCTGGTGTTTTCGCAGGAGCAGTAGGGGCAGCGCATTGCGGGAACCTTTGGACGACGGGGCTTAGAGGCTCCTGTCTAAGGCCGATTTTGGCGAGTCGTCTCTGTGCGCGGTTGCGATACCCCCGTTATACACATGCTCAAAAAAGCAAAAACGCCGGACGGGGGCCCGTCCGGCGTTTTGATTGGTCGTGTGCCGTTGCGACGGATCAGCCGTAGAGGGGGAAGCGGCGGCAGAGCGCGGTTGCTTCGCCCTTGATCTTGGCTTCCACGGCGCCGTTGCCCTCTTCGCCGTTCTTGGCGAGACCTTCGAGGACTTCCGCGATCATGCGGCCGACGTCGCGGAACTCAGCGACGCCGAAGCCGCGCGTGGTGCCGGCGGGCGAACCGAGGCGGATGCCCGAGGTGACCATGGGCTTGGCCGGATCGAAGGGTACGCCGTTCTTGTTGCAGGTGATGTGCGCGCGGCCCAGCGCCTTCTCGGAGATGTTACCGGTCAGGTTCTTGGGCCGCAGATCGACGAGGATCAGGTGGCTATCGGTGCCGCCGGAAACGAGAGCGAAGCCTGAGTTGACGAGCACTTCGCCCATCGCCTTGGCGTTGTCGATCACGGTCTGGATGTAGTTTTTGAAGTCCGGCTGGAGGCATTCACCGAAGGCGACAGCCTTGCCGGCGATGACGTGCATCAGCGGGCCACCCTGGATGCCGGGGAAGATCGACGAGTTGAACTTCTTGGCGAGCGCTTCGTCGTTGGTCAGGATGATGCCGCCGCGCGGCCCGCGCAGGGTCTTGTGCGTGGTGGACGTGACGACGTGGGCATGCGGGAACGGGCTCGGGTAAAGACCGGCACCGACGAGGCCAGCGAAGTGGGCCATGTCGACAAGCAGATACGCGCCGATTTCGTCGGCGATCGCACGGAACTGGGCGAAGTCGATCTTGCGCGGATAGGCCGAGCCGCCGGTGATGATGAGCTTGGGCTTGTGCTCATGGGCGAGCTTGCGGACTTCGTTGAAGTCGATGAGGTGGGTTACGGGGTCGACACCGTAGTGGACGGCCTTGAACCACTTGCCCGACTGATTGACGGGGGCGCCGTGAGTCAAGTGACCGCCGGCTGCCAGCGACAGACCCATGATGGTGTCGCCTGGTTGGATGAGAGCGTTAAACACGCCCTGGTTGGCTTGCGAGCCTGAGTTCGGCTGCACGTTGGCGAAGCCGCAGTTGAACAGCTTCTTGGCGCGCTCGATCGCGAGATCTTCGACGATGTCAACGTACTGGCAGCCGCCGTAGTAGCGCTTGCCGGGGTAGCCTTCGGCGTACTTGTTGGTCAGCACGCTGCCGGCAGCGTCGAGGACGGCGCGGGAGACGATGTTTTCAGACGCGATGAGTTCGATTTCATCCTGCTGGCGGCCGAACTCCTTGGCGATCGCCGAGGCGACTTCGGGGTCGGTTTCCTCGATGTGCGCTTTAAAAAAGCGCTCGGTCGAGCTCGACTGCCCCTTCATATTGAACATGGCGTTTCCTCGCTGATTTTGCGGATCTAGAATTGCGGCGGCTTCGGGTTGCGCGACGAGCAGAGGACCACGGATCGCCCCCGTTCGACGAAAGTCATACGACCGGGAATACCACGTGGTCCACTGACCCCACAACCGGCCCCCCAACACGCGGCGACACTACGCAGGGATTCCCTGACGTGAAAACGCCCCCCGGGGTGGGTTGGACCAACCCTTTCGGTGAGGCGGGGGCGTATTTAAGTCATTCCGCCGCGAGGCGGACGGTTTGGCCCTGGGACAGGGGGCAGGCTGCCCAAAGTTCCGACAACGCATTGACGAGGGCGTCCATTTGGGCGTCCGTGTGCTGGGGCGACGGGGTTAAGCGGATGCGCTCGGTACCACGCGGGACGGTCGGATAGTTGATGGGCTGCGCGTAAATGCCATAGCGGTCGAGAAGGGTATCTGTGACGGCCTTGCAGTGAACCGGGTCGCCGACGAGGATCGGGACAATGTGGCTCGGGTTGTCCATGACCGGTATCTTGGCCGCTTTCAGCTTCGCCTTGAGGGTGCGGGCGCGTTCCTGATGGCGGGCGCGCTCAATCTGGCTGCCTTTCAGGTAGCGAATCGAGGCGAGTGCGCCGGCTGCCACGGCGGGGGCGACCGACGTTGTGAATATGAAGCCCGCGGCGAACGAGCGAATGGCGTCGCAGATGTCGCGCGAGGCGGCGATGTATCCGCCCATGACGCCGTAGCCCTTGGCCAACGTGCCGTTGATCACATCAACCCGGTCCATGACGCCGTCGCGCTCGGCGATGCCGCCGCCGCGGGGGCCGTAAAGGCCGACGGCGTGGACTTCGTCGAGATAGGTCATGGCGCCGTATTTTTTCGCCAGATCGCAAATGGCGCCGATGGGCGAGATATGGCCGTCCATCGAGTAGACGCTTTCGAAGGCGATCAGCTTGGGCGTATCGTAGGGGAGTTCGGCGAGTTTCACTTCAAGGTCGGCGATGTCGTTGTGGCGGAAGATGCGCTTGTCGCCGCCGCCGCGCCGGATGCCTTCAATCATGGAGGCGTGGTTCTTCTCATCGGAGAAGATCACAAGGCCGGGGATCAGCTTCTGAATGGTGGAGAGGGTCGCGTCGTTGGCGACATAGGCGGATGTGAACAGCAGGGCTGCTTCCTTACGGTGCAGGTCTGCGATCTCTTGCTCAAGCTCGACGTGGTAGCGCGTCGTGCCGGAGATGTTACGCGTGCCGCCGGAGCCGGCGCCGGCAACATCGATGGCCGCATGCATGGCGGCGAGCACATCGGGATGCTGGCCCATGCCGAGATAGTCGTTCGAGCACCACACCGTGATCGGGTGGTTCGACGTTTCGGTAAACCGCGTTGCGGACGGGAATGCGCCGCGCTGGCGCTTGAGATCGGCGAAGACCCGGTAGCGTCCCTCGGCCTTGATCTGGTCGAGTGCCGCCTTGAATCGTCCGGCATAGTCCATCTGCACGTTTCCTGATCCGATCGGGGCTGTTGTCGCCCGCTTTTCTTGCACTTTGCCCCGGCTCCAAGCCGTTGATCAACCGCTTTCGTGTCGCGACCTTTTGCAGATCAATTTTGCTCGACATCCGTTTTATGCGAGGGCCGGTCTGACCAATTCCCAACTCGATTTGTTCATACGTTCTGGCCGCAAACTTGGCCTAGGTGTGGCCTGATGGCGGGCTTGCGGCATTGCGACTAGAGCATTTGGTGCGACATCACCAGTTGACCGACGTCAATCCCGGCCCGACCGGAACGAAATGTCGCGCCATGTTGCAGGTCAAATTTACGAATTGGGGCCGCGAGATCCCGGGGATCAATAGGTTGTGGCTGATTCCGAGCCGGACTTGTCGCGGTCGTAGAGATCGCGGCGGAACTGGATGACGCCGTCTGGGGTCGCCCAAGCGGTCAGATAAGCGAAATACAAGGGCACCGGCTTTTTCACCTTGGCGTCGATGCGCTCGCCGTTTTCCTTGACCGAGGTGATGCGGTTGGCGCTCCAGCCCGGCGTGTCGGACAGGAGCCAGGCCGCCAGCTGCTCGATGTTGGCGACGCGGATGCAGCCGGAGGACGCGGCGCGGAAGTTGCGGCCGAACATGGTCTCCGACGGGGTGTCGTGCATGTAGACGGAATGCGAGTTGTTGAAGTTGATTTTCAGGAAGCCCAGCGGATTGTCCTTGCCGGGCTTCTGGCGGTAGGAGAGGCCGGCTGGCTGCCCGGAGGACCAATTGATTTTTTCCGGATCAACCTTTTTGCCGGCGCCGTCATAAGCGTCGATGCCGAATTTGACGAGGACGTTCTTGCCCTCCTGCTGCATCTCGCGGCCGCGGGGAATGAGATCCTTTGAAATGACCGTCGGCGGCAGGCGCCAGACGGGGTTGAAGTTCATTTCGTGGATGGCCGTGCGCAGGAGCGGCGTTGGCCGGTCGGGTTTGCCCACAACGCCGGTGTGGCGAGAGACGACCTTGTCGCCTTGGACGGCTTCGACTTGGGCGGCGGGTATATTGACAGCGACGTACTTCTGCTTGGCGGTGCTGCCGACATATTCCTGCAGGCGGGACAGCGAATTCTTGAGCTGGCGCAGGCGGACTTCGGCTGGAACGTTGAGGGCTGCGGACGTGCGCTCGTCGACGACGCCGGTGGGGGTGAGGCCGTTGGTGGCCTGGAAGCGCTTCACGGCGAGGTCGAGATCGGAGCCGAAGTCTTCCGATTCATCGCCGCCAGATGCCAATTCGCCCGACACCGCGAGGCGGCGTTTGAGGACGGCCACAGCAAAATGCGTTTCGCCGTAGACCATCTTAACCGCGGGAACAGTTTCCCATCCGCCATTGGCGACGATGTCTTGATACTTTTTGATTGCGGCTTTGGTGGGCGCGACGTTGGCGGGCGAGAGCGTCGGGAAGCCGGGTGGCGGGTTTTTTTCCCACTCGCGGACGAATTCCCGGTCCACGGCGCCGGGGCTCGCGGCCCCTGGACCAGAGGGGCCAAACTGGATGCCGTTGTTGTCGAAGGCGGCGGCGGGCAGCGCTTGAAGGCAAACGGCGACCGTCAGAGCGGACAGACCGCGCCGTATCGAGACAGGGGTGACGCGGTCTATCATAGCTTCCGCCAACAACTGTCCATGGGATCAATCGAGTGCGGACAGTGTGTTATTCGCGGCCGGTTGAAAAGCCCCCGTGGTGGGCGGTGGCGCGCGCCCTACGTCACCAGAGCTGCGTCGAGGCAGCAACGGACGTCCAAAAAGCGAAAGGATCGCGGCGTGGGCACCGCGATCCCTCAATTGGTCCAACCCCGCCTCGGCCCCGATTACAGGCGGTACAGGATCTGGTGCGACCAGAAGCGTTCCAAGCGCATCAGCGCTTTGTTGAGATGCTTCAGGTCTTCGTTGTCGACGCTGCCGACCGTTTCGATCGAGCTCAGCTGGCGCTGGTAGAGCTTATTGACCACATCGCAGACGTCGTGGCCCTTGTCCGTCAGGCTAACGCGCACGCTGCGGCCATCCGTTTCGGATTTCTTGTAGTGAATGTAGCCCATGTCGACGAGCTTCTTCAGGTTGTAGGAGACGTTGGAGCCGAGGTAATAGCCACCCCGCTTCAGGTCGCCCGCCGTCAGCTCGCTTTCGCCGATATTATAGATCAGCAGCGCTTGCACGCTGTTGAGATCGGAACCGCCCTGGCGCTGGAATTCATCCTTGATGACATCGAGCAGCAAACGATGCAGCCGTTCGATCAGGCGCAGCGCCTGGAGATATTCGCCCTGGATCGTCTCTTCCGCGACCGGTTGTACTTTTGCGCGGGCACGCGCATCCATAACAGCACTCATTGCCCTGGCCTCTTACCTGTTTGAACGCACACTCCCGGTTTTTTTGATCTCCGGGTTTCAACAGGCAGACTACCTTCAATAATTAAATCTTACCTGAATATATATAGTAAAAGAATAGTTCCCGGGGGTGCCATTCAATCATTGTTTATATTGTCTTACGTCGGCGCTTGGCTTATCCCGCGCTGATGCGCAAACTATTGCGCGGTTTTTCTTAAAAACATTTCTACAAAAATGAACGTTATGCGCGCATGGCTTGCATTTCGGCCCGGCTCGGCAGGCTGAGGGCATCATTCGAGAGCGGCGCGAAATAGCGTTCAATAGCATCGGATGTGACGGCGCCCGGACTGGCGGGGTGCCAATTTGGCGTGTTGTCTTTGTCGACAATCAGAGCGCGGACGCCTTCAAAGAAGTCGTTGTCTTCGAGACAGCGGCAGGCGAGGCGATAATCAGTTTCGAGGACTTGGCGCAAATCGCGTGATTTGCTTTCGCGGATATGGCGCAGCGTGATGGCAAGTGACAGCGGTGATCGTTGCCGGAGTTCCGCTGCAACGGTGCGCGCCCATTCGGCGTGGGTGCCGCTTTCGGATTGAAGACGGGCAATGATCGCGGTTACGTCAGGGGCGGAGAAACATCTGGCAATTGTTTCGCGCTGATGATCGTGGTCGCCGGGGCCGGGATCGGTGTGGCGATCATCGAGCAGAGGATCGACCGGCTGGGCATCTGCGAGACCATCGACGATGTCGACGAAGTGTGTGGCGGGGATGCAGTGCGTTACCAAACCCAGCGCATAGGCGTCGGCGCGGTCGATGGTGCGCCCGGTGAGGCCGAGATAGAGCCCCATCTCATCGGGCATGCGGGACAGCGCGTGGCAGACGCCGACATCGGGGAAGAGGCCGATTTTGGTTTCGGGCATCGCGAAGCGATAGCCCTCGCCGGCGATACGGTGTGTTCCGTAGAGGGAAATCCCGACCCCACCGCCCATAACCATGCCGTCGATTAGGGAGACGGTTGGCTTGGAGAAGCATTCGAGCCGCCAATTGAGCGCGTACTCGTCGGCAAAGGTTTGCCGCGCCGCAGCCATGTCCGCGCGGCCCAGGGTGGCGACTTCGCGCACATCGGAACCGGCGGAGAACGCCTTGGGTGAGGCGGACTGAATGATCACCGCGTAGACGTTGGGATTGCGGGAAAATTCAGGGAACCAGCCAGCTAAGCTCGCACGCATATCGATCGTCAGCGCGTTCAGTGCGCGCGTGCGCTGCAACGTAATCACGGCCGCCGAACCGTTATGTTCGAGCCGGATATCGGCAGCGGAGATTGGTTCGCTTGGGTCGGCCACGCCGGTCCTTTCCACAGCTTGTCAGCACACTGACGCGCGCACGACTGACTTTCCAGCGCACATGGTTGTGATCCACAGGGCATCGCTATACAGTTTGGGTCCTGCGGAGAAAACCGCTTCGAGCGCGTGGCCGGTGTGGCGCTTTCGCCATATGTCTCTGGTTGTGTTCGCGTGCGTCTTACGAAGACCTCCAACGCACGCCATGTTTTCCCATTGGAAAGCCGCCCCCTTTGCGACGCGGCCCTCGCACGAGACCCGACGTATGACGCTTCCCGCACGCGCACTTGTGTTGGCCTTGATGATGGCGGCTCAGATCGAGACCGCGGCGGCGGCCGATGACGTGCCGTTGCCTCTGAAAAAGCCGAAGGATGCAAACGGTCAGCCGCTGACCAAATCGACTGCGCCTGTACCCGACGCTGCAGTTGCCCCCGCGGCTCCGGACAAGGCGGGCGGCATCGAAGCCAAGGGCGTGTGGCCAAAAACAGTCGACGGCGCGAAAGAAGAGGCCGCCGCGAAGGCCAATCCGCCGCCGGTGCCGACCGAATGGCCGGCAGATGAGATCGCTGCGGCCAAGGCGATGTGCAAAACCATCCTGGAAAAGATCGATGCGGTGACAATTGCGGAAGCGCCCTTCCGGCAAGGCGACTGCGGAACGGCGGCGCCGGTGCGACTGCTCACAATCGGCAAAAACCCGGAAGTGGCGTTGTCACCGCCTGCCGTCATGACGTGCGGCATGGTCGGCGCAATGCATACGTGGCTGACGAAGGATTTGCAGCCCTTGGCGAAGAAGACGCTGGGTGCCGAGGTGATCAAGATTGAAAACATGAGCGACTATTCGTGCCGCAATGCCTATGGGCGCACCAAAACGAAACTCTCCGAGCATGGGCGCGCGAACGCGCTCGATATTCGCGGGTTTGTCACGTCGAAGGGTGAGACGGCAATTGTTCTGAAGGGCTGGGGCGAGACGAAGCGCGATATCGCGGCGCGTGAAGAGGCGGTGAGAGTAGCTGCGGAGAAAGCGGCCGTGGAGGCGGCGAAGATTGCGCGGCCAGCGGCCGTGCCACCAACGGGGGCTCCTGCTGTGGCGGCTGGCGAGGCGTCCGGTGTGGCTGTGCGCAGCACGATTGCGGACGGGATCGAGGGAGAGCCGCAAAAGCCGGCGTTCGGGGTCGCGCCACAGCGGCTGGGAGGGCCGGAGCGTCCGCCGGAGCCGCCCGCCCGTATGACGTCGTTTTTGAAAGGCGCGCATGCGGCGGCCTGCCAAATCTTCGGGACAACGCTCGGCCCGGAAGCCAACAACGCCCACCGGAACCACTTTCACGTCGATATGGCGCCGCGTAAGGTGAAGAAGATTTGCGATTAGCCGCGCAATCCCGGTCGCGTTGACCCTTGTTTGCCCCTCCCCTTGCGCGGCGCTCGGTTCGCCGTATGGTCGGGCGCGATCTGCACCTGCCAACAACAGAGCCGTGTTCATGACCGAAATTTCCGATCTTTCCGGCGCGCGCGGGGGCTATCCGCATATTCGTCCGCGGCGCAACCGCCGGGCGGCGTGGGCGCGCGCGCTTGTGTCGGAAAACACGCTGTCGGCGTCGGATCTGATCTGGCCGCTTTTCGTTTTAGAGGGGTCCGGCCAGCGCGAGGCTATCCCGTCGATGCCTGGCGTGGAGCGGTTGTCGATCGATTTGATCGTGGAGGCGGCGCGGGAGGCAGCCGCGCTCGGCATTCTCGCCGTGGCGCTCTTTCCCTACACCGACCCGAAGCTGCGCACCGACGATGCGCGCGAAGCGTTCAATCCCGACAACCTCGTGTGCCGGGCAACGCGGGCGATCAAGGCTGCGGGGATCGATCTCGGCGTCATTCTCGACGTGGCGCTCGATCCCTATACGAGCCACGGCCACGATGGATTGGTGCACGATGGCGTTATCCTCAATGACGAGACCGTGGCGGCGCTCGTCAAGCAGTCGCTTAATCAGGTGGCGGCAGGCTGCGATGTGTTGGCGCCCTCGGACATGATGGACGGGCGCATCGGCGCGATTCGTGTGGCGCTCGAGGCGGCAGGGCATCACGACACGCAGATCATGTCGTATGCGGCGAAGTATGCGAGTGCCTTTTATGGCCCATTCCGGGATGCGGTCGGGTCGTCGTCAACGCTGAAGGGTGACAAGCGCACTTATCAGATGGATCCGGCCAACACGGATGAAGCGCTGCGGGAAGTGGCGCTCGACATCGCGGAAGGGGCGGACCTCGTGATGGTGAAACCGGGGATGCCGTATCTCGATATCGTGCGGCGGGTGTCGGAGACGTTCAAAGTGCCGACGTTCGCGTATCAGGTGTCGGGGGAATACGCGATGTTGATGGCGGCGGCGGAGCGCGGGTGGCTCGATGGGGACAAGGCGATGATGGAAAGCCTGCTCGCGTTCAAGCGAGCAGGTGCGTCAGGGATTTTGACGTATTTCGCGCCGAGGGTGGCGCGGATGCTCAGTTCTCGATAACGCCGCCGAGCACCGTGTTTTCGCGCCATGTAAACGGCTGGCCGATCAGCGTGCGATAGAGCCTGGGGAGCATCGGCAGGACGAAGAGGCCGATCATCGCGCCCGAGGCGGCGCCAATGTGGAGCGCGTCGAGGTCGTAGCCGGCGGCATAGAGAATGCCGATGGAGGCCAAAATGCCGACGAACGCGGCGGCGAGGCCAATGTAGCAAACCATGAAAAGCGCGTCGGCGGCGATCAGGCGGTTGTCGGTCATGGCACGGGTCCTTCGAGGTTGCGCTGAAACAGGGCCGGAGCCATCTCCGGTGTGACCACACCTTTACAACTGCGAAGGACCGGCGCTGTTCCAAGTGGAACAGTAGAACCGGGGTCAGACCCCTTCTCAGGGGTCTGACCCCGAAGGCACCGTCTGCGGGTTATTCGCTGCGGCGGCTGAGCGAGACTGCGTAGGAACCGGAACGGGCGGGCAGGATCGTGTCGCCGGGGAAGCCAGCGAGACCTTCAGCCAAATTGTTCGGGTCGAATGTGGTGGCGTCGCACTTCGCCTCATTCTCGCGGCCGGCGATGTCGAGCTTGCCCAGCGCGACCTTCGACCGGTCCGCTTCCGGCCATTCGGCGGTCGGATCATCGGTGGGATCGGCCGCCGTGCCGATGATTGCGACGAGATTGAACGACACCGGACCAGATTTGAAACGCTCATCGAGTTCGGCGGTGAAGAAGCCCTCTTCTTTTGCCTTGGCTTCGTCGTCGGTCAGCCCCAGTTCGCCGGCTGCAGGTTCGAACTTGAATTTGACGGTCGTTTTCTTGCCATCGACGGCGGTGGCTTCGAAGGCATGGATGGAGTGATAGGGCAGCCCCGCATAGCTTGCGGGCACTGGCTTGGCGGCCACCCACGCGCCCTGCTTGGCGGTCCAGGGATGAGCTTCCGTAAACGCCTTCACCTTGGCGGGGTCGGGCTTGCCGTCGGGGCCGGGGAAGCGTGCTTCGAGGAAGCCGACGACTTCGGCGGGATTGCGGGCGAAGAAAATCGGAGCGGAGAGGAAGACGAAATCGGTAGGCGTCTTGCCGTCCGGGTCGAAGCGGAGTGCCAGACCGCGCGGGGACTTGGCTTTGTCGGAGGCTTTCGGATTGCCGCCGCCAAATGAGAAGCGGCCGAGCACGGGCACCGGGCCTGCAAAGAATGGCACCTTCGAGAGTGCGGGAGCGCCAGCGCCCGGCGTGAATGTTCCCGTCACACACAGGCCCTTGGCGTGGCTGCCGCGAGTCTTGGCGTGCTTGCCGAAGACACCGTTGAGGCTATCGACGAGTTTATCGGGGGCAACGTCTTCGGCGGTTGCACCGACCGTCATTGCTGCACTCACCATGAGAACCGAGACAATCCGCTTCATATGTATTTATCCTTCGCGAACTCGCAGACGGGAGATGCCGCCAGCATCAGCCTTCCTGTTACGGCGGGCTGCTGGTTGGGTTTCAGATGGAAATTATACGCCGAAATGACAAATGTCGGGAAATTAGCGCCGGACGCGGCGGCGTGGGAGATCATCGCTGGAGCTCTCACCGGTGCCGGCGTCGGCTGCGCCATCAGCGGCACCTTCGGTGGGTGGGGCGGCGGCAACCGGGTTTGAGGGTTCTTCGCAACCGGTGAGCCAAACGTCGAAGACGGGGTGTTCGACGGCGTTGAGGCCGGGACTTTCGGCAAACATCCAGCCGGAGAAGATTTTCTTTTCCTGACCGTCCAACTGCACTTCCTGGACTTCGACGAAAGATGTTGTCTTGGGCTGTTCGGTCGGCGGGCGGGAGTAGCAGATGCGGGGCGTGACTTTGAGCGCGCCGAATTCGCGGGTTTCGTTCAATGGAACGGTGAGGGTTTTGATGGTCGCGGTGACCTTATCCAGCGCGGAAAAAACGGCGACCTTGTTTTCCAGACGTTGGGCATGCGCGCACGGGATCAGGGCGCCGGCCACCAGGGCAGCGGCGAGACCTGTCGGGCGGAGAAGAGAGCGGGGCACCATGCCGATACGGGATCTCACAAAAGCGATGCGCTCTGTCGGAGATGCGCTTCGATTGGACTAACACGGAAGACCGAAGTGTCACATTGGGGAGTGATCGTGTCGCGAACGTGATCGCGGGCACGCGAATTTAGTCCGGTTGCCAAGGCTTGTAGTCACCCGTTGCTCGCGGGCGGGCGGCGGTGGCGGTCAATATAGAGCCTGAAGGGCGGTAGGCCGCCGGGGTGCCGGTCGGGTTGGCCTCGTGCGGCTTTTGCCAGGGGCGGGGGGTGTAGGACCCGGGGGTCGGCACTTCATCGACGGTGTGGTGCATCCAGCCGTGCCAGCCGGGGGGGATCTGGGACGATTCCGACATATCGCGGTACGTCACCCAGCGGCGCGGTTTGCCGACAAGGATCTGCGGGCCGGATGTCTGCTCATAATAGCGGTTGCCGAACTCGTCTTCGCCGACCAAACGGCCGTGGCGCCACAGCGTGAAGCGCGTGCCCCACGTGTTGCCGCTCCACCAGCTGAAGATTTCCTTGAACAGGCCCATCGGTGCCCCTCGATTGGGTGTCATGTCTTGTCTTGCGTGTAGGACCGGGACGCGGCTCTGTCCAGTGCGCGAAGGACCGCGGCCGAACGGCCACACCCGTGGCAGGACTCCACTGAAGGAATCGTCCTAGCTTTGCCATAAATCCGGGGGTGGCCGATCGGTTGATCTGGCAATTCACACCCCCCCTGGTGGCGGGGTGCCCCTACAAACGCCCGCGAATCCTGACGAACTCGGCACGTCAATCCCCAAGTTACACACACCACTACATCTAGTGGCTGGTCGCATCTACTACCCCCAATGGGTCGTGACGGAGGGGGCGAATCGCGCCACCTTCGATCTCAGCCGCGAGCCTCTCGGTTATGCTTTCGGGGCACCTCTTCCATCAGCTGTACCGGGCCGGTTGGCCCCGTTGTCGAGTTTGCGGATGACCGCCTGCGCCGTGAGGGAACGGCAAGGGTGACCGGTCTTCGCATTGGACTCGCGCGTGTGGCGGATCGTGGGGTGTCGCGTTGCTTGCCTTGAGGTGCGGACCGCAATCCGGGTGCCATTTGTTTCGCGTGCAGCACCCTCTTTAGACCTGATGGGGGCACGAATGAAGATCACACGCCGATTTACGGAAGCTGGCCAGTCGCCTTACGCGAAGATCGCGTTCCGGCGCGCCACGTCCGAAATCAAGAACCCCGATGGGTCGGTCGTTTTCCGTCTTGAAGGCTTCGAGGTGCCCGAGCACTGGAGCCAGGTGGCTGCCGACATTCTGGCGCAGAAGTATTTCCGCAAAGCCGGCGTGCCCAAGGCACTGCGTAAGATCGAAGAGACGCAGGTTCCTTCGTGGCTGTGGCGCTCGGTGGCGGACGAGGAAGCGCTGAAGGGGCTGCCGGAGAAGGAGCGCATTGCGGGGGAGAGCGACGCGCGGCAGGTTTTCGACCGTCTGGCCGGCACATGGACGTACTGGGGCTGGAAGGGCGGCTATTTCACCACGGAAGAGGATGCGCAGGCTTTCTTCGATGAACACCGCTACATGCTCGCCATGCAGATGGCGGCGCCGAACTCGCCGCAGTGGTTCAACACCGGCATGCACTGGGCTTACGGCATCGATGGGCCGGGCCAGGGTCACTACTACGTGGATCACGAGACGGGCGAACTGACGGTGTCGTCGTCGGCCTATGAGCATCCGCAGCCGCATGCCTGCTTCATCCAATCGGTCGAGGACGATCTCGTCAACGAAAACGGCATTATGGATCTCTGGGTGCGCGAGGCGCGCCTGTTCAAATATGGTTCGGGCACAGGCTCGAATTTCTCGGCGCTGCGCGGGGCAAATGAAAAGCTCTCGGGCGGCGGGCGTTCGTCAGGCCTGATGTCGTTCTTGAAGATCGGTGACCGGGCGGCGGGCGCCATCAAGTCGGGTGGCACGACGCGGCGCGCGGCCAAGATGGTCGTGGTCGACGTCGATCATCCCGATATCGAGGAATATATCGACTGGAAGGTGCGCGAGGAGCAGAAGGTTGCCGCCCTCGTGACGGGATCGAAGATCTGCCAGAAGCGGTTGAAGGCTGTGATGGCCGCTTGCGTCAATTGTGAAGCGGATGGCGACGCCTGCTTCGAGCCGATGAAGAACCCGAAGCTCAAGGCGGCCATCAAGGAGGCCCGTCGCGACCAGGTGCCGATGAACTACGTGCTGCGTGTCATCCAATTTGCCCGCCAGGGCTACAAGGACATCGACTTTGCTATTTACGATACCGATTGGGATAGCGAGGCGTATCTGACGGTTTCGGGCCAGAACTCGAACAACTCGGTGCGCGTGACGGATGAGTTCCTCAACGCGGTCGAAGCCGATGGCGACTGGACGCTCACCGCGCGCAAGGACGGCAAGGCAACCAAGACGCTGAAGGCGAAGGAACTGTGGGAATCCATTGGTCACGCTGCCTGGGCGTCGGCTGATCCCGGCATTCAGTTCCACACCACGATTAATGACTGGCACACCTGCCCGCAGTCGGGTCCGATCCGCGCATCGAACCCGTGCTCGGAGTATATGTTCCTCGACGACACGGCGTGCAACCTCGCCTCGATGAACCTGATGACGTTCCGCCGGGCGGACAAATCGTTCGACACAGAGGCATATGAGCATGCGTGCCGCCTGTGGACGATCGTGCTCGAAATCTCCGTCACGATGGCGCAGTTCCCCTCGAAGCAGATTGCGTTGCTGTCGTATCGCTATCGGACGCTGGGTCTGGGCTTTGCCAACATCGGCGGACTGTTGATGGCGGCGGGTACGTCGTATGACTCGGATAAGGGCCGCGCCATTTGCGGTGCGATCTCCGCCATCATGACAGGTGTGGCGTATGCCACGTCGGCGGAAATGGCGAAGGAACTGGGTCCGTTCCCCGGTTACGAGCCGAACAAGGCCGACATGCTGCGCGTGATGCGCAATCATCGCCGCGCGGCTTATGGCGAGTCCTCGGGCTATGAAGCGCTCAGCATCGCGCCGGTGCCGCTCGATCATGCCAACTGCCCGGACAAGCGTCTCATCGCTGCCGCCAAGATGGCGTGGGACGAGGCACTCGCACTCGGCATGACGCACGGCTATCGCAATGCGCAGTCGACTGTCATCGCGCCGACCGGCACGATCGGTCTCGTGATGGATTGCGACACGACGGGCATCGAACCCGACTTCGCGCTCGTCAAGTTCAAGAAGCTGGCGGGCGGCGGGTATTTCAAGATCATCAATCAGGCTGTGCCGGAAGCGCTGCGTGGGCTCGGCTATCGTGAAAGCCAAATTGCCGAAATCGAAGCTTACGCGGTTGGCCATGGCACCTTGCGGCAGGCGCCGTCGATCAACCACACCTCGCTCATGGCGAAGGGTTTCACGGACGACATCCTGGCCAAGATCGAGGGCGGGCTCGGTAGCGCGTTCGACATCAAGTTCGTGTTCAACAAGTGGGTGATCGGCGAGGGCTTCCTCAAGGACACGCTGAAAATTCCTGCCGACAAGCTCGCCGATCCCGCGTTCGACATCTTCGCCTACCTTGGATTTTCCAAGAAGGATGTGGAACTGGCGAACGAGCACGTCTGCGGGGCGATGACGCTGGAAGGCGCGCCGCACTTGAAGGCTGAGCATCTGCCGGTGTTCGATTGCGCCAATCCGTGCGGCCGCAAGGGCAAGCGGTATCTGTCGGTGGCCAGCCACATCTACATGATGGCGGCAGCGCAGCCGTTCATCTCGGGCGC
>JALHQM010000036.1:21725-23269 GCA_022841965.1 Hyphomicrobium sp. | reverse complement strand
CTGGTGGCGCATGGTGCTGGTTCCGATCTGTGTTCGATGAAGCCGCCAAGCTCTCGAATCACAGTTGAATCAGCGCCATGCGCACAGTCCAGCAAATCTCAACCGGACAGCAGTGGGACTAGCCCGACCATGACAGCGGGGGGCATGTTAACCCTGCGGACCGATGTCTCTCATGGGTCAAAAACAGACCTCATGCAAAGCCGCGGGTGACCCCCACGGATTCTCTTTAGTCGCGGCTATTTTATTTCTTGAACGGGCTCATGCCTTGGCGCGCAAGTTCGTCGGCGCGTTCGTTTTCGGGGTGGCCGGCGTGGCCCTTCACCCAATGCCAATCGACCTCGTGTTTGTGGCGGGCGGCTTCGAGGGCTTGCCAGAGGTCGGCGTTCTTGACCGGTTTTTTGGCGGCGGTCTGCCAGCCGTTCTTCTTCCAGGAATGAATCCAGGATGAGATGCCGTCCTTGACGTAGGCGCTGTCGGTATAAAGGTCGATGTGGGCGGGGCGGGTGAGCGCACCGAGCGCTTCGATGACGGCCTGGAGTTCCATCCGGTTGTTGGTGGTGTCGCCTGAGCCGCCGAAGAGTTCCTTGCGATGTTCGCCCCAGATCAGAATGGCGCCCCAGCCGCCGGGGCCGGGATTTCCTGAACATGCGCCATCGGTGAAGATAACGACTTTTTTGGTGCCGCTGTGCGTCATGCAGCCTCGCCGAAGCCGTAAGCGGCGATCGAGCGGACCGACTGGTGAAAGCGCAGGCGCCGCACGTAGTCGAACGGGTTGTGCGGGTTCACGAGTGCATTGGGCGGGCGGTTCAGCCAGTCGTAAGAGCGGGTCAGCAGGAAGCGGACGGCTGCGCCACGGCACAGCAGTGGCATGGCGTGGCGCTCGGCGGGGGAAAGTTTACGGACGCTGTCGTAGCCTTCGAGAAGCGCGCGGCCCTTTGTGAGGTTGAACGCATAGTCCTGCTCGAAGCACCAGGCGTTGAGGCAAATGGCGACGTCGTAGGCGAGCGCATCATTGCCGGCGAAGTAAAAGTCGATCAGGCCGGAGAGGCTGTCACCGAGAAAGAACACGTTGTCGGGAAAGAGGTCGGCGTGGATGACGCCAGAGGGCAGAGCCTTCGGCCAAGAGGCGTCGAGCAGCATCAATTCGTCGTGGACGAGGGATTGTAGCCCTGGGACGATTTCGTTGGCGCGGTTGCGGACTTTTTCAAAGAGCGGGCGCCAGCCGGGTTCGCCGAGCGCATTCTGCCGGTGCTGCGGGAAATCGGCGGTGGCGAGGTGGAATTGGGCCAGTGCGCGGCCGAGCTTCAGACAGTGGTCGGCGCGAGGTTTCTTGACGGAGAAGCCGTCGAGGAACGTCACGAGAGCCGCGTTGCGGCCGGCCAATTCGGAGAGAATGGAACCGTCTTTGGCGTGGACAGGCCGTGGACACGAGACGCCGCGGTCGGCGACGTGTTCCATCAATCCCAGAAAGAACGGCAGGTCTTGTGGGGCGACGCGCTTTTCATAGAGCGTGAGGATGAAGCGGGCCTTGCTGGTCTGGACCA
>JALHQM010000036.1:0-21625 GCA_022841965.1 Hyphomicrobium sp. | reverse complement strand
CGATTTGTGGTCGCGTAGCAGATGTCTTCTTTCATGGGACCTGCAATGCCGGGGAAGCGCTCGTTCAGTATGGCCACAATTTCGGAGGTATCATCGACGGAGAGGGTGGTCTGGGTGACGAACGCCAACTTAGTGGCGTCCTGGGGCCGGAAGGCACGAGCGTCCGCGGCGGTCTCGATGAGACGGACGGCGCCTTCCGGCAGCTGGCCCATCGTGCCTTCGACTTCGGGGTGGCCTTTATGACCGACAAGGATGATTTCGCGGCCTTCGAGAAAGTGGCGCTGCGCTTCGAAGTGGACCTTGTAGACAAGCGGGCAGGTTGCATCGAGAGCGAACATATTGCGGTGCTTGGCGTCTTCGACCACGGCCTTGGCGACACCATGTGCTGAAAAGATCACGGGTTGGGATGTGGGTGGGATATCCGACAGCTCATCCACAAAAACGGCGCCTTTTGCCTTGAGAGCATCAACCACGAACCGGTTATGAACGATTTCGTGCCGCACGTAGACGGGAGCGCCGTATTTGGCCAGCGCAAGCTCGACAATCTGGATGGCGCGATCGACCCCGGCGCAGAAACCACGGGGCGCGGCGAGCACGACGTCGAGGCGTGGGAGTGTGGTTAATCCGGTCTGTGGCTTCTCCGACATCGACGATGAGTTCCTGTTTAGTCAGTGGCGGATAGACGCCGTTACGGAATTGTCCCGGCTTATGGCGGGGTGGTACAGTTCGAATCAAGGCGCGATTGGTATCGTGGCGGCGGGGGCGTTTGGTAGACCCAGCCGGCACGGTTCACATCGCTGCAGCATTATGCGGATGGGCACGCAATGACGCAATCGATCCCTATGGCATCGCAACGGGCTTTGAAGCTCGCCGTGTCGCTATGGGCGTTCAGCCTTCTGGGCGGGTGCGGTTTGTCATCCATCACGTCCGGCCTTGGCTCGGGCATTATGGGTGGGGACACGGCCAAGACCGAGACGGGGGCTGTCAGCGAAGAACAGTTGTTGGCGGCGGCGCAAAGCGGCGAGGCCGGTTTGTCGACGGGCGGCATTGAAGTGGCTGGCGGTTGTCCGAAATTCGTGACGTGGCCGCGCGATAATTTTGTCACCATCTACGAACAGGGCCGCGTCGGCGACGGCATGGCCGTTATGCACCGTGGTGAAATCACCAAGACGGCGCGAGAGTGTTCGGTGGAGCCCGGCCGTGTGACGGTGAAGTATGGGTTTTCAGGGCGCATCCTGTTGGGGCCGAAGGGTCGGCCTGGCCCGGTGACGCTGCCTGTTTCCGTATTCGTTACGGATGAGAAGCGCGCCAAGCTCGTCAACGATAAGATGACGGTGGACGTGACTGTCAGCTTGGAAAATCCGATCGGATATTTCTCGGCGGTGCGGTCGGTGACGTTCGATCTGACGGAAGGATCGCGGCCGGGGGATTACCAGTTGTTTGTTGCGTTCGATCGCACGGTGCCGGGCGCGGGGTGAGACGGCACCGGCTGACGGCAACACACATTTCGAGGCAACAAAAAAGGCCGGGGCGAACCCGGCCTTTGTCGTTAGATGCCCGTGTGGCGGGCCCCTAGTTGAGGCGGCCCTTCAAATCGCTGATGCTGCTGGCGATGAGGGCGTCGGCATCCGCGCCGGTGACCTTCGAGCGGATGATCTTCTCGGCGGTGGCAAGCGCCACGTCGACGGCGGCGGAGCGCACTTCGCTGACGGCCTGCGCTTCGGCGCGGGCGATCTTCTCTTCGGCGGACTTGGTGCGGCGTTCGAGCGTTTCAGCCAGGGCTTTCCGGGTTTCGGCGGCAAGGGTCTCGGCTTCGCGCTTGGCGGCGGCGACGATTTCCTTGGCCTCTTCCTCGGCTTCCTTGCTGCGGCGCTGATAGTCCGCGAGCAGCTGCTGGGCTTCTTCGCGCATGCGGCGGGCGTCGTCGAGATCCTTGCGGATCGCATCCGCGCGGGCGTCGAGCGACTTGCCGACCGCGTCGGGCACCTTGAAGTACATCAGGATGGCAAAGAAGCCGATGAGGGCGAGTGCCGTCCAGAAGTAGGTGTCCTTCGGGTCGAAAATGTTGGCCATTACGATGTCGGCGATCATGGCATTTACTCTCCGGCGCCGGGGTTGAGGGCGCGCTTGACTTCATCGGCGCTGACATCTTTTCCGGTCAACTGTTTGATGACCGGGCCGGCGATCTCGGAGGCGATTTCGCCGACGCTCTCGAGCGCCTTTTGTTTGGTCGCCGTGATGCGGATTTCTGCGTCGGCCAGCTTTTTGGCGGTTGCTGTTTCGACGGCGGCGCGCTCACGATCGACTTCGGCGGTGAGCTTTTCATTCGTCGCGCGCGCGATGGCCGTTGCGTTGCCGCGCGCGTCGGCGAGCGACTTTTCGTAGGCTTTCATGGCGCCGTCGACTTCGTCTTTGAGCTTTTCAGCTGCATCGATGTCGCGCTGGATGCGGTTCTGGCGTTCTTCGATCACGCCGCCGATGCGCGGAATGGCGATCTTTTTCAGCAAGAAGTAGAGCGCCACGAACGTCATTGAGAGCCAGACGAGCTGGGGCGCGAGCGTCGTGGGGTCGAGCGGCGGGAACACCTTGTTGGCGGTGCTGCTGACAGGAACTTCGGTTCCCGTGGTGACGGGCTCGGTCATTGGTGTGGCCTTGTTGAAAAATCTTGCCTTTTTAAAGGCTGGCCTTGTCAAAGGCTGGGCCTTGAGCTCGCCGGCCCACACAACGAGGGCCAACGATTGCTTTTCGTTTGGGGGATTAAGCGGACCGGCTTTACAGCCGGCCCGATCAACAACCCATAGGTTAGAAGAGAAGCCGAATAGCGAGAGGCGTTCCGGCGTCTCACATATCAGGTGAACAGCAGCAGGAACGCGATGACGAGGGCGAAGATGCCCAGAGCTTCCGTCACGGCGAAGCCGAAGATGAGGCGGCCGAACTGGCCATCAGCAGCCGACGGGTTGCGCAGTGCGCCCTGAAGGAACTGACCGAACAGGTTGCCGACGCCGATGGCGGCGACGCCGATGCCGAGGGCGGCGATGCCCGCACCGATAAACTTAGCCGACTGAGGATCCATAACTCTCTCCCTATGGTTGATCGTGAGGTCGTGTTGAAGCGCTGAAGCCTGGCCTTAGTGGCCCGGATGCAGAGCGTCGTTCAGGTACATGCAGGTCAACATCGTGAAAACGTAGGCCTGCAGGAATGCGACGAGGAACTCGAGCGCGGTAATCCCCAAAACCGCGAGCAGCGGCAAGGGGGCGAGGGCGGATGCCGCACCGCCGGCGCCGAGCAGCATGATGATGAAGCCGGCGAAGACTTTCAGCGTGATGTGGCCAGCCAGCATGTTGGCGAAGAGGCGCAGCGAGTGGCTGAGCGGGCGCGAGAAGAACGAGATGACTTCGATCAGCGAGACGAGCGGAAGCACGTAGATCGGTACGCCGTCGGGCACGAAAAGCTTCAGGAAGCCCAAGCCATTCTTGGCAAAGCCGACGACGATGACGATGAAAAACACGAGAAGTGCCAGAGCGGCGGTCACCCAGATCTGGCTGGTGACGGTGAAGAAACCCGGAACCATGCCGAGCATGTTCAAGGTCAGGATGAACATGAAGAAGGTGAAGATGAGCGGGAAGAACTTCATGCCCTGCTCGCCCATGCTGTCGCGGACCATTCCGGCGACGAATTCGTACAGGCTTTCGGCGATCGACTGCATGCGGCTGGGGACGAGCGAGCGTCCGCGCGAGGCGTACATGAGGAGACCAAAGGATAGGATCACGCCGACGACCATAAAGAGGGCCGAGTTGGTGAAGGTGGCGTCGACGCCGAAGATTTCGAGGGGAAAGAGGCGCTTGACCTCGAACTGATAGATAGGATCCGGCATTCCGCCGCCCTGTGCCCCGTGCTCTGCTGCCACGTCCCTACCCCGGTTCTTGTGGTCGTTTATCGGTCGTCTACGTCGTCTGGCAATGTCTTGCCGATGGTGAAACCCTTCTGGGCTTCGATATCGGCCTGCATGCGCTTGAAGGTCCTCAAGATATTGAGGATGCCTGCGCTGAAACCCAACATGATGAACAGGAGGGACAGCCAGGGCATGGTGCCTAGCCACGAGTCGAGCATGTAGCCCATGAACCCGCCGACCAGGATGGCCGCCACAAGTTCGGTCGACATTCTCAACCCGTAGGCCATGCCGCGCGAGCGGTTGGCCCGGTCTTCCTGCTCCTCGATTTCGGCCTGTTTCTCGGCCTGGACACTCTCGATACGCGTGCCCAGCTCAGAGGCCCGGCGTTTGAACTCAGCAATATCCTCGGGGCTCAGATTGCCCCTTTCAGGGACAGCCCCATGGTCTGGTTCCGACATCGGAGTCCTCACCGGGAAACCGCCGAAAACGCGAACATTTTCGAGCGCGCCGCACCATATGAGGGGGGCTATAGGGTGTCAAGAAAGGGCGACTGCGGCCTCTCGGGCCAAGGGTATGGCGAAACCGCGCAGGCTGTCAGTGTTTGGCCCACACTGCGCAGGCGCGTGTGGGGCTGAGCTGGCCCACACTCTGGCCAAGCCGGTGAGGGGGGAATAGGGGTCGGATCATGGGGTCAGACCCCTAAGCAGGGGTCTGACCCCAACACCTGTACTCGAACAGCGATCAAACCGCTTCGCGGAAGGAGCGGGCGGTTTCGAGGTCGACGGAGACGAGCTGGGAGATGCCGCGTTCGGACATGGTGACGCCGAAGAGGCGGTTCATGCGGGCCATGGTCATGGGGTGGTGGGTGATGACGAGGAACCGGGTGGCGGTTTCGGTCGACATTTTTTCCATCAGTGTACAGAAGCGATCGACGTTGGCGTCGTCCAATGGGGCGTCGACTTCGTCGAGGACGCAGATTGGCGATGGGTTGGTCAAGAAGACCGCGAAGATCAGAGACAAAGCGGTCAACGTCTGCTCGCCGCCGGAGAGCAGCGAAAGGGTTGCTGGCTTTTTGCCGGGCGGCTTGGCGATGATTTCGAGGCCGCCTTCGAGGGGGTCTTCCTCCGATTCCACCATTTCCAGGCGGGCTTCGCCGCCGCCGAAAAGGGTCGTGAACAGGCGCTGGAAGTGGCCGTTGACGGTAACGAAGGCCTCTTCGAGACGCTTTTTGCCCTCGCGGTTCAGTTGCCCGATGGCGGCACGAAGCTTGGCGACGGCCTGTTCGACGTCGGCCTTCTCGGTTTCCATGGACGTGATTTGCTCAAGGAGGACGGTCAACTCGTCATCAGCCTGGAGGTTGACGCCGCCGAGGCGTTCGCGGTCGCCCTTCAGGCGCTGGAGTTGGCGGTCGATGTCGATGAGGGCTGGTAACGTCGTGCCCGGATCAATTGCGGCCAGCGATAAGCATGCTTCCGGGGCGACTTCGAAGGTTTCGCGGATGCGGCGGCCTTCTTCCTGGCGGCGGGCGCGTGCGTTTTCGAGTTTGGCTTCGATGCGGGCGCGGCCTTCGCGGGCTTCCGACACTTGGGACTGAGCGGCGCGCATCGCCTGGACAGCTTCGCGCAGCGCGGTATCGGCGAGTGCGAGTGTATCGGCGGCGGATTGGCGCTCAGCCTCGGCGGTGCTGATCGCGGATAGGAGTGCTGAGCGGTGCTCGGCGATTTTTTGCGGCAGGTCGGCCAGCGTTTCGAGTTCGGCGCGGGTTTCGGTGAGGCGTTCTTCGAGGGCTTTGATCTGCTGTTCGGCGCCGTTCAGGCGGGTTGTCCAGCGGTCGCGATCGGTGCGGGCCGAGGTTTGGCGCTCGGTGTTGAGTTGGTGCTCGCGGCGGAAGGCTTGCAGCTTGCCGCGCGCTTCACCGGCAGCACGGCGGGCTGACTGCGCTGTCTCATGGGCAGCGTTGGCGACAGGTTCGAGGTTTTCGGATTTGGCTTCGCCGTCGCGGGCAGCTTCGGTTTCGGTGAGGCGGGCGCGGGCTTCTGCGAAATCGGCTGAGAGGCGTTCTTTGGCCTCCGCGACGGCGGCGAGTTTGGCTTCGGTTTCGCGGGCCTGCTTTTCGATAACGGTCAGGCGGTTGCGGGTTTCATTGAGATCGGACTGCGTCTTGCGCCATTCGGCGCGCAGTGTGCGCTCGACGGTTTGCGCGTTGGCGTGGGCTTCAGCCGCGTCGGTCTCGGCGTTGAGCAATGTGCTGGCGGCAGCGCGGGCTAGGTGTTCGCGCTCTTCGATTTCGGCCATGCGGTTGCGTTCAGCTAACCGCTGGGCGGCGAGCGTTGCGCCACCGCTGGCGGCGACGTAGCCATCCCACCGCCAGAGATCGCCTTCGATGCTGACGAGGCGCTGACCGGCGGCAAGGTGCTTTTGCAGATCGAGACCGTTGTCCTGCGGGACGACGCCGATTTGTGAGAGGCGGCGCTGGAGTTCGGGCGGCCCATCGACGTACCGGCTCAAGGGCTCGACGCCTTGCGGCAGTGCCGCGTCGATGGTGGCGTCGATGTGCAGGAGACGCCAGTGGACGGGTGTGTCGTCGGCGACGGGCGCGGTGAGGTCTTCGCCGAGGGCGGCGCCGAGGGCTGCTTCATAGCCCGGCGTGACGGAGATGCTATCGACGATGGGCGGAAGGTCGTCGTCGCGGACGGGGATCAGAAGCTTGGCCAGCGTTTCGCGCTCGGTCTTCAGCGTTGAGAGAAGCAAGCGCGCGGAGGCGGCTTCGTCGCGGTGCGTGTTGGCGGCAGCGGCAGCGGCGGTGACGTGCTGTTCGGCTTCGTGGATGTCGCGTTCGAGGGCGGCGGAGCGCTCGGTGAGGAGGTTGCCTTTTTCGGTGGTGTCTTGAAGTAGAACAACATCGGGTGCGCGGCCCTGGATCTCGCGCGTCTGGGCTTCGAGGGAGGCGGCCTGCTTTTCGAGGCGGGCAATGGCTTCGAGACGCTCGCTGACGGCGGTTTCCAGCGCGCGGCGGCGGGCCCGCTGTTCGGCGGCGCGGTGGGTGATGTCGGCGAGCGCTTTTTCGGCGGCATCGAGTTTTTCTTCGAGGTCGTCCAGTTCCGAGGAGGCTTTTTGTTCCGCAGCGGCTGCGCCGTCTTCAGCTTCGACGAGGGCTGCCAGATCCTTGTCGAGACGGGCCAGCACCTCGCGCGCCTCGGTGACGGCGTGCGTTTCGCGCGCGATATCCTTTTCCAACTGAGTCTGACGGTTCGTCAGTTCGTTGGTGCGTTGGCGGGCGCGCTCGGCTTCCTTTTCGAAGGTTTCTTGTTCGATCTTCAAGCGACCGAGGGCGGCCCCCTTGGCGGCTTCGATTTCGCGCAAGGGTGGCAGATGTTCGGCGCGTTCGGCTTCAGCGCGGAGCGTTTTGGATTCGGCTTCGGTGGCGAGGCCCAACCGCGTGGTTGCGTCGCTCAAGTTTTTTTCTTCCTGATCGACCATCGCTTGGGCTTCGGCCCAGGAGAGATGGAAGACGAGGGCTTCAGTGCGGCGGATGTCGATTGACAGTTCTTTGTAGCGGCGCGCCTGGCGGGCCTGACGTTTCAGGCTGTCGATTTGCGATGACAGGCCGCCCATGATGTCGCCTAGGCGCGCGAGATTATTTTCGGCGGCCTTCAGGCGCAATTCGGCTTCGTGGCGGCGGCTGTGCAAGCCCGCGATGCCGGCGGCATCTTCGAGAACGCGGCGGCGCTGTTCGGGCTTGGCGTTGACGATTTCGGAGATTTGGCCCTGGCGGACGAGGGCCGGAGACCGGGCGCCGGTGGCGGCGTCTTCGAACAGAATTTTGATGTCGCGGGCGCGGGCTTCCCGGCCGTTGATGCGATAGGCGGAGCCGGCTTCGCGCTCGATGCGGCGTGTGATTTCGATGATGTCGTGGTCGTTGAATTCGGCAGGGGCCTTGCGCTCGGTGTTGTCGAGAAAGAGTGTCACTTCAGCGGAGTTGCGGGCGGGGCGCGTGTTGGTGCCGGAAAAGATCACGTCGTCCATGGCGGCGGCGCGCATGGACTTGTGCGAGGTTTCGCCCATGACCCAACGAAGCGCTTCGAGCAGATTGGATTTGCCGCAGCCGTTCGGGCCAACAACGCCCGTCAGTCCGCCCTCAACGATGAGGTCGGTCGGCTCGACGAATGATTTGAAGCCCAAGAGCCTCAGGCGGTTGATCTTCATTCAGGTGCGATCTCAGACAGACGCGGGAACTTATTTGGGGATGAGGTCAGACCCCTGAGTAGGGGTCTGACCCCGAACTTTCCGAACTTTATTAGCGCGCGGGGGCCGCGTTGGCGGTGGCGGCAGGCGGTCCGCTCAAGAGCGGATCAACCTGACTGCGGATCTCAGCCATCGTCAGCGTGCTCTTCACCCGCTTGTTTTGGATGAAGAAATTTGGCGTGCCGATGATGCCGAGCGTGCGGCCGCGGTCCTTTACGCGCTTCAACCCGTCAATCATGGGCTGATTCTGCAAGCACTGATCAAATTGAGCGCGCGTTACCCCCACCTGTTGCGCGACGGCGAAGATGGCATCGAAGCGGATCTCTTGGGCGACCCAAGACGCCTGTTGGTCCAGATACTTGCCGTAGAGAGCAACGTACTTGTCGGGGGCAGCGCAGCGCAGCGCGATGGTGGCGGTGCCGGAGCTTTTACCAATCGGAAACTCGCGCAGGACGAAGCGGACTTTGCCGGTGTCGATGTATTCGCGCTTCAGTTGTGGGAAAACATCGCGATGAAAGGCGCGGCAATGGGGGCACGTCAGCGACATGTACTTGATGATCGTGACCGGAGCGTCGGCGCGGCCGAGGGCGATTTCGGGCAGATCGGGGCCGGGCGGGATGACGTCGGTCAGGGTTGGATTTTCGATGATTTGGCGAGCGCCGGCTGTGGGATCCGGTGTGTCGGTGAGCGGATTGTAGCCGGCGGGGCTGTCGGCTGTGGCTGCGGAGGCGTTGACAGGGTTGCCACCGATGGAGGGTGCGCCCGAGTTGGTGCAGGCCGCAAGGGCGACGGCCGCGGCGAGCAGCACGAGGGTTCTCAGTGAATTTCCTCGTGCCGCGCGCGGGTTCATTTCAGAAGCGGCTCCAGGGTTTTATCGAAACCTTCGACGGTCGGCGGTTCGGTAAGCTTTTTGCCGTTGATGTAAAACGACGGCGTCGAGTTGACGCCGAAGGTCTCGGCGGCGCGGGTGCGGATGGCGGTCAGCTTGTCGAGAAGAGCCTGATCGGTCAGGCACTTGTCGAAGCTTTCCTGGGTGAAACCAGCCTGTTTGGCGATTTCGAATAGTTTCGGCGTCGGGTTCTCTTTCACGTAGGCCCAATCGGCCTGGGTTTCGAACAGGGCGGCGATCATCGGCAGGGTTTTGTCGCCCCCGGCGCAGCGGGCGAGCATGGAGGCTGCAAAGGCGCGCGGGTCGAGCGGAAATTCGCGGAAGACGAAGCGCACTTTGCCCGTGTCGACGTATTTTGTTTTCAGTTCGGGCAGGACCTTGGTGTGGAATTGTTTGCAATGGCCGCAGGTCATGGAGGCATATTCGACGACTGTGACCTTGGCGTCGACCTTGCCGATGATGAGATCGGGCAATTCAGGCTGGTTCATCAGTGCTTCGACGGGGACTTCGGTGGGGCCGTCGCCGGGGGCCGCGCTGAGCGGCTGTGAGGCCACGGCGAGGGCGGTGGCGCCAACCAGGGCGAGCGCGAGGCCCGTGCGGCGGTCGAGGCTGAATTTGTTGAGGAAAGTCTTCACGAGTGGCTCCTGATCGATCCCGTTTTGGTGGGTCCGGCTTGATGTTGGTGGTTATCCTGCGCGGTAACACGCGTTCACTGCCGCATTAAGGCAAAAGGTGGCTGAATGCCAACTGAATAGCCGGTAATGCGCTAGGGCCGGGCTGTGTCAGGCGCGGGTGGCTGCGGCTTTGACGCCGGCTTCCATGCGGGCCAATGCGCGGGCCAGTGGGTCGTCGCTGGCGGTTGCGGCTGGCGGGGGCGCGGGCTTCACGGCATGAGCGCGGGCGGCCGCTGTGGCGTGGGCCGGAAGCGGGGCCTGTAGGATGCGGATCTCGGCGATGGCGCGGTAGCCGAAGTAAGCGTTGATGCGTTCGACGATTTGGCGGGAGCGGTATTCGACGTCGAGGGCGCGGGCCGGGTCGACGCGCAGGACGAGGGTGGCGCCGGGGCGGGAGCCGCTTTCGTGGGCAAGTTCGGCGGTTTCAAAGCCTTGCGGCCACTTTACGCGCTCAGGTGTGGTCCATTGGGCGAGATCGGCGCCGGCGATCCGAGGCCAGTCCATAATCAGGGACGCTGTGGAAAAGCCGAATTTTTCGAAGGCTTTGCGGGTGAGGCCGGGGACAAAGGCGCCGACCGATTTGCTGGGAGCGCCGCGGCCGCGGGACATCGGCTGACCGAAGCGGGCGCGGACAATCGTGCCGCTCCAGGCGGGTGGGGGCGATGTGTTGCGGTTGGGCTTCGCCATCAGCGGTGCCTTACGAAGTTGGTTTGCGCGGGAGCGCGCTGTCTCTACCCTATGAAGGCTGATTCGCAGTGGAAGCGAAGGGGAGCTGCGTGACACTCGTGGCCCGAAAGCAACTGCCGCTCCGGCCGGCTGGTCCGGATACCATGGATGCTCTGCTCGCTTGGTACGACGCGGAGCGCCGCGACCTGCCGTGGCGGGCGAAGGGGCGCCGCCGCCAAGATCCCTATCGCGTCTGGCTGAGCGAGATCATGCTGCAGCAGACGACGGTGAAGGCCGTTATTCCCTTTTACGAGAAGTTCGTTCAGCGCTGGCCGACGGTGCGCGATCTCGCGGCAGCGCCGATTGATGACGTGCTCGCGATGTGGGCGGGGCTTGGATACTACACGCGAGCGCGCAATCTGCATGCCTGCGCGGTGGCGGTCGCCGCGCGTGCGGATGGGCAGTTTCCGCGGACGGAAGCGGAGTTGCTCGAACTTCCAGGTATCGGGCCCTACACGGCAGCGGCGATTGCGGCCATTGCGTTTGGGCATCCGGCGACACCGGTTGATGGAAACATCGAGCGGGTGGTGTCGCGGCTGTTTGCGGTGACGCATCCGTTGCCGGGGGCGAAGCGCGAGATCAAGCGGTTGGCAGCAACTCTGACGCCGGCGAAGCGTGCGGGCGATCATGCGCAGGCGATGATGGATCTGGGCGCGACGGTCTGTATGCCGCGGCGGCCCTCATGTCTGATGTGTCCGTTGCAGCAGGATTGTCATGCGCATGCGCGCGGCATTGCAGAGACGCTGCCGCGTAAGGCGGTGAAGGCGCAGCGGCCGGTTCGGTATGGAACTGCGTTTATGGTATTGCGCGAGGACGGTGCGGTGCTTTTGAGGAAGCGGCCGGCGATGGGGTTGCTGGGCGGGATGCTCGAGGTGCCGTCGACAGACTGGGCGGATGTTTTGATGCCGGCCGACATGGCGATGGCGGGTGCACCGGTCAGGACGGAGTGGTGGACGATGCCGGGGGGCGTTGTTCACATTTTCACGCACTTCCGGCTGGAATTGCAGGTGGTGCGCGCGATCGTGCCGACGGACGCTGTGTTGACCTTCTGGGCGGAGCCGGAGCGATGCCTGTGGGTGCCACGGCGGCACCTGCACACAGCGGCGCTGCCGTCAGTGATGCGCAAGATCATCGCGCATGCGCTGAAAGAGCAGTGACGATTTTTGTCTAGCCGGGAGCGCGCGGCGTGATGCGCTCGAGCGAGATGCGGATCAGGTCCGCGGTGCGTTCGACGCCGAGTTTTTCCTTCAGGCGCGTGCAGGTGTTGGCCACCGTCTTGTAGGCGATGCCGAAGGTGGTGGCGATTTCGTTGAGGCTTTTGCCTTCGCCGAGCAGTCGCAGGATTTCCGTTTCGCGATTGGTCAGGGATTGGAGCGGGTCGCCTTCGACCGGATTGAGCACCATGTCGCTGGCGAGGCGCTTATCGATGTAGCGGCGGCCGCTGGCTGCGGATTTGACGGCTTCGATCAACTCATCGGCGCTCGCGGATTTGCCGACGAAGGCTAGGGCGCCGGAGCGGAGGGCGCGATTGGCGTAGGTGGGATCGGCGTGCATGGAGAACATGACGACGCGGGCGTCATGGTCGGCGCTGCGCAGGCGGACGAGCAGTTCCAAGCCGCTGCCGCCGGCGAGATTGATATCAAGAACAACAACGGCGGGCTTTTCGCGGATGTAGGCCTCGAAGCCTTCCTCGACCGTTCCGGCTTCGGAGACTTCGCTATCGGGCAGGATCGCCAAGAGGCGGCGGACGCCCTGACGGACAATATCGTGGTCGTCGACGATCAGTAGTTTCATTTTGTCTTCGGTCTCATTGCAGCGTTTTGGTGGATGGCATGAGCGGCGCTGATGCGCTGCCGGGGCCGTTGAGCGGGATGGAGACGCGGACTTCGACGCCGCGTTTGTCGGAGGTATCGACGATCAATAGTTGGCCGCCGAGCAGCTTGGTGCGCTCGTGCATACTGATGACACCGAGGCTGCCGGCGTTGGTGGTTGAGGCCAGCGTTCCACCATCATTGGCGATGACGGCTTCGACGGCGGTGCCATCTGGCGAGCCGATGCGGATGGCGATGTGTTTGGGATTGCCATGCTTCAAGGCATTCAAGACGGCCTCGCGCGCGATGGCGAGGAGGGCGATGTCGATTTGCGGGCGCCAGGAGCGCTTGGGCGCGTCGAGTGAGAAGAGCACTTTGGGATGGCGAGTCTTTAGGGGCGCCAGCATGTTTTCCAGCGCGTTGGCGAGGCCGAGGTCGAGGATGAGACCGGGGCGGAGCTGCCAGAGAATGGATCGGACTTGCTCCTTCACCTGTGCGACGGCGTCTTGGATCGAGACGGCGCGTTCGATGTATTTGGGTTCGTTTTTCTTTTCGGCGAGTGCGCGAATGGTGGTGGCGTCGACGTCGATGGAGAAGAGTAGGGGGCCGACATCGTCATGCAGGTCGCGCGCGAGGCTGGCGCGTTCTTCTTCCTGCACGGCTTCGAGTTGAGCATCGAGTTTGCGGTTCTTGTCTTGACTGTCAGCGAGCAACGCCGACATGCGATTGAAGCCCGCGGCGAGGCTTTGCAACTCGAGGGGGCCAGTGATCGGCAATTGGTCGCCGACGTCACCGCGGCCGGTGCGTTCAAAGGCTTGTAAAAAGCGGCTGAGGGGCGCCAGGGCGTAGCCGAGCAATAGGGACAGGACGGTCAGTGTCAGGAGGCAGAAGAGAATGATGGTGGTGAGGTGGAGGCGAATGTCGCTCCAGACTTCGCCAGCTTCATTGCGCGGATCGGCTGTCACGAGAATGAACTGGCCGAGCTCAAGGCCGTGCGGCCAGTCAACCCGGCCACTCTGCTCGCGGGGAGCGAGCAACTTAAAAAACCAATCGGGCATTCCGGTTTGGACGGGTGCCGGCGTTGACGATTGCAGCGTCCGGTTCTGGTTGTCTTTCAGTTCGACCCGGGCGTGACGGCTTTCATCGAAGGTGCGGATGAGACGTTCGACTTGGGTCGTTTCGGACGGCGAGCCTTGAATGTCCTGGAGGGCGACGCGGACGGTGCGCTGGACTGCTGCCAGCGTGCTTTGCATCTCGACGTCGACCTTGTGCACTGCGTGCCAATACGTGAGGCCTGCGCTGATCGCCAGCGTGCTCAACAGAATGGCAGCAATGGACAGGATAAGGCCGAGCCTCAGTGATATGCGCACGGGATACTCCGGAAGTGTTACTTTGTTGCATTTTCCGGATGCGTCGCGCCACAGGGAAGTTTTCCCGAAGTCTCACCTTTTCTTGGTTATTCGGCCGCCTCAATGAGGATTTCCCGGCCGCTGCCGATGACTGGGATCAGCCCAAGGCGCACCTTTGCCGTTTCACGCAGCGTGTCGATTGAGGTCAGTTTGCCTTCCCGTTCGAAGTGCCAGAACGTCCAGCCGTTGCATGCCGATTTGCCCTGCGCGAAGGCGCCGACGCGGTGGATGGAGCCTTGCATGCCGGGCAGTGCGAGGGAGCCGTCGGCTTTGACTTCGGCGCGGACGCGGCGGCGTTCGTCGAAGAGCGGGCTGCCTGCGGGAAGCATGCCGAGTTCGATGATGGTGCCGAAAGGTACGCGGGGTTCGGCGCGCTTGGAGCGGACGGTTTCGAGCACGTTGGGTTTCAGCGTTTCGACGGTGGCGATGCGGTCGCGGGCGGCGCGGGCATAGTCTTCGTCGCGTTCGATGCCGATCCAGCGGCGGCCGAGGCGCTGGGCAACGGCGCCCGTGGTGCCGGTGCCGAAGAAGGGGTCGAGCACGACATCGCCCACGTTCGTCGTGGCGAGGAGCACGCGGCCGAGGAGGGCTTCGGGTTTTTGCGTTGGGTGCGCCTTGCGGCCGCCTTCATCTTTCAAGCGTTCGGGGCCGGCACAGATGGGGTAGAGCCAGTCGGAGCGCATCTGAATGTCGTCGTTGATGGCCTTCAAGCTCTCGTAGTTGAAGGTGACGCGGGATTTCTGATCGCGGCCGGCCCAGATGAGCGTCTCGTGTGCGTTGGTGAAGCGCTTGCCACGGAAGTTGGGCATCGGGTTCACTTTGCGCCAGATGATGTCGTTTTGAATCCAGAAGCCCAGATCCTGTAGGGCGGCGCCGAGGCGGAAGACGTTGTGATAAGACCCGATCACCCACAGTGCGCCGTCGGGTTTTAAGATGCGGCGGCATTCGGTGAGCCAAGCGCGGCAGAACTTATCGTAAGCGGCGAAGGAGGAGAACTTGTCCCACTCGTCGTCGACGCCATCAACGCGGGTGTTGTTCGGGCGCAGGAGTTCGGAGGCGAGTTGGAGATTGTAGGGCGGGTCGGCGAAGACGAGATCGACGCTCTCGGAGGGGAGCTTTTTTAGTTCCTCGATGCAGTCGCCGACAATCACGCGATTGGTTTTGATGGCGGCTTCGACGCGACGCTTGGAACGCATGACTGACCTACTCGAACACGATGCTGACGCGATACACTGACCCGCTTCCAGCACAACGGCGCGGGCTTGGGTGGAGTGAAGGTAAACGAAATCTGACCGGCGTGGGTTAATCGATCGTTAAATCGACGGCGCCATTGGATGCACTGACTATGACATCGGCTTGCGGCGAACGGAAGGCGAACGGCGGTTGCCGCGACAAGGCCAGGGGCAACAGATTGAGAGGACTCGATAAAAAAATCGGGGCCCTTAATGAGGACCCCGATTGAACGGCTGATAGAGTGAGAAGGCTTACTTCTTTTCGTCTTTTTTCTCTTCGATTTCTTCTTCGACCACATCACCGGAGACGGGGTTGAAGTAGACTTCGACCTGCTTGCCATCCTTGTTGTAGCCGTAGATTTCGTAGCAGTTGCCTTCGATTTTGAAGACTTCGGTCTTGTAGCCAAGTTCGGTGGCCTTGGCCTTCATGGCGTCTTCGGTGAGCCACTTGTCCTTGGCTTCGGTGGTGCATTCGGGGCTGGCAAGGGCCGGCACGGCTGCGAAGATGGAGCCGGCGAGAGTGGTGAGAACGAGAGACGATTTCATGGGTGGACCCTTTTTTAAAATTGAGATGATCCCGGCGATGGCGCTGACCTAATCGCAGGTCATGTCAGGTTCAAGACATTCGTTGTGCCGATGGTTCCACTTAAGACGGGAAAAACGGCAGTTCGCGTTTGGGTTCCGTCAAGGTGCCGCCATCGACGGGTCCGCCCGAGGCGGAATCGTTCGTACCGGTGGCGGCGCGTTCGGCTTCCTCGTTCAGGACCATGAGGATGGGGGTGAGGCCATCGACATCGACGATGCGGAAGACTTCCACATCGCGGCGAGCTTCGGCGCTCCACTGGGCGATCGTGAGGGCGCGTTCGGCTTTGGAGAACAGGCCGTGGTTGCGGAGCGGATCGGCGGTCATGAATTCCTGATCCTTTTCGGACAGGGCGACGTTGCCGGTCTTGCCGATTTTTTCGAGCCAATCCTGCCTAATCTTGGTCAGGTCGGTGTCGCTGGCCTGGCTTTCCTCCAGCTTTAAGAGATCGAGTTCGCTTTTCGAGCGGAGCGTCTTCAACCTGCGCAGTCTCGTCCACAATCCCAATTTCTCCGGCCAGCGGACGAGATCAAGATCGCTAAAGACGCCGGCCAACTGATTGATGGCGAGCGCGCGTTGGGACTCGACGGGGTTGTCAGCGTTGGCTGAGTAGAGATTGGGTATGACGAAATAAGACGCCTTGTTGTGGTGGATGAAGTGGCGGCGCAGCCATTCGATGCCGGCGGCGCTATCGGTGCGCGACAGCACGGTGCGGATCGCTTCGCGGATCTGATGCACGACTTCGCCGGAGGGACGCAGGGTAGCCGCCGGCGGTGGGTTGAGGATGGCGAGGGCTAGGAGGCCAAGGTCGACGCCGATGGTCGCGAGCAGGGCGATTAGATCGCGGCCGGTGATGGGGTCGCCTTCGACGGTGTGCGAGAATGGGCGCTGGAAACCGGAGCCGACGTAGGCGACCAGGCTCGATGAATAGGCGCCGATGTTCTTCCAGAGGTTCTTGACCGCGTTGGCGACGCCGGCGGGGCCTTCGCTGAAGGCTGCCTCGCGCAACTTGATTTCGGCGGGCTGGTCGGCTTGGTTTGCGGCCTGTTCGAGGCGTTCGGCCAGCGTTGGATCGAAGCAGGAAAAGCCGGGGCGGGCCGGTGGGATGGCGACCGTTTTGGCGAGGGCCCGCATTTCAGCGGCCGTCGATTTGCCCAGTTCGTTGGAGCGGGCGGCGATGTTGCGCGCCTTGCCGCGGATGTCGGAGGCTCTGGCCTCGAAAGCTTTCTGCCGGTCTTCGATGGTGCCGCCTTCAAGGGTGGAGGCGGTGGCGCGCAACTCCTCAACATCGACACGAACGGGTTCGAGCCAGGCGCGGGTCATGCCGTCGCGCAAGGTCGTGACGCTGTCGCGGACGCTGCGGCGAGCGTTATAGAGCGGGCCGCGGCCAGCGCCTGACGCCGTGCCGCAACTACCGCCGGAAGTTTCTTCGCGCGTCATCTGGCTGTCGGACCATGTGACGACGTTGTCGAGCTGGGCGCGGACGGCATCCAGGCGGGCGGCGATGGCCGAGGAGGCGTCGCGGGCATCTTCCTGCAGGCCGGCGAGGCCGGTGCGGGTGGCTTCTTCGCCGGAGATGAGGCTCCACCAGAAGCCGTAGCCGAAGCCGATCGACCAGACTGCAAGGAAAAGGTACATCACCAGCATCACGAGGCGGTCGGTGAGCTTGCGCTTGGCTCCAAAGGTCTCACGCAGCGCGAGCCACATCAGGAACGTGAGCGCGACCACGACGCCGATGACGAGAATGTCGTTGGAGACGGACATGCCGTCGGAGGGGGCGGCGGTGTTCTGCGAGACGCCGACGATGAAGTCGCGCATGCCGTGCCACGTGGCGTAGCCCGACAGAAGCAGGAGCATCAGGGAGGCGATGCCGATCAGGGTGTTGCGGCCGAGGACGTAGTAAAATGCGCCCTTGATGGGTGCGAGGATGCCCTCCTCGCGGCTTGCAGTCGACGCCATAACGTACCCCCGTGCCAACTCACTGATGCCGGTGGGAATACAACAGTTGCTCCCGGTTGTCGCGGGCCCGCCTGCCACAGTGGCCGGGCCGTTTGGCTACGCGGGGTGGGCGTTGGGTTCCGTCCGTCGACAGACAGCAGGGCCAGTGCGGGTCAATGGGGCCTAGACATATCGGCTTGGTCGCAGACCGTTCAGGCGACTTCGTCGGCGAGGCCGAGGGCCAGTTGGACGGGCTTGAATGAGCGGCGGTGGATGGGGCAAACGCCGAGGCTGGCGAGGGCGTCCTTGTGCTCGGGCGTGCCGTAGCCTTTGTGGCGGGCGAAGCCGTAGCCGGGATGCTCGCGGTCGAGGGCAATCATGATGCGATCGCGGGTGACCTTGGCGATGATGGAGGCGGCGGCGATCGACAGGCACTTGGCATCGCCTTTGACAATGGTGCGGGTTTCGCAGGGGAGGCGCGGGGCGCGGTTGCCGTCGACGAGGGCGAGGCGCGGCTTGGCGGAGAGGGCGCGGACCGCTTCGGCCATGGCCCAGAGGGTGGCGTTGAGAATGTTGTCGCGGTCGATGCGCTCGACATCGGCAATGCCGGTTGCGATGGCCGCGCCGCTTTCGACGATGCGGCGGTAGATGATGTCGCGGCCGTCTTCGTCCAGCGCTTTGCTGTCGTCGATGCCGGCGGGGATGTTTTTGGGATCGAGGATGACGGCGGCGGTGACGACGGGGCCGGCCCAGGGACCGCGGCCAGCCTCATCGATGCCAGCAATGGGCCAGCGGCCGAGGTCGAGCTCGGCCAGCTCCAGCTCGAAGGTAGGTTTGAACCGCGAATCGGCAATTTTCATGAAAAAGCGTTGGGCGGAACCGTTGGCGTGTCAAAGCAAGTGGGGGTGGCTGTCCACAGCGGCATCGGCTGCGGGCTTGAATGCGCTCATGTCAGCGGCATCGGGGTGACAGGGGCGCGCTGAGGCTTTAAGCGATGCCGTTATGCTGCACATCAATGACCTGACGTTTCATATCGAGGGTAAGCGGATCTTCGACGCCGCGACCGCTGGGATTCCGACTGGGCACAAGGTGGGGCTCGTCGGGCGCAACGGGGCGGGTAAGTCGACGCTGCTTAGGCTCATTACGGGCGAATACCATCCCGATGATGGCAGTATCACGATGACGCGCGGGGCGCGCATCGGCTACGTGGCGCAGGAGGCGCCAGGGGGCGATAAAAGTCTCATCGCGTGGGTGTTGGAAGCTGACCGTGAGCGGGCGGCTCTGTTGGCGGAGGCGGAGACGGCGACGGATGCCAACCGGATCGGCGAGATCCAGGTGCGGCTGATGGATATCGATGCGCATTCCGCGCCGGCGCGGGCGGCGACAATTTTGTCGGGTTTGGGCTTCGACGAGGCGGCGCAGCAGCGGGCGTGCGGAGCGTATTCGGGCGGGTGGCGGATGCGCGTGGCGCTGGCCGCGGTGTTGTTTCTGGAGCCGGAAATTCTGCTGCTCGATGAGCCGACGAACTATCTCGATCTGGAGGGGACGCTGTGGCTTGAGAGCTATCTCAAGAGCTATCCGCATACGGTTCTGATCGTGAGCCATGACCGCGATCTTTTGAATGAGGTGCCGGGCGCGATCCTGCATCTGGATCGCGGCAAGCTCACGCTTTACTCAGGCGGGTATGACGATTTCGAGGAAACGCGGCGGGAGAAGCAGCGGCTCGAACTGAAGCTGAAGAAGAAGCAGGACGACGACCGGCGGCGCATTCAGGCGTTCATCGACCGGTTCAAGGCGAAGGCGACCAAGGCGAAGCAGGCGCAGAGCCGGGTGAAGGCGCTGGCGAAGATGCAGCCGATCGCGGCGCAGATGGAAGACCGTGTGGTGCCGTTTCTGCTGCCGAATCCGGAGAAGATGCTGGCCAGCCCATTGCTGCGCATGGAGAACGCGACGGCGGGGTATGAGCCGGGCCGGCCGATCTTGTCAGGGCTCAATCTGCGGCTGGATCAGGATGACCGGGTTGCGCTGCTGGGCCAGAACGGGAATGGCAAGTCAACGTTTGCCAAGTTGTTGGCGGGGCGGATGGAGCCGCTGTCGGGCAAGGTCTATGGCGCGAGCAAAGTGACGGTGGGATATTTCGCGCAGCATCAGTTGGACGATCTTAATCCGCTTTCGACGCCGTATGACTACATGGTCAAGCTCATGCCGGAGGCGACGGAGGCGCAGAAGCGCACCAAGCTCGGCACGTTCGGGTTCAGCGCGGACAAGGCGGATACGAAGTGCGCGAACCTGTCGGGGGGCGAGAAGGCGCGCTTGTTGCTCGCGCTGACGGCGTTTCATGCGCCGCACCTGCTCATTCTTGACGAGCCGACGAACCATCTCGACATCGACAGCCGCGAGGCGCTGATCCATGCGTTGGCGGAGTATGAGGGTGCCGTCATTCTGATTAGCCACGACCGGCATCTGGTGGAGGCGACAGCGGACCGTTTGTGGATCGTGAAGGGCGGGACGGTTTCGAACTACGACGGTGATATGGACAGTTATCGCGCGGAGTTGTTGTCGGAGCGCGGCGCGGGGGCTGGGCGCTCCGCCCCGGCGAGCGGTGCGGGCGATGATCGGGTTGATCGAAGCGCGCAGCGGCGAGCGGCGGCGCAGAAGCGGCAGCAGCTGGCGCCATTGAAGAAAGTGATTCAAGAGGCGGAGAAGCGTGTCGAGAAGCTGACGGCGGAGTTGGCGAAGATCGATCTGCTTCTTGCCGATCCCGATCTCTACGCGGATGCTCAGCGCACGCAGAAAATCACGCTGGAACGAGGGCTCGTGGCCAAGCGATTGGCGGAGGCGGAAGAGCAGTGGATGAATGCCACGGCAGCGTTCGAAGACGCGGAGCAAACGCAAGAGGAAACGGCTGCGTTGTAAAATATTCTTCACGGCTGATCGAGATCAGGTGGCTCTGCGCAGCGTGATTGGTCAGGTCGTTGAAAACGCGCGCAATGTCTGTCTATGCGTACTTTGGAGAGAAGTGATTACATATTTTTTGAAGGGTCAAAGGCTCAACAGTGAGTTATCAGGACAGCGTGTTAGCTGGCTGATCCGGTCGTGCGGGGCGCGCCGGCGGTTTTGATCTTAGAGGGCTTGGAGCCGCTCGATCAGCCAGCTTCCACGAATTCCCAATCGAGACCGGCACATGAAAAGAGCGGCACCCACGAGGGACGCCGCTCTTGTCGTTTCGATTTGTGATGGCCGCTGAGGCGTCAGGCGTTGCCCGAGGGGCCTTCATCTTCCGGCAGCAAGCTGACTTCCAGGCGGACACGGTCACAGGCGACCTTGGGGATCTTGCCGCGGCCCTTGGATTTGACCAGGACGACGATGCCGAGGTCGGAGAGCCGGGCCAGAGTGCGCGTTAGGCTCGCTTTGGGGCGACCGGAGATGCGCGAAAGTTCGGCCAAGGTCTTTGGTTCGGCCGTGCGGATCAATTTTAGCAGCTTGAGGTTGCGGTCCGAGAGGAGCCGCATCAGTTTTTCCGGCTTGTGGCGCTTCGGAGCGGCGCCGTGGGTGCCGTTGGTGCCATTTGCGCCGAGATGGGCCGCGGCCGATGGGGCCTTGGCGGTCTCGGCGAATTCAAAGTGGAGCGTCTTCCCGTCGTCCATTTTGTCCATCGCGTCTACCGGGCACCGGTCAAAACCGGCGGATCATTCCGAAAGTGCGGATCTTTGCGGCGCCCATTTTGGTTTGCGTATGTCTAAAGAACGGCGGGGGGCACTCGAAGGATCACCGGGGGATGCGCAATTTTTCTGATGGCGGGTGTCAGCCAGGGCAATCAGGTTGACACTTGGGTGGGCATGCTGGCTTGTGGCCGGCTAACCGGAAATTCGAGTAAAATCAGCCACATTGAGGGTGGCGGCGCGGATTTCCGAGAGTAGTTTCAGGCGGTTTTGCCGGAGGGCAGGATCGGCCACGTTGACAGTGACCTTATCGAAGAAAGCGTCGACGGGCGCGCGCAGTTCGGCCAGCGCGTTCATGGCGCCGGTGAAGTTTTCGACCGCGATGGCTGCATTGGTGTCGAATTTGGCTTTGGCGATGGCCGAGGCCAGGGCGCGTTCGGCGGGTTCGGCCAGGAGTTCGCCCTCGGGCTCGCCGGAGAAGGTGGTCTTGTCCTTCTTTTCTTCGATTGAGAGGATGTTGGAAGCGCGCTTGACGCCGGCCAGCAGGTTGGCGCCGTCGTCGGT
>JALHQM010000035.1 GCA_022841965.1 Hyphomicrobium sp. | reverse complement strand
GTGCTGCCGATCCGAGGTAAGATCCTCAACGTGGAGCGGGCGCGGATCGACAAGATGCTGTCGTCGGAGCAGGTGACGAACATCATCGGCGCGCTGGGAACGGGCATTCGCGAAGATTTCGATCTGTCGAAGCTGCGGTATCACAAGATCATCATCATGACCGACGCCGACGTGGACGGCGCGCACATCCGCACGCTGTTGCTGACGTTCTTTTACCGGCAGATGTTTGAGCTGGTGGAGAAGGGGCACGTCTATATTGCGCAGCCGCCGCTCTACAAGGTGGCGCGGGGAAAATCGAGCACGTATCTGAAGGATCAGCGGGCACTGGAGGATTACCTCATCGACAGCGGGCTGGAGGATGCGACGCTGCAAACGGCCGATGGCGAGCGCGGCGGACAGGATTTGCGCGAAATCGTCAAAGACGCGCGGATCGTCATGAACCTGATCGATCAGCTGCATTCGCGGTACAACCGCGGGATCGTCGAGCAGGCGGCCATCATGGGGCTTTTGAGCCCGGATCTTCTGGCGACAGAGGCGAAAGGGGAGGCTGCGGCGCAGCTGTTAGCTGCGCGACTGGACCAGATGGCCGAAGAGACGGAGACCGGTTGGGAAGGCCGGATCAGCAACGAGGGTTATGTGGTTCGGCGGCAGGTGCGTGGCGTGACCGAGGTGCACGTGCTCGACCGGGGGCTGATTTCGTCGCTGGATGCGCGGCGGATCAACGAACGTCATGCGTCGCTTTCGGAAGTTTATGCGCAGCCGGCGAAGCTCAAGCGCAAGGCGGAGACGATACCGGTGCATGGGCCGCGTAGCCTGCTTGAGGCGATCTACGAGGCGGGGCGCAAGGGGCTGACGCTGCAGCGGTACAAAGGTCTGGGTGAAATGAACCCGGATCAGCTCTGGGAGACGACGCTCGACCGGGACGCTCGCACATTGCTGCAGGTCAGGATCGGTGATCTGGCGGAGACGGATGAGATCTTTTCCAAGCTCATGGGCGATGTGGTGGAGCCGCGGCGCGAGTTCATCCAGGACAACGCACTCAGCGTGCAAAACCTCGACGTGTGATGGTAGGAAGCGCAAAGCCCACGCTCTGGGTTGTTGCCGGACCCAATGGGGTCGGCAAGACGACGTATGCGTACCGACACATTCGAGCCGTTTCGGGTTCTGTGCATTTCGTCAATCTCGATGAGATTGCGCGCGGCTTGTCACCGCTTGATCCGAGCGTTGCCAGAGAAGCGTCAGCGCGAGTTGCGCTCGCTCGCATCCGTTCGTTTATCGCGGATCAGCAGTCGTTTACGCTGGAGACTACCCTGGCCGGACGAACCCATTTGCGAACGCTCGATCAGGCGCGTGAGGCGAGATTTGAAATCCGGCTGCTGTATTTCATGGTGCCGACGCCCGAAATTTGTCTGGCCCGCGTGGCCCGCCGCGTCGTCGAGGGCGGGCATGATGTGCCTGAGGCGGATGTGCGGCGAAGGTTTGCGCGATCGATCGCGAACTTTCCCGATTATGTTTCTTCGGTTGATCGTTGGCAGGTGCTGGACAACAGTCAATTCAATCCGAACACGGCTGCGGAGGGCCGTCGCGGATGTCTCGCGGTCGAGCGGGACACGTCCGGACTTCCGCGCGACTTGATTGAACATATTCGGGCCCTGCCGCCGTGTTCGGAGTAGCGGCGGGTACCAAGCGCGTCGATGCCATGATTTTCACTGTTTCAGCCTTCTACAAGTTTGTGCGCGTTGAGGATTGTGAGTCCTTGCAGGCGGACTTGTTGGCGCTGGGAGAGCGGGAGGGGCTGTGTGGGACGATCCTTGTAGCGCCGGAGGGGATCAACGCGACGATTGCGGGACGGGATGCGGGCGTTCGGGCGCTGTTGGCGCATTTGCGGGCCGATCAGCGGTTTGCCGGGCTGCTTTCGAAAGAGAGTGTCGCTGACAAACAGCCGTTTCAGCGTTGGAAGGTGAAGGTGAAGCCTGAGATCCTGACGTTTGGGGCGCCGGAGGCCGATCCAACAGTGCGCGCGGGGATCTATGTCAGGGCGCAGGATTGGAATGATCTGATCGCGCGCGAGGACGTGCTGTTGATCGATACGCGCAACGACTATGAGGTTTCGGTTGGCACGTTTCGCGGGGCGGTCGATCCAAAGACGCGGAGCTTTACGGACTTCAAGAGTTACGTGGCGCAGAACTTGGAGCCGGAAAAACATCCTAAAATAGCGATGTTTTGTACGGGCGGCATCCGCTGTGAAAAGGCGTCAGCTTATTTGCGCGCGCATGGGTTCGACGAGGTTTATCATCTCGAGGGCGGTATTCTCAAATACCTGGAAGACGTGCCGGCGGAGCAGAGTTTGTGGGATGGCGCGTGTTTCGTGTTCGATGAGCGTGTGGCCGTCGGGCACGGTGTGATCCCGTCCGGTCATGGCAGGTGCCGCTGCGGTTGGGCGGTGGTGGCAGGCGCGGGCGCGTGTCCATCGTGCGGGGCGGCCGTTACTTCGGTGGGTTCTGGCCGCCAGCCTTGAGGCTCAGGATGTAGGCAATGAGGTTGTCGGCATCCTCTCCCGCGACGATGAGATTGGGCATCGTGGGGTGCGGGGTTTGAAGGAAGACGCTGAGGGCGGTGCGCGTGATGCCGGGGGTGTTGGCCACGGCGTTGAAGGCAGGGCTATCGGGATTGGGCGAAATCGTTTCCTCGCCCAGAATGGCGTGGCAGCCAGCACAGTTGGCTTGTGCGAACTCCAGGCCGCGGGCGGGATCGCCGATGCCGTCGGCATGGCCCGTGAGAGCGCAGACGGTGAGCGCTACCAAACCGGTGGCGGCCGCGATGAACCGGCGCATGGGGACCTATCCTCAATCGTTGTTGCGGTTTCATTCTCCAGCATTTTGCAGGGTGCTCATTGAGCACGATCAATTGCGGGTGGGTTTGGCGATGGGCGGCGCGCGATTCGCGAATGGAGTTCGCTCAGACTTGAGGTTAACTGGGCCTTAAGCCCGTTCGTCTACGTTCAATTTTGTGGGGAATGCCGGTCCGCGCTTTTGAAGCGTGGATCGTCGTGGTGTTGGACGTAACGCTATGGGTGGGTCGAAGCGGGGCGGAAAAAGCGTCGTTGCGCGGGGTGCCAGAACGGTGCGGCGTGCGACGAGGGACTTTTTTCGGCTGATCTCCGGCGGCAGCAATGGTGTCGCAAAGAGGGTGACGGGCAAACGCGCGCACCGATTGAGCCCGGTTGCGCGGGCCCTGATCGTCGTGCCGCTTGCTGTGGCCTCAATGGCTTCTCTGGCACTTGCGTCGATGCTGGTGTTCTACACTTTCACGATCCCTGATCCGTTGTCGCTTCGAACGAAAGTGTCCGGGCAGCCAATCCGCATTCTTGCGCGCGATGGGAGTGTGCTCGCTGAACGGGGGACGGCGCATGATTTCATTCCGCTCGACTTTTTGCCCAAGCGCGTCATCGATGCGGTGATTGCGACGGAAGACCGGAAGTTTTGGACGCATTGGGGGTTCGATCCGGCGGGGCTTGTGCGCGCCGCGTTCGTCAACCTGCGGTCAGGGCGTTTCGCGCAGGGTGGATCAACGCTGACGCAGCAGTTGGCCAAGAACCTCTTTCTCTCGCCGGAGCGGACGTTGGGTCGCAAGGTGGAAGAGGTTGTGCTGGCGCTTTGGCTGGAGTTGCGGCTGACCAAGCATGAGATTCTCGAACTCTATCTCAACCGGGTTTACTTCGGGGGCGGGGCCTACGGTATCGAGGCGGCGGCGCAGCGGTATTTTGACAAGTCGGCGCGGGCGCTGACTTTGCCAGAGGCGGCGGTGATCGCTGGCCTGTTGAAGGCGCCGTCGCGGTTTGCACCGACATCGAGCCCCAGATTGGCGATGATCCGCAGCCATAGCGTGCTGGCGAAAATGCACGACGCTGGGTTTATCTCAGCGGCGGAGGAGCAAAAGGCCCGTTCCAAGCGCGTCGTGTTTACGACAGCGCGCCGCGACAGCGAACGGCAGGCGAACGATTATGCCATCGATTATGTGCTGGACCGGATGCCCGAGGCGTTGGGCGGGGGCAATGGGGAAATCATCGTCGACACGACCATCGACCGGAATTTGCAGCGGCATGCGTCGGCCGTGGTGGCTGAGGCGATCCGCAGGGAGGGCCAGGAGCTCGATGTCGATCAGGCGGCCGTGACGGTGCTCGATCTGTCGGGCGGCGTCAGAGCGATGGTTGGCGGGCGGTCTTATGCGGAAAGCCAATTCAATCGCGCGGTGAAGGCGATGCGGCAGCCGGGGTCGGCGTTCAAGCCGATCGTGTATCTGGCGGCCTTAGAGAAGGGGTATACGCCCGATAGCGTGGCGTACGATCTGCCGTTCAATCTCGATGGATGGTCGCCGAAAAACGATAATGGGCGGTTCAGCGGGGCGACGACGTTGAGGCAGGCTTTGGCGCAGTCGATCAACACGATCGCCGTGCGGCTGATGATGGATGTGGGTCCGGCCAGGGTCGTCGCGTTGGCGAAACAGCTTGGGATGGAGGCGACGCTGCGGCCCGAGCCGTCGCTGGCGCTGGGGACGTCTGAGGTCTCGCTGCTCGATCTCACGGGTGCTTACGGAGCGTTTGCAACGGGTGGCTCGGTGGTCGAGCCGCATGTGATCCGCCGCATTCGTTCGAGCGGGGGGCGGGTTCTTTATGCCCGACCAGCACCGAGCGGAGACACGGTCGCGGCGCCGGGATCGATTGCTGCTTTGAACGGCATGTTGCAGACCGTGGTGGAAAGCGGGACGGGCAAACGCGCTGGGTTGGCGGCGCATGCGACCGCCGGCAAGACTGGGACAAGCCAGGACTTCCGAGATGCTTGGTTCATTGGTTACACGGCGCATTATGTCGGCGGCGTCTGGACGGGCAATGATAACGGGTCGCCGATGCGTAAGGCGACGGGCGGCAATCTGCCGGCGCTGATTTGGCATCGCGTCATGGAACATGCGCACGCGGGGCTTGATGGTCTACCGCTGGCTGGAACACAGTCGGTTTCAGATGGGCAGGGCTACTATACCAGTGATCGCGGGGCGGCGCCGGAGTTGCTGCCGTGGCGCATGCCGACGACGATGTCTCCGGCGTCTCAACCGCAGAAAAAAGCGCCTGAGAAACGTGCCGATTCCGAGGTCTATCCCACGAACCGGATCGATGAGGATTTCATTGCGCGGGCGTTGCAGGGTTTGCCGGACGCCGGTGGGCCGGAGCGGGCGGAGAGCGACTTAGCCCTGCAACCTCGCGCGGCATCGCGGCCGATGCCGGGGTTGATGTCGCTGGGAGCGGGTGCCGGGACGCGCTAGGCGAGCCCCGTGTCAATTTTCTGGTTCGACGCCATAGCGGTGCAAATCCATGCCGTAGATGCGCAGCCAGCGCTTGGCATCGTCCATCTCCGGGCAGGTCTGACGCACGAGCCCCCAGAAGCGCGGGCCGTGGTTCATTTCGCGCAGATGGGCGACTTCGTGGGCGGCAACGTAGTCGAGGATCGCAGGCGGGGCGAGCACGAGACGCCACGAGAAGGACAGTGCGCCCGTTGTGGAGCAAGAGCCCCAGCGGCTGGTCTGATCGCGGATGGTCAGGCGGCTCGGTTTCACGCCAATGCGGCGGGCGTGCCAGCCGACGCGGTCTTCGAGATCGGTGCGCGCTTCCTTGGCGAACCATTGTTCGAGCCGTTTGACAGCGGCGGTCAAGTCGCCTGGCGCGTGGAGTTCGTGAAATGGGTGGGAGTCGATGCGGCGGACAACACGCCGGCGGGGAATTTCTCCGGGCATGACCACCCGGTGGGCGACGCCGCGCAAAGGGACAAGCATTCCGTTACGAAATGGGATGGGGGCGGGCAGGCTATCGAGACGCTCACGGACCCAATCGAGGTTGCGGTTCAGGAAAGAGCCGGCTTCTTCGATACCGCATTGGACGGGCAGTGTCACGATGACGGCCCTGCGTGTGCGGCTCACGCGCAGTGTCAGGCGTCGCGCGGCCGGATGGCGACGGACTTCGACAGGTGCGCCGATGCGATCTGTCTCTCGTTTGGAGAGCGTCGTCACATGAGGCACTTTGGATTTGCGCATGTACGTCCTCGAATGAGCGGGCAGCGCTTCGATCGGTGCGCTCAATCCGCCGCGATACATTAATCCCGATTACGCTGGTCTCGTGCGCACCCGATACGATGACGAACCGCGTCGTTCGTCAATGGTGTAGTTGGGTACTCATTCGAACTGTTGAATGCGCCGATGTTACGAAGCGCCGCTGATTACTCCAGATACCAAGTTTGAAGGGTTGTGCGCGAGCAGAAAATTTTGTGGTGCGCGGGGGGACTTGACTGTGGCGCAGAAGCGGCACGTTCGGGCACGACAAGATGCGTTATTGTACGCATTGCTAAAGTCAATCACAGCGCTGCAGCGAGTGCCTTGGCGAGCACATGGGCATCCGTGGAGTGAGGAAAATGCTTCGTGTATTCGCCGTTGGCGTTCATGAGATAGAAGAACGAGCTGTGGTCGATGTTGTAGCGCTTGGGATCTTTTTCGTCGGGAACTTTCACAGCGTACACCCGGTACGCCTTGATCGCTGACTGGATTTCATCCGGCGTGCCCGTTAGGCCCTGAATGTTGGGATGGAAACTCTTGACGTATTGGCTGAGGGTGTCTGCCGTGTCGCGGTCGGGATCCAAAGTGATGAAAAGCGTCGAGATCTGGTTTGCCTTGTCGCCCAGTTCGTTCAACGCAACAGTCAGAGTCTGAAGGCCGGACGGGCACACGTCAGGGCAATTCGTGAAGCCGAAGAAGACCAGCATCGGCTTGCCGGCGAAGTCTTTCTCGGTCCGGCGCTGGCCTGCGGTGTTGATGAGACTGAACGGACCGCCAATCGCTGGCTTGCCGGCGGTTGCCGTGATTTGGGGCGCGGATGGGTCGGGTACGCTCAGCGCTATGTAGGCGGTGGCGATGCCGGCAAGGAGCCCAAGTGCAAGGGCGACGGTTAGTTTCGAAGGCATAAAGCAACCTTTTTGTCTTTGACTTGGGGTCGTGGGGATCGGGTGGCTTTCGCACGGGCGTTATACGGGTGGACAGCGGCCGCGCCATCGCTGCCTCTGTCCGTGGGAAATAGCCCGGTAGGCTGTGACTTGCAACGCCGGCTCGCCTATGGTTGGGAACGCATGAGAGCTTTTGCACCCCTGCACACTCAAGGAGGACGAGCTGAGGCCGTGTCGTCGGAGCAATCAATCTTGAGCCGGTTCTGGCAATCGAGCGACGAGGACAGCCAACTGCGACTGCAGACGATTGTGCGTCTGCGCTGGCTCGCCGTGCTCGGTCAGCTGGCCGTGATCGGCGTGGTGGCGCTCGGGCTCGAGTTCCGGCTTCCGGTCGGCTGGTGCCTGTTTCTCACAGCTTGCTCGGCATGGCTGAACGTCTTTCTTGCTGTGAAGTTTCCGGCGCGGCACCGGTTGACGGCGCGGTTGGCGACCGCGCTCCTGGGGTACGACATCGTGCAACTGGCGGCACTGCTCTATTTTACGGGCGGGGTGCAAAATCCGTTCACGATGCTTTTAGTCGTGCCCGTCACGGTTTCGGCGGCGACGTTGCCGCCGCGGCATACAGTGGTGCTGGCGTCGCTGGCGTCATTGGCGACTATCGTCATCGCGGTCACATCCTATCCGCTGCCCTGGTATCCGTCGGAGCCGCTCGATCATCCGGTTCTGTACGATCTGGGGATCGTGGCTGCGGTGGTCTCGACGATGCTGTTCATGGCTCTCTATGCGCGGCGGTTGACGCGGGAAGGGAAGCTCATGTCGGCGGCGTTGACGGCAACGGAACTCGTGTTGGCGCGGGAACAGAAGCTGCACGCGCTTGATGGGCTGGCCGCGGCGGCAGCGCACGAACTGGGCACGCCGCTCTCGACCATCGTTCTCGTGACGAAGGAAATGCAGGCGGGGCTGCCGAAGGACAGCCTGCTCGCGGAGGACGTCGAGCTGCTGCGGCAGCAGGCGCTGCGTTGCCGCGAGATTTTGCAGAAGCTCACAAAGCACCCGACCGAGCAGGATCCGCTGCACGGCAATATCTCGCTGCAGGAGATGCTGGAAGAGGCGGCGGCTCCCTATTCCAACGATGGCAAGCCGATCCATATTTTTGTGCACCCCGCGAGCGGCATGACGGGGGCGGTTCAGGATCAGCCGATGTCGGCGCGCAGACCGGGGGTGCTGTACGGTCTGGGCAATCTGATCGAGAACGCGGTCGATTTTGCGCGCGGGCGGGTCGATTTGACGGGCGAATGGGATCAGACGACCGTTTCGGTGACGCTGACGGACGATGGGCCGGGATTTGCGCCAGAGATTATCGATACGCTGGGCGAGCCTTATGTGACCTCGCGGCCGATGTCTGCCCGCCGGAGTACCAGCAAGGCCGGGGGGCTGGGTTTAGGGTTCTTTATCGCCAAGACCTTGCTGGAGCGGTCGGGCGCGCGGGTGAACCTGGAAAACAAGCAGGCGCCGCAGCGGGGAGCGGTGGTCCGACTCGTCTGGCCACGGGAGGCGTTCGAGGCGGGGGCGGAACGGGGCGGTCCTGGCACGGCCCTGCCGCGGCCGCAGGTCCGGCCGGCGGCGGTCGAAGTTTTCGACCGTTAATCTATTTACCAATACAGAGGTATGCGTTTTCCGTGGGATTGCCCTTGGCTTGATCGGGGCAAGACTATAGTTTGCCGCACGTGGAGGACGCCCGTGACTGAAGATTTGTCATTTAAGCCCGATGAGCTGCCCGAAGATCGCTCGCTCATCATCGTGGACGACGACCGGGCGTTTTTGCAGCGCATGGTGCGTGCCATGGAGCAGCGCGGATTTCTTGTCCGCAGCGCCTTCACGGTGTCGGAAGGCATCGACCTCGTGCGCCAGAGCCCGCCGGCCTTCGCGGTGATCGACCTGCGTCTTGAGGACGGCAACGGGCTCGACGTTATCGCCGAATTGACCCGGGTCCGCCCGAACGCGCGCATCATCGTGCTGACGGGATACGGCAACATCGCGACGGCGGTGACGGCCGTTAAACTTGGCGCGGTCGATTATTTGGCCAAGCCGGCGGATGCGGACGACGTGACGGACGCGCTTTTGGCCCCTCCGAATTCGAAAGCGCCGCCGCCGGAAAACCCGATGTCGGCCGACCGCGTTCGCTGGGAACACATTCAGCGCGTCTATGAATTGTGCAACCGCAACGTGTCGGAAACGGCGCGGCGGCTGAATATGCACCGGCGCACGCTGCAGCGTATTCTTGCCAAGCGCGCACCGAAGTAGGCTGCGATGACTCTTTAGATGTCCGACGCTTCGCTGCGGACTTTGAGGCCCGGATCGCTCGCGGCTGCCAGTCGAAGAGCGGCTGTGCGGGCAAAGCGCAATAACAGGACCTTGCGGCGCGCGGCAGGCAGCGGTGGGGCGGATGCGGGGCCCCGCAATATTTCGGCGGCATACCGATCAGCCAATATCAGTCCGCAGGCCTCGGGTAGGACGTCGCGGGGAAATTCCGGCTTTACCGCAAAAAAGAACTGATCGCAGTATTGCGCGTATTCGGGCCATTTGTGATCGCTGCGGAAGTCGGCGAGGCTGGATTTGATCTCCACAATGATCAGATTGCCGTTGCGGTCGAGGGCCGCGATATCAGCGCGGCGGCCGTTGGGGAGCGTGAATTCCGAGATGGGTGTGAGGCCGGCGTCGATGAGCATGCGTGAGGTGCCGCGCAAAATCTCCAACGCGATGGGATCGTTGCTGAGCGGTTGACCGGGGTGGGGATCCAGACCGGGGGCGAGGTTCGGCTCTGGATTTTCGTTTGTGTCGGACATGGCCCATTTGTCGCCATTGAGGGCTGGAATGTCCACCCTCGTCCGTGGCGTTGACCGCCGTTTGGTGAGGCGGGTGTGCATGAGGATTTGGCTGGATGCCAGAATTGCCGGAAGTTGAGAACGTCCGCCGCAGTCTGGAGCGCGTGCTGTGCGGGCAGACATTGGTGCGGGTGGACGTGCGGCGGCCCAACCTTCGCTTTCCGTTTCCCGATAATTTTGCGGCGCGGCTGACGGGTCGGGCGATCACGGGCGTGGCGCGGCGGGCGAAGTATCTGCGGCTGCTGCTCGATAGCGGCGACGTTCTTGTCGTGCATCTGGGTATGACCGGGCGCTTCATTCTTGGCGAGACGGCCGGGACGGCGCGCGGGGGGGTTGTGGGCGACTACGTCTATGAGAGCGGGCACCTGCCGCAGCACGATCATGTCGTGTTCGAGACGGTCGCGGGGTTGCGGGTGACTTACAACGATCCGCGGCGGTTTGGGTACATGCTGTTGGAACCTCACGCCGACATGGAGGCCCATGCCCTGTTTTGCGGTCTTGGCGTGGAGCCGCTGGGCAACGATTTCGACGCGGCGATGATTGCTGCGCGGGCGGCGGGACGGCGTGCCGATCTCAAGGCGTTTCTTATGGATCAGCGCAATATCGCGGGGCTTGGCAACATTTACGTCTGCGAGGCTCTGTTCCGGGCTCAGTTGTCGCCGCGGCGGCGGGCGGGGACGCTTGCCATGCGGAACGGAAAGCCGGCGGAGCGCAGTGAACGACTGGTGGCGGCGATCCGTCAGGTGTTGCTGGAGGCTGTGGAAGCGGGCGGTTCGACGTTGCGGGACTATCGCCGGCCGGATGGGTCGCCGGGTGGCTTCCAAGACCGGCACCAGGTCTACGATCGTGCGGGCGAGCCGTGCTGCTCGGCAGGATGTGGCGGCCGTATCCGGCGGATCGTGCAGGCGGGGCGGTCCACGTTCTATTGTCCGACGTGCCAGACTTAGTGGCCGCGCCCGGTCAGGTCTTGCGCCATCGCCATTGGGTGATGAAGGCGACGTAGCAGACGGTGAAGACGGCAATGCCGCCAAAGAGGAAGATGATGTTTGCCGGCCAGTCGCCTTTAGGAGTGAGGAGTTTGCCGGTCAAGATCAGGAACGCCACTCCGCCGAGGACGGCAACACCGTGGAGAAGTGTGAGCGCAATGGGGGGCGGGGTGCCGTTGTCGCCGTCACCGAGGTGGCGCACATAGTAGAGCAGGGCGCATGCGATGAGGGTTGCCGCGGTGCCATACTGCCAGCCATGCTGCCAGCGGACGTCGGTCAGACCATAGACGGCGAAAAAGCTGGCGGCGGCCCAGGCGTAGGTCAGGGCCGCGAGACGTGTGTTGCGGCGCATGGTGTGGAAGAGGATGCCGGGCTTCGTCGCGTTTTCTGGCAGCCAGGCCGGCCTGTTTACGCGCCAGGCCACGATAAAAATAAAGAAAGAGAAGGCGAAGGCACTGAAACCGGCGAGGCCGCGGTTGGCGGTGGCTGCGCCAAACGCCATGCCGGCGGCGCTCAAGAGCGCAGCGACCACAACACTGGCGACCAGGGGTTGAAGCGACATGCGGATCCCTTATCGAACGTCTGGGTTATGCGAAGGGGTTATGCCGCTGGCTGGCGGTCGCGGGTGTAGAAGAGTGCGGCGGCACTGATCGCGGCCAGCGCGATGGCGCCGAAAAGGAAAACAGTCTGGGCGGCCCAATCCAGCTTGGCGGTGTTGAGGAACTGCTTATCTGGGTCGATCATGAGGCCGATGACAGCGGCCACCGTTCCAGAGAACTGGACGATCGTGAGGATGCGGCCGATCCTGAGAAGTGTGGGATCGTCCTTGCCGCGCGCGACATCGTTCGACATGGTGACGGCAAAGAACAGGCTGACAACCGCGACCACTGCCAGCGCGCCGCAGAACACCGGCCACTCCCGCCATTCAGGCAGTATGAAATAGTAGGTGGCGAAAAGGGCGAGCGCGCCCCAGGCGTAGACGAGCCCCATGTAGCGGGCCGTGGCCGCGGATACGGCGCTCAAGGAGGCATTGGCTTTGTCGAGGGAGATGATCTCCCGCAAGCCGATCGCGGCGATCGCGAAGCTGATCAACGCTGTCACGGCCATGAAATAGTGCGCGACGCCGCTGCCGGCAGCCAAGATGATGGCGCAGATGCCGATTGTGAGGATGCTGACCCAGATCACGCCAGAGCTCTTGTCGATCATGGAAGGGTGCCACCATTGTTGTTGCCCGTCGCATCCGGGCGAATTGCGCCCGTGAGGCTTAACCCGGTTTGGACGCGGCTGAAAGCTGTGCGGGGCTGGCGCGCGGTTTTTCCGCAGGTTTTGGCCCGTTGTTCGTGGTCTCGTGGGAGAAATGGCTCATCAGGCGGACGGGACGCCGGGCCGCAGGAACGACAGGCCGGAACCCACAATTTTTGGATCCGGGGGCGTGGCCACGTTCTGGTCGCGGCCTTCATAGGGCAGAAGGGTGACGATCTTGCGGATGACTTCGAGGCGCATGCGGCGCTGGTCGTTGGCGCGCACGATGGTCCAAGCGCTGTCTGGGGTATCGGTGAAGCGAAGCATTTCGGTTTCGGCTTCGGTGTAGTCGTCCCATTTGGTGATAGCGGCCTGATCAATGTCGGTGAATTTCCAGCGCTTCAGCGGATTGTGCCGGCGTTCGTGGAAGCGCGTGAGCTGCATTTCGCGGCCGACGGACAGGTAGAGCTTCAGGAGTTTGACGCCGTCGCGGACAATGAGGCTTTCGAATTCGGGGGCGTCGCGGAGGAAGCTGGCATGTTGCTCGGGCGTGCAAAAGCCCATGACGCGCTCAACGCCGGCGCGGTTGTACCAGGAGCGGTCGAACAGGACCATATCGCCGGCGGTGGGCAATTGTTGAACGTAGCGCTGAAAATACCATTGGCCGCGTTCGACTTCCGTGGGCTTTGTCAGCGCGACGGAGCGGGCGTGGCGGGGATTGATGCGCTCCAGAATGGTCGAGATTGCACCGCCTTTGCCAGAGGTGTCGCGGCCCTCGAACACGATGACCACGCGCTGGCCGGTGGTTTCGACGTGGGTTTGGAACTTCAGGAGTTCCAATTGCAGCGGGATTAGCTGTTCTTCGTAGTCTTTGCGTTTGACTTTGCTGTCGTAGGGGTAGCCGCCCGAGCCCATGGCGGCCTCGGCGATGGCGCCGGGGAGTTCCGGGTTGTTGATGTCGAAGGCCACCAGCGGGTCTTTTGTGGCTTTCGCCGGTTTTGATTTCTTTTCCAGCTTTGCGGGCTTGTCGTCCTTGGCCATGGGCGGTTCTCCCTGCGTGTCACTTGGACGGTAAAGCACGGGGGCGCGCTGCGAACCAGGGGGGCATGGGGAAAAGGGGATCCATGCGCCACGGGGAAGCCGGGGACACGCCGCCGGCCCGCCATAGTCCAGTCCCCATCGGGACATGAAGGACGACTAGGGAAGGAGATCGCGAGTTTTCAGTTCTGGTGTGGGTTCGGGCAGGTTCCATGGCGTTTCAGTCGAGTGCACACACGATGCAGACGCGGCGGACGGCGGCGTTCGCGTTTGGGGGCGATGGCGGCGGACTGGCGCCGTCGCAGGGGCAACCTGGCGAGGGGCGGGATCTCAAGAAGATTGTGCTGATTGCCGGGCTCGGCATCCTGTCGTGGGTGGCGACCTATGTCGGCATGCTGGAGCTGATCGAAGCCAACATGGGCGACCTGCCGCTGATCCACAAAGCCATCATCGCGTTCTCCGTCGCGATGCTAATGACGATGATCATTTGGCTGCTGGATCAGATGTTTGCGCCAATCCCGTTTTTCACGAAGGTCGTTTATGCGGCTGGATATGTGTTTCTGACCCTCATTTCCGTGGGTTTTGGCTTCGGTTTTTACTGGAAGGTGTTGGAGAGCCGGTCGGAGGCGTCGCGGTCGGCCGAGTCGGCTGTGGGCCAAGTGCAAGGCTCGCTCAATGCTGCGGCGACGCGATTGGATCAGCTGCAAAGTACGCTGGTGAAATTGTCGGCGCTGTCGACGGAGAAGGCGGAGCTTGAGCGGACGAAGGGGACATCATGCCCCAACAGCCGACCGGGTGACGGACCGCGACGGAAGCTGCGCGAGGATGATGCAGCGCGATTTTCGTTTACGTCCGATTTCGTGAAGGAGCGGGCGACCGCGGTGCGGGCCGAGTTGTCGGCGCTCGACGGCGATCTCATGAAGATCGTCAACAGTGATCCCTCGACGGTCGATGCCAAGTCGGGGACACGCAACGAGTTCATGAAGGCGTTGTCGCGCAAACTCGATATGACGGTGACCGGGTTCAATGCTTTCCGGACGGATCCGCAGTTGCGGCAAGTCCGGACCGAATTGGCGGACCGGGCCGAGCAGTCGACGTTTGGCGATCCCAAGAAGGGCGGGTTTATCTGTCCGGATGCGCAGTTGCAGGGTGCGCTGCGCGGGGCGGTGAAGGCCATCGATCAGTTGCCGGTTCTGGAGAAGCCCAAGATCGCGGCGGTTGAAGGTTCGGAAGCGACCATTGAAGCATTCCGCCGGCTGACGGCGACATTCTATGGCGCGCTGTCATTCAAGATGCCGCCCTCAGCTGATGAACTGCGGGACTTGCAGCAGAAGGCTGTGCAGTCGGTGGAAAGCGGTTCCGGGCAACGGGCCTTCGAAACGGAGGCGGTGGGATTATCGAAGCGGGATTATGTGCCGCTCGCGGTGGCGCTGTTTGTTGATCTGTGTCTGCTGCTCGTCTCAATGGGGCGACCGGTCAACCGGCTTGGCGGGCTGATGCCGCGGATGCAGGCGGCGGAGCGTAGTCCGGTGAGTACTATTCTCTCGCGGTTCAACGACATTCATCGCGATCCCGACGTGCGGCAGACGTTCGAGGTTTTCCGGCATGTCGTGTTCGATCAGGGGGGCGTGTACTACGTCGCGGTGCCGCTGGATGCTCCCTACACGATGGGCCGGCGTGGGGGCGTGGTTCCGCCGACCGCCTATGGCACGCAGGAGGCGCAGGAGTTGCAGCACGAGGCGCATCTCTTGGCCAACCTGTTCACAAGTTTCGAGAAGGAACGGATCTTTGCCCGCGTGCATAGTCCGCTGCTGACGACGGCGACCGTGCAGAAGAAGCTGGCGCGGCAGGGGAGCAAGTTTGCTGGGTGCCGGGCGTTCCGGATTTATAGGTTCCGCGATGGGGCGTGGCAGGAGATTATTCTGGGCGCGGTCATGGGTGCGGCGAAGCGGGCCGAGGACCAACGTGTGGCTGAGGCACGGGATGTGACGGCGCGTACGGCTGCATTGCCAGAGATGCCGCGACCGGAACGGCGGGTTGAAGCCGGGCCGGCTGTTCGGGCCGCCGAGGTCTCATCAACGCCTGATGAGGCACGATTTGCAGCGGGGCATGGTCCCTATGCGCGGGCGGCACAGGATGAGCTTTCGGTTCGGCCGGAGCGGGATGCGCATATCGCGGTGCGGGCGGCGAATAGCAATACGATGCCGGCATCGCGGGGCACGTCCGTGACCGAGCGGACGGTTTCAGACGACGCTCTGCCGACGGTGGTGCCGCTACGTCCGCGTCCGGTGGGGGCGGCGTCTGGGTCGCCGCATGCCAACATTGAGGCTGACGCTGGCCGGTCTCCTGGTCCGGCCGTTGACCGCATCTTTCCGGCGGCACCCGTTGAGGGCATGGTCGACATTGTGATGCGGCGGGAAACGGCGACGTTCCGGGTTCCGGTGAGCCAGGCAACTCTTCCGGTTACACTTTTTTCTGCGGACGGAAATCTCGCGCAGGCGCTGCCTGAGTTCGCAGGCGAAACGGCGGCTGACCCCGCCATTGCCCAGATCGCGGAAGCGATCGAGACGTCTGCGGACGATCAACAAGATCTGTTCGAACTCAATGATTTCGATGGCTCTGCTGATGACGATGCGGACGGGCTAGCCGCGCTGGCAGGTCGGTTGCGTCCGGCACTGCCGCGGGGGCATTGAGGACTTTTTGACAACCGAAACTGCTGTTCAGAATCGAACGGCTGGCAACGGTTGATTAACGCCTTCGGACGCAGATTGGGTGTCACGAAACATATTCCTCCGGCGACGCGGCCCAAGCGTCATCACGGAGGAGGAATAAGGAAGCAGAGCCCATGCCCACCTTCACCCCGCCTCGGATGCACGTCGTACGCAAGGAGGAGAAGGAAGCCCGGCTTTCGACGTTTGTCGCCGAGCTGCTTGCTGCCGGAGTAGCGTGCGATGCAAACGGCCGGGGCATGACGGTGTTGGCGCGGTCGTTCGACAGCCCGGTGCTGAAGGCTTTGGCTGCGCAAGCGGATGCTATTCGGGCCGCCGGTCTCAAGGTCCGCGTTATTGCGGTCCTTGAGGAGGGCGCGAGTGATGCCGTGACCAGTCTGCTCGCCGGCGTGGAGATGCGTTCGGCGTGCGATGGCCGCTTGCTCGACGCCCATGAGCAGCTGGCGGTTGGCGATAAAGTGGCCTGGATTGGCGATTGCATGCGCCGCGAACCGGCCAAGCGCGATGCCTATGAAATCTACAGCGCGGATTGTGCGGAGACGGCTGCCCTTGCCCATCGCTCGTTCAATCGTGTCTGGTCGTTTGCTGGTTCCGGTCAGCGTGAGGCGGTCGCGGTGATTGCAGACGTTGCCGCTGTCGTGGCGCCGGTCGAGGTGTCGATCGCGGCCATTGCCGAGGGTGAGACGGCGCCGACTGTCTCCACGCGGCACTAATTCAACGACATTTCCGTTGCGAAACGGGGGGCGGGTCTTCGGACCCGCTTTTTTGTTTGCGCCATCCGACTCCCCCGCGGGGAGCCGGCCGGATGGCGCGTGGGGACAGGCCGGGGCGGGACTTGGCGGTAAGAAGCGGTAAGTTCGGATAAGTGCGGGGTTGCCGCCGTCCTCTGGCCGCTTGCGGCTGTTGGTCTTCACGGGACCACTTAGAAAAACGATGATCACTACGGTTTAATCCGCATGCGCGAGCGCTTGTTCGCGCAGCTTTTTGCAAGGGTGACGTCATGCGCCTGTTCAGCGCCTTCCTGCTTCTTGTGTTTGCCGTCGTGGCTGGGACCTGGTCCGCGTCGGCGGCGTCGCGTTTTGTGCATCAGGGTATTTCTGAGGACGCCGCGCGGTACGAGAAGTACGTCCGCGAGACGTGGAAAGCGGGGGGGAAGACTGCGGCCGACCTGAGGTTGGTGGGCGCGAAGCTCGTGGCGGCAGATGCGCGGGCGGCGTCGCGCAGTTATGCGACGGCTGTCTCCGCCGATCCGAAAAATGCCGAGAGCTGGCTGGGGCTGGCACGCGCGCTGCTCGCCATCAAGGTGACGGACGAGAATTCGGCTGAGCGGTACGACCTGCCGGTGAATGCGTCGGGCGCGGCGTACCGAGCCTACGAGTTGGCTACTGACAAGAGCCGGCAGGCGGAGGCGCTTGGGGTTCTAGGTGAGGCGATGCAGCGGCGCGCGTACTGGCGGCCGGCGATTGATGCCTACCGGATCAGCTTGGAGTTGGCGGAGGCGCCAATGGTGCGGGCGACGTATGACAAGCTGCGCGCGGAGCACGGCTTTCGCATGACGGACTACAAGACGGATACGGAAGCGTTGCGTCCGCGCGTGTGCGCGGTGTTCTCGGAAAGCTTGAGCCGCGGCGATATCGATTTTGCGAAGTTCGTGTCGGTAGATGGTAAGGACCCGGAGACCGTGACGGCGGAAGGCTCGCAGCTGTGCATCGAGGGGCTGACCTTTGGTCAGCGCTATCAGATCCAAATTCGCGATGGGTTGCCGTCAGAAACCAAGGAAACGCTCGAGAAGACCGTTGCGCTCGCCGTTTATGTGCCGGACCGCAAGGCATCGGTGCGGTTTACGGGCAAGAGCTACGTGCTGCCGAGCCGGGGCCAGCAGGGCATTCCGGTGGTGAGCATCAACACGGAGCGGGTGGCGATCGAGGTTTACCGCGTCGGCGACCGGAATTTGGCGGCGGTGATCGGGAACGGCGAACTCGACCGGCAGCTGTACGGCTACGACATCGAAACGCTGCGCGATCGTACGGGTGAGAAGGTCTATGCGGGCGAGATGGATGTCGCTCAAAAGATCAATGAAGAGGTTGTGACGGCGTTTCCGGTGAGCGACACGATTGGTCAGTTGAAGCCGGGCGCCTACGCGATGATTGCGAAGCCCGTCGCCGGCGGCGAGGCCCAAAATTGGAACAGCCTTTCGACGCAGTGGTTCATCGTTTCGGATCTCGGGTTGACGGCGTTTTCCGGTGATAGCGGCGTACATGCGTTCGTGCGCTCGCTGGCGGAGACGACGGCGGTGGCGGGTGCCAACGTGAAGCTCGTTGCGCGTAACAACGAAGTTCTGGGAACGGCCAAGTCGGATCAAAACGGATATGTTCGCTTCGAGGCGGGTCTGGCGCGCGGCGAGGGCGGGTTGCAGCCGGCGGTGCTCGTGGCGGAGACGGGCGAGGGCGAATATGCGTTTCTCGATCTGACGTCGAATGCGTTCGATTTGTCGGATCGGGGTGTGAAGGGCCGAGATGCGCCGGGGCCGATCGATGCGTTCGCCTATACGGAGCGCGGCGTTTATCGGCCGGGCGAAGAGGTGAATGTGACGGCACTTGTTCGCGATGCAGCGGGTGCGGCGTCGACCGTGCCGGTGACGGTGATCCTGACGCGGCCTGATGGCGTGGAACACGCGCGCTATCCGCTGAGCGATGAGGGCTTGGGCGGGCGCACCGTGCGGGTCGCTTTGGGCGGCGGTGTCATGACGGGGACGTGGCGCGCGAAGGTGCATGCCGATCCGAAGGCCGATGCGCTGGCGCAGGTTTCTTTCCTGGTCGAAGACTATGTGCCGGAGCGGCTTGATCTGATGCTTAAGCCGGACGCGGGGCCGATTGCGGTCGATGTGGCGAAGTCGATTGCGATTGACGGGCGCTATTTGTATGGGCCTCCGGCCGCCGATCTGTCGGTCGAGGGCGAGATCGTGGTGCGCGCGGCGGCGAAGGATCTCGATGGGTATCCTGGCTACAGGTTTGGCGATGCGGATCAGTTGATCAATCCGGTGCGGCAGCCTTTGGAAGGCTTGCCGGATACGGATGCGAACGGCAAGGCAACGCTGGCTGTGTCGCTGCCGGCTGTGGAGAAGACCGCGCGGCCGCTGGAAGCCAGCATTCTGGTGCGCTTGCGTGAGGTTTCGGGGCGGTCGATCGAGCGCAATGTCGTGTTGCCGGTTGATCTGAAGCAGCGCCGCATCGGTGTGAAGCCGATGTTCAAGGACAGCGGGCCGGGTGACGGCGAGCAAGCGGCGTTCGAGGTGATTTCGCTCGATGCAGCCGGTGCGCGGGCGGCGGAGGCCGGTCTCGTATGGGAACTCGTGCGGCTTGAGACATCGTGGCAGTGGTACAGCCGCGATGGGGCTTGGACGTATGAGACGCAAACCATCCGGCGGAAGGTGGCGAGTGGGACGCTGGATACGCTTAGCGATGTGCCCGCGAAGGTCGTGGCCGATGTGGACTATGGCCGGTTCGAATTGGAAGTGCGGTCGGTGGATGCAGGTGGGCCTGCAACGACGCTGACGTTCAACTCGGGCTGGTATGCGGCGGCGGGTGCGGCTGAGAGCCCGGAAATGCTCGACGTGGCGCTCGACAAGGAGAGCTATCAGCCGGGCGAGACAGCGAAACTGCGCATTGCATCGAAGCAGGGCGGCAAGGCGCTGGTGACGGTGCTTGGCAACGGGCTCGTGACGTCGAGGGAAGTCGATATCGCCAAGGGTGGCGGTGAGGTTGCGTTGACGGTCGGAGAGGATTGGGGTCCGGGGGCTTATGCCGCCGCCATGCTCTATCGGCCCATGGACGAGCAGGCCAAGCGCATGCCCAGCCGCGCAATCGGCATCAAGTGGATCGGCGTCGATCAGTCGAAGCAGACGCTCAAGGTGGCTTTGCCGGGTGCGGCGAAGATCAAGTCGGGCGACGGGCTGACGATCCCGGTGAAGGTCGAAGGGCTGGATGCGGCCGAAGAGGCGCGGGTGACGATTGCGGCGGTCGATGTCGGCATTCTCAATCTGACAAAGTTTCAGACGCCGGCGCCGGAGACGCATTTCCATGCGCAGCGTAAGCTGTCGCTTGAAGCGCGCGACTTCTACGGGCGCTTGATCGACGGCATGCGGGCTGAGCGGGGCAAAATGCGCTCCGGTGGCGACAGCATGGAGGAGGACGGCATTGCCGGTTCACCGCCCGTTGAAGCGACAGTGGCGCTTTTCTCAGGGATTGTGAAGGTCGGCGCGGACGGGACGGCCAACGTCGAATTCGCGCTGCCGGACTTTAATGGAACTGTGCGGGTGATGGCGGTTGCGTGGTCGAAGACCAAGATTGGTCATGGGTCGGCGGATGTGATCGTGCGCGATGCAGTGGCGCTGACGGTGTCTGCGCCGCGGTTCCTGACGCTCGGCGATGAGGCAACTGTGGACCTTTCGGTGCACAACGTCGATGGGCCGGCGGGCAGCTATACGGTGGCCGTTTCGCAATTGCCGCTGGATGCGTCGGGGGGCGGCGCGCAGAGCATCCTGTCGCGTCCGTTGGCGTTGAAGGTGGGCGAGCGCAACAGCGAGCGCCTCGCGTTGAAGCCGAAGGAGGTTGGGCTTCACACATATGATGTGGCGGTTACGGGCCCGGATGGCATCGACGTGAAGCGGCAGCTGGCATTCGACGTGAAGCCGCCTGCGGGCGACATCAAGCGGACGACGGTCAGTTCACTCGGGGCGGGCGGCAAGATCACGCTCGGCACGGATCTCCTGGCGGGGCTGATTAAGAGCCGCACGCGGGTGAACGTGAGTGTGGGGCCGGCGGCGACGCTGGATGTGCCTGGTTTGCTGACGTCGCTCGACCGGTATCCGTATGGCTGCGCAGAACAGACCGTCTCGCGGGCGATGCCGCTTGTGTACGCGAATGCTGTGGCGGAGCAGATCGGCATTGCGCCGGATAAGGAGATCAAAGCGCGCGTGCAGGCCGCGATCGACCGTGTGTTCGAAATGCAGGACAGCACGGGGGCGTTCGGTGTCTGGGGTCCCACAGATGTGGATCTGTGGCTGACAGCGTATGTGTCGGACTTTCTGACACGGGCGAAGGAAGCCGGTTACGCGGTGCGGCCGGTGCCGATGGGCCTCGCGCTTGACCGGTTGCAGAACTTCGTCGCCAATGCTCAGGACACCGCCAATTCGGCGGAGTCGCGTGCCTATGCGCTTTACGTTCTGGCGCGGAACGGGCGGGCGCCGGTCGGCGAGTTGCGCTACTTCGCGGATGAGAAGCTCGACCAGTTCCAGACAGTGCTAGCGAAGGCGCAACTTGGCGCAGCGCTGTCCATGCTTGGGGACAAGCCGCGGGCGGAGCGTGTGTTCAAGGCGGCACTCGGTGGCATGGACGACACGGCGAAGGTCGTGCTGGCGCGCAATGACTTCGGGTCGGCGCTGCGTGATGGCGCGGCGCTGGTGACGCTGGCGATGGAGACGGGGCTTTACAGAGAAGAAGCGCCTAAGCTCGTCAATGTGGTCGCGAAGGCCTATCAGTCGCGGCAGTACACCTCAACGCAGGAGCAGGCATGGATGCTCCTGGCTGCGCACGCGCTCGGTGAGGATCTGAAGGGCACGAAGCTGGCGATCAACGGGGGTCCGGTTGAGGGCTCGATCGTGCGCGGGCTTTCGGCGGAAGAGGTCGAGAAGGGTATCGTGATTACGAACAACGGCGATGCCAACGTCGATGCGGTTGTGTCGGTGATCGGTGCGTCTCTCGAAGCCGAACCGGCGGCTGAGAAGGGGTTTACGATCCAGCGAAGCTATTACACGCTTGATGGTGAGCCGGTGGACCTTGCCAGTGCAGCGGGTGGATCGGCGGAGATTGGTCAGAATGAGCGTCTCGTGGCGGTCGTGAAGATCGAGAGCGACGAGGCGCATGGCCGGGTGCTGCTGGTGGACCGGTTGCCGTCTGGTCTTGAGATCGATAATCCGCGTCTCGTCGAAGGCGGGGATGTGACCAATCTCGAATGGCTGAAGGATACGCTGAAGCCGCAACATACCGAATTCCGCGACGACCGGTTTGTGGCGGCGTTCGATCTGTCGGCGAAGCCTGCGGCGACTGCGAATGGCGGTGCTGGCGAGGCAGAAGGTGAGAGCGAGAGTGAAGATCGGACGGAGGCTGCACCTGTGGCCGTCTCGTCGGCCAAGGCGTCGGCGGCGGTGGCCTACATCGTGCGCGCGGTGACGCCGGGGACGTTTGTGCATCCGGCGGCGACGATCGAGGACATGTATCGGCCGGAGCGGTATGCCCGGACCGAAGCGGGCCGTCTGACGGTGACCTCGGAAGCAGAGAAGCAGTGATGACCATGCGTGCGGTGACGCGGCTCTTTGTTGGTGTGCTGGTGGTTTCGGCGGTGGCGTTTGCTGCCGTCGAGGCCGCCAAGATGCATTTGGGGCCGCTGCCGCTCGCGAATGCGGAGGGGTTATCGACGACGGTGATCGATCGTAACGGAAAGCTGTTGCGCGCGTTCACGACGCCGGACGGTCGCTGGCGGATGCCGGTGGAGGCGGAGGATATCGATCCGCGGTACTTCGATATTCTCAAGGCGTTCGAGGACCGGCGGTTTGAAGATCATGGTGGTGTCGATCCGGTGGGCATGATGCGCGCAGCGTATCAGGCGGTGCGGCATCAGCGGTTGGTGTCGGGTGGGTCGACCCTGACGATGCAGGTGGCGCGGCTGTTGGAAGGGCGGCACGGAAAAAGTGCCAAGGGCAAGTTTCGTCAGATGGTGCGGGCGTTGCAGCTCGAAGACGATTTGTCGAAGGCTGAGATCCTGCGGCTTTATCTTAGGCTGGCGCCGTTCGGCGGCAATATCGAGGGCGTGCGGGCAGCGACGCTTGCCTATTTCGGCAAGGAGCCGAAGCGGCTTTCGATTGGGGAGGCCGCTTTGCTGGTGGCGTTGCCGCAGTCGCCGGAGGCGCGTCGGCCGGACCGGGATTGGCAGGCAGCACAGCGGGCGCGAAATCGTGTGTTGGACCGGGCGCATGAGGTGGGTGTGATCTCAGCGGCGGAGCGGGATCGGGCGAAGGAAGAGCCGGTACCGAAGGGCCGGCGGGCGTTTCCGAAGTTTGCGCCGCATTTGTCGGAGAGCGAAGTTGCGGCGAAGACGGAACTTGCGGTTCATGCGCTGACGATTGATCGCGAAGTGCAATCGGCGTTGGAAACGCTGGCGGCAGAGCAGACAAAGCTTTTGGGCGATAAACTGTCGTCGGCGATCTTGGCGGTCGATCATGCGACGGGCGAGGTTTTGGCTTATGTCGGATCGGCGGGCTATCTCGATGCGAGCCGTGCGGGTGCCATCGATATGGTGCAAGCGGTGCGTTCGCCGGGGTCGACGCTGAAGCCGCTGATTTATGGGCTCGCCTTCGAGGCGGGGTTGGCGCATCCCGAAACACTGATCGAGGACAAGCCGGCGCGGTTTGGTAGCTACCGGCCAGAGAATTTCGATGAGGCATTTCATGGCACGGTGACAGTGCGCGAGGCGCTTGGATTGTCGCTCAATGTGCCGGCCGTGAAAATGCTGGCGGCGGTCGGTCCGGGCAAACTGACGGCACGGTTGCACCGTGCGGGTGTGAAGACGGAGTTGCCGCCGGATACGGTGCCGTCGCTGGCGGTGGCGCTTGGTGGCATCGGCATGCGGTTGCAGGATCTGGCGCAGCTCTATGCGGGCATTGCGCGCGGGGGTGAACCGGTGCCGCTGACGTGGCGGCGGGACGGGGA
>JALHQM010000034.1:11567-24210 GCA_022841965.1 Hyphomicrobium sp. | reverse complement strand
AACCGCTCCACTGCCGCCTCGAACGTTTTCGCCTCGTCACACACCGCGCGCAACACATGCGCCGGCGTCGGATGCGGCATTGACCAGACACGACGCCGGTTCGCGGCCCAATCAAGATAATAGAAGCCGACCGCCTTGCGCATCGGCGCCTGATTGAGCGCCACCGCAAATCGGCCCGCCGCCACCGCCGTCAAAACACCCGTATACCCGGGCCACGTCAGCGTCACGTAGCGCCCTGCCGGAGCCGCAACCCGCGCCGCCACGATGTTCCGCCCAAGCCCCGGTGTTTTCCAATCCAACACCCGAACAAGTCGCGCACTGCCCCCATCCGGAGACGGCGCCACGCGGCACGTACAGCCCCACTCGTAATTCACGGAGAAAAAATAAGCCCCCGGCCGGTCGAGCCGCTGAGCCACCGCGTCGATTTCGGGCAAATGCGCGTTATTCCACTTCACGAGCCACGCCCGCGATACCCGGTCGAGCTGCCTCAATGCGGTGGCTGGAACCCGAGCCGTCGCCAGATCCAGCAAAGCGTGCGCCCGGTCTAGGGCGGCGTCGAGCGTCCACAATGGAAAGTCCGTCCCGCAATCCAAAACGGGAATGTCGGCCAGCGGCAGGTGTGATGAAGTCGGCACGACGTCTCCCGGCAAACGTGGAACGCGGTCGGCGCCTCGCCAAGGGACCACCGATTCGAACAATGTTCACAACCAAAACGGCCGACTGGTGTCCAGGCCCGCGCCACTGCAAAAAAAAGGCTGCTGAGGGGTCTCAGCAGCCGCGAGTCTGGGGAAGTGGCAATGCTCGAGTCTTTCGAACCGCGCCGTCTCTCAGATGGGCAATCGCGACCGCACGCACAAGATCACCTGGGCCAAAATCACACCCCCACCCGTCGCTGCAGATCATTGACTTTGCACCCTTCCTCAAGGATAAGGACCCACACGCGGGGTCCTCGTTGACGCCCGCGAAAAAAGTCGCTGCCCGAGGCTCTGGTCGACCACCAGGTCAACCCCTTGAAAGTCCGCAAGAATTTGCGGCGCCGCAGGGCGCGGATGAGACCCAATGCGCGAAAATCGCGCGGAAAGAGGCAAGACATGTTCGCAGTCATTAAGACAGGCGGCAAGCAATACCGCGTCGCCCAGGATGAAGTCCTCACCGTCGAAAAGCTCGAGGTAAAGGACGACGGCAAGATCGAATTCGCTGAGATTTTGATGGTGGGTGCTGGCTCCGACGTGAAGGTCGGCTCGCCCTTCCTTTCAGGTGCCAAAGTCACCGCCGAACTGGTCGAACAGACCCGCGGTCCCAAGGTCATCGCGTTTCGCAAGCGCCGCCGCAAGAATTCGCGCCGCAAGATCGGCCACCGTCAGGATCTGACGACCATCCGCATCACCGGCATCAAAGCTTGAGACATTTCCCGTAGGCGCCGCTTAGACGCCACGGCCCGACATCGAGGATAGCATCATGGCACAGAAGAAAGCAGGCGGCTCGACGCGCAACGGCCGCGATTCCGAGAGCAAGCGCCTCGGCATCAAGAAATACGGCGGCGAGCACGTCATTCCGGGTAACATCCTGTGCCGCCAGCGCGGCACCAAGTGGCACCCCGGCAAGAACGTCGGCCTTGGCGTCGACCACACCATCTTTGCCCTCATTGAAGGCACTGTGGAGTTCAAGTCCAAGGGCAACGGCCGCACTTACATCTCGGTTACCCCCGCCAAGGCAGAAGCTGCTGAATAACGGCCTTCACCAATCCGGGAATAGTCCGAGGGGAGATGCAGTCGCAGCATCTCCCCTCGTTTCGTTTTTGCGCTAGGCTGCGCGAGCAAAGCGGATCGAGCCTCAAAACGGACACCATGCGGACCAAGCGACTGATCCTGCGCGAACTCAATCACGGCGACGCCCGGCGCATCGCGCTTCTCGCCGGCGACATCGACGTTGCACGCATGACCGCACGCCTGCCCCATCCCTACTCCGAGTTCGACGCCGAAGACTGGATCCGCGGCATTGATGACACCGAGTTCGTACGCGGCATCGAATACGACAGCTACTTGATCGGCCTCATCGGCTACACCATCGACGCCAAAGATAGATCCGCCGAATTGGGCTACTGGATCGGCAAACCGTGGTGGGGCCAGGGCTTCGTCACGGAAGCCGCCGAAACCGTCATTCGCCACGCCTTCAAGGTGGCCCGCGCCCCGCGCGTCACCTGCTGCCATTTCATCGACAATACGGCCTCGGCACGTGTCATCGAAAAGCTCGGCTTCCGCTGCATCGGCGTCAACAAAGCCTACTGTCTCGCGCGCGATGCCGAGATTGACACCATCATTTACGAAAGGAAGCGTCCCATGACCGCCTTCCTCTGGAGAGGCGCGGCATGAAATTCCTTGATCTGGCGAAAATTTACATCAAGGCCGGCGACGGCGGTGACGGCTGCATCGGCTTCCGGCGCGAGAAGTTCATCGAATATGGCGGCCCCGACGGCGGCGACGGCGGCAAGGGTGGCGACGTCTGGGTCGAGTGCGTGCAAAACCTCAACACGCTGATCGACTACCGCTACCAGCAGCACTTCAAGGCCGATCGCGGCGTCAACGGCATGGGCCGCAACCGCGCCGGCGCCAATGGCGATGATGTCACCATCAAAGTTCCGCCCGGCACCGAAGTCCTCGCCGAAGATCAGGAAACCGTCATCGCCGACCTGGTCAACCCCGGCGACCGCTTTCGCATTGCGCGCGGCGGCAATGGCGGGTTCGGCAACGCCCACTTCAAGAGCGCCACCAATCAAGCCCCGCGCCACGCCAATCCCGGTCTTGCTGGCGAAGAATTCACGATCTGGCTACGCCTCAAGCTCATCGCCGATGCCGGCCTTGTCGGCCTGCCCAACGCAGGCAAATCAACGTTCCTCGCCACCGTCTCCGCCGCCAAGCCGAAGATCGCCGACTATCCCTTCACAACGCTGCATCCCAACCTCGGCGTCGTCCGCGCTGGCTCTTTCGATTTTGTCCTTGCCGATATCCCAGGTCTTATCGAGGGCGCCCATGAAGGCGCCGGCCTCGGCGACCGCTTCCTGGGTCACGTCGAGCGCTGCCGCGTCCTCTTGCATCTCGTCGACGCAACATCTGAAAACATCGCCGAAGACTACCGCATCGTCCGCCGCGAGCTGAAAGCCTACAGTCCCGAACTGGCGTCGAAGAAAGAAATCGTGGCCCTCTCCAAATGCGACGCTCTCGATGATGCAACGCTAGCGCAACGCTTCGAGGATCTCAAAAAAGCCGCACGCAGAAAGCCCCTGGCTCTGTCAGCCGTCTCCGGACAAGGCATGAAAGACGCACTCTTCTCGCTCGTCCGCGAAATTCAGAAGAAGGATACCGAGGAAGCCACTCAGAACGGCGATGACGCTGAGCCCTGGCAGCCTTGAGCCGAAGTCAGCCTCAGGTCATGCAATCGACCTCGACGCAGCGCGTCTCGCAATCTTCACGCAGCGTCTTGCATGTCGTCGAGGCGTCCCCGCTCGCATTCACACAACTGCGAAACTGCGGCGCGCACGTGGTCTCGATGCAGTCCTTGCGGCACTGCTCAACTTCTTCCTCGATCGTCTGTTCCACGACCTGAGGAACCGGCTCTGTCGCCTCGGCGACCGGATTGAGCATGCTCAAAATGAAAAGCACGCCCGCAATGACAGCGGCGCGCCCGAACAGGCATTGAAGGGGCCAATGGGACATCTGGCTAAACCGCACCTTTCTGGAGGGAGACCACACCTTCAACCGCTGCTGGCAACATCGCGTCTGACGGCGATCCCTGCCGATGCCAGATGGGCCTTCGCTTCACCGATCGTATAAGTTCCGAAATGGAAAATGGATGCTGCCAGAACAGCGCTGGCATGCCCATTCTTTACGCCATCAACGAGGTGTTCGAGCGTACCCACACCGCCCGATGCAATCACCGGCACCGGCACCGCATCCGCGATCGCCCGTGTCAGCGCAATATCGAACCCCGCCTTGGTCCCGTCCCGGTCCATCGACGTCAACAGGATCTCTCCCGCCCCTAGATCGACGACCTCTTTGGCATAAGCCACGGCATCCAGACCCGTCGGCTTACGTCCGCCATGCGTGAAAATCTCCCAGCGGTCCGCGTCGCCTGGCCCCGAAACCTTTTTGGCGTCAATCGCCACCACGATGCACTGCGCCCCGAACTTCTCACTGGCTTCACGCACGAACTGCCGGTTGAACACCGCTGCCGTATTGATCGACACCTTGTCCGCGCCCGCTTCCAGAAGCTTACGGATATCCTCCACCGACCGCACGCCGCCCCCGACCGTCAGCGGCATGAAACAGCGCTCGGCCGTCCGCTCCACGATGTCGAAAATCGTGTCACGGTTCTCATGGCTGGCCGTGATGTCGAGAAAGCAAAGTTCGTCGGCGCCCGCCGCATCGTAGGCGGCGGCCGCTTCCACCGGATCACCTGCATCGATGAGATCGACGAAGTTGACGCCCTTGACGACACGGCCGTCCTTCACGTCGAGGCAAGGTATGATGCGAATTTTAAGGCTCATAGCCCTCACCTAGCGCGGGAACCCACACGGCGGCAAGCGTGCCGTTTACGCGGGACGGCTGCGGGCAAACGCAATAACAGCCGTCAACACGAGCGCCGCCACTGCCGTCACACCCACAAAGCCGAGGATCGGGTCTGTCGACATGGCCGCACCCGAAATCGCCGGTCCCACAATGCCCCCCGTGGTGTACATGAAAATAAATGCCGCATTCGCCGTGGCGAGCTGGCTCGACTCCACGTCTTGGCCCAGCATGGCCAGTCCGAGCATGTAAAATCCAATCACCGCGGTACCGAGAAGGAAGATGAGCAGAAGCGCCAGCATCGGCGTACCAAGCACCGACGGAAACACCACGATCATCAATGCGTAGAGGCACCCAAGCACAATCAGCAAATTCTTGCGCGACGTGCGATCAGCAATCCAACCGAGCGCATATTGCGTGACAAGCCCACCGACGATGAGCGCCGTTAGCAGCCGCAGCGCCCCGCCCTCATCCATCCCGCCTGCAATGGCGACATTGGGCAACAGCGCAAAATGCGACGTCTCGAGAAATCCACCGAGAAATGCCCCTGCCATCGCCGCTGGCGCCATACGCATGCCGCCAACGAGCCCGGTCGCAGGTTCGTGTGCTAAATCGGGCGCAAGATCACGCGCAACATAAATCGGCACCGCCGCCAACAACGCGCCGAGCGCTCCGATCGCAAACGCCAATGGCCCTGTCGCCCCAAAGTGCTCCAGCAACAGCGGACCCAGCGCAAAGCCCGAAAAGAATGACACCGCATAAAACGAAATCACCCGTGCGCGATGCGTATCCCCTGCAATGTGATTGACCCACGTCTCGCCGACAATCCACGGCAACGCGATGGTCGCCCCCATTAGAAAGCGCAATGCAATCCAGGCCACGGTATTGTCGATAAAATAGAGCGACCCATAAGCCGCCGCACAGCAAATGCAGCCAATGATAATCGCCGTCGCTGGCCGGATACGCGCCACGGCGTAGGGCAGTATCGGCAACAGGACAAGGATCGCCAACGAGGGCGCTGCCCCCGCAAGTCCGATCACCCACGGCGGTTCGCCGCGCGCCTCCAGCGCCATCGCCGTCAGCGGATAGCCAAGCCCAAAGGCGATGCCAACGCCAAAGCAAGAAAGAATAACCGCCGCGAGGCTTTTGCGCCTCACGGCCGCATCGATCGCCGGCCGGTCTAAGCTTGCGTCCATCACCACAGTCCTATATTCAACGGTGTTGAGATAGAACGCTCCGGGGCGCATGGCAAGAGGCCCAATTCAACAATGTTGAAAAAGAAGCAGCCCAGGGGCCAGCGCGGCCTCGACGATGCGGCGCTCATCGAAGCAGCCCTCGCCGAGATGGAACGTACCGGCGTTGATAACTTCTCGCTCCGGTCTGCGGCCCGCGCCATTGGCTGCGACGCTGCGGCTCTCATCTATCACTTCGGCTCGCGCGAAGGCTTAGAGCGTGCCGTCGCGGAACGTTTGCATGCGGCCATCGAGGCACCGGATCGCACGCGCCCCTGGCGCGAACGGCTGACCTCCATGGCGCGCCAGTACCGCGCGGTAGCCCAAACCTATCCGCGCGCATTTCCGCTCCTGATGCGATACTGGACGACGGGCCCGCAGGATCTCGTCCTCTGCGACGACACGTTCGCCGCCCTCGCCGAATCCGGTATTCCCGCCGCCCTTCTGCCGGCCGTTGAATGCGGTTTCTATGCAGCACTCCTCGGCCTATGTGCCGGTGAAGCCGGCGGCCTCACAGCCCGCCCCAACAGGACGATCATCAAAGAAATAGCCTCCACACCCGGACTGACCACGATGCAGCCCTTGCTTTCCGCCATCCGCAAACTCGACCCGGACGACGTGTTCGAAACCCACATGACCATCCTGTTCGACGGCATCGAGGCCTTTGCCCGTAAGACCAAACCGATCGCCCAACCCAGACGCAAGCCCGCCCCGGCGCCCCGCAAGAAGAATTAAACCGATGTCGTCATTTTTCATCTACGCCGCAGCAGCTCTGGCCGAAATCGCCGGCTGCTTTGCCTTCTGGGCATGGCTCCGTTCGGGCGCCAGCGCGCTCTGGGCGATTCCGGGAACGGCCTCCCTTATCGTCTTCGCGCTTCTGTTAACGCTCATCCCCACGGACGCCGCAGGCCGGGCGTTTGCCGCCTACGGTGGCATTTACATTCTCGCATCCCTCGCCTGGATGTGGGGCGTCGAGGGCGTCCGTCCGGATCGCTTTGATGTCACCGGCGTCGCGATGTGCCTCGCTGGCGCGGCCATAATCCTCCTTGCGCCACGGGCCGGATGAAGGCTAATCCACACACCTTATCCTGAGGTTTCGCCGGTCCATGTCCCGCACGCCGTCCGCCGCTGCGCTTGACTCCGCCGCCCGTCCCGAATGGGACCGGGCGCGCCGCATCGTGGTGAAAATCGGTTCCGCACTGCTGGCCGATCGCACCAACGGTGAGCTCAAGACGCAATGGCTGGCCTCTCTGATTGACGATGTCGCGGCCCTGCGCGCGACCGGCCGCCAAGTTGTCCTCGTCTCGTCGGGCGCTATTGCACTCGGCCGATTCAAGCTCGGACTGCCCAAGGGCCCCCTCGAACTCGAACAGAGCCAGGCCGCCGCCGCCGTCGGACAGATTAGCCTCGCCGCCGCCTATCAGGCACTCGCCGGCCAGCACGGCATGACCGTGGCGCAGATCCTGTTGACGCTCGGCGACACCGAACAACGCCGCCGCTATCTCAACGCCCGCCACACCATCGAAACCCTACTCGAACTCGGCGCCATCCCCGTCGTCAACGAAAACGACACAGTCGCCACCGCCGAAATCAAATACGGCGACAACGATCGCCTCTCCGCGCGCGTCGCCTCGATGGTGTCAGCCGATTGCCTCGTGCTGCTCTCCGACATTGACGGGCTCTATACCGCCCCGCCGCACAACGACCCGAACGCGCGCCACATTCCCGTCGTCACCGAAATCACGCCGGAGATCGAGGCGATGGCCGGCGCGCCGGGCACCGAGCTCTCAAAAGGCGGCATGAAAACCAAGATCGAGGCTGGCAAGATCGCGCTTGGCGCCGGCACCCACATGGTCATCACAACGGGTGATGTGATGCATCCCCTGCGCGCCATCGCGGACGGTTCGAAAGTCACGTGGTTCCTGGCAAGCCAAGACCCCGTCACGGCAAAAAAGCGCTGGATCGCAGGCCAACTCGAACCACGCGGCACACTCTTCATTGATGCCGGTGCGGAAAAAGCCCTGTTTTCGGGCAAAAGTCTCCTGCCGGCCGGCGTGACGCGCGTTGACGGTACGTTCGATCGCGGCGATGCCGTCATCATCCGCGCAACCGACGGCCGCGAACTGGGCCGCGGCCTTGTCGCCTACCCCCGCTCGGAGGCCGAAAAAATCGCCGGCAAGCGCAGCGCCGACATCGACGCACTGCTCGGCTACAATGGCGGCGACGAACTCGTCCATCGCGACGACATGGCTCTTTCAAGGAAATAATGACAGTGGGCCGCTCGGAACAGAAAGCCGAAGATTTGCGCGAGGCGATGTTCGCCATCGGCCGCGCGGCACGCGCAGCCTCTCGCGAACTCGCCCTCGCCCCGGCGGCCACCAAAAACGCCGCGCTGTGCGCCATGGCGGCCCACCTGCGCCAAAACAAATCGCAGCTCCTGAAAGCCAATGCCGCCGACGTGGAGGCTGCCAACACCAACGGGCTGTCCGCCGCCTTCATCGACCGGCTGACACTGAACGACGCACGCATCGAAGCCATCGCACGCGGCCTGGAAGACATCGCCGCCTTGCCCGATCCCATCGGCACCACGCTCAGCGAATGGGATCGCCCGAATGGCCTGCGCATTGCCCGCGTCCGCGTTCCCATCGGCGTCATCGGCATCATCTACGAAAGCCGGCCCAACGTGACAGCCGACGCCGGAGCTCTCTGCATCAAAGCGGGCAACGCCGCAATCCTCCGCACGGGCTCGGACGCGTTCCAATCGTCGAGCTCTATCCACGCCTGCCTCGTCGCCGGTTTGAAGGCCGCTGGACTGCCGGAAGACGCCATTCAGTTGATCCCAACGACGAGCCGCTCGGCCGTCGGCCATTTGCTGTCTGGGCTCGGTGGCACAGTCGATGTCATTGTTCCGCGCGGCGGGCGTTCACTGGTGGAGCGCGTGCAGGACGACGCGCGCGTACCCGTCTTCGCCCACCTCGAAGGCATCTGCCACACGTACGTCGACAAAGCCGCCGATCTGGAGATGGCCAAACGCATCGTCGTCAATGCCAAAATGCGGCGCACCGGCATTTGCGGCGCCACCGAGTGTCTACTCGTCGACAAGGCTGCGCCCAAAGCAGTCCTGGGCGAACTCATCGCAGCACTTATCGATGCTGGATGCGAAGTGCGTGGCAACGATGCAGCCTGCGCCGCCGACGCCCGCGTCAAACCCGCCGCCGTCACCGATTACGGCAAAGAATTCCTCGACAGCATCATCGCCGTCAAAACCGTCGACGGCGTCGACGGTGCCATCGATCACATTGCCCGCTTCGGCTCCCAGCATACCGACGCGATCGTGACGAACGACGAGGCAACCGCCACGCGCTTTCTCACCCACGTCGACAGCGCCATCGTCCTGCACAATGCCTCGACGCAATTCGCAGACGGCGGTGAATTCGGCTTCGGCGCCGAAATCGGCATTGCCACCGGAAAAATGCACGCCCGCGGCCCTGTCGGCGTCGAACAACTCACCAGCTTCAAGTATGTCGTTCGCGGCTCGGGCCAATCGCGGCCGGGTTAACCTCCACCGCACTGATTGGGAGCTGGCTCTCCCGCAAACCGGTCCGCCATCCAAGCCACGGCATCATACGCCGCGTCGAGTGCGATGGTGACATGGCTGACCCCCGGCATCATCTTTAAGCGAACCCGCGCCCCACCGGCGCACAGTTCGCGCACGTACTCTTTTGTGATCTCAGGCCGCACCGTCGTATCGGCTGTGCCCTGCGCAATAAACACAGGCATGCCCGCCGGCAGCGGACCGGGCGTATTCGCCGCGATGATGGGTGTAAATTTGGGATCGGTCAGCGCGTCGACTTTCAAGAAGGCGCGCGGCAACGCCTTCAGATCCTGATCTTCTTGAAAGAACTGCGCCAAATCCTCGATACAATCGCTGGCGACCGTCTCAAACGGGCCCATCGCCGGCGCGTCCACCAGTTCGCCCAGCGGCCAACCAAACAGGCGCGACCACGCGAGCACCGTCATAGCCGTCAGACCACGACCACTCGCCGTCCCTTCATCCGCCTTGAAAAGTTCGGCTAACTTCGTCGCCGGGGCAGCAGCCGCCACCCCCACCAACTGAAGCTCAGGCGCGTATTTTTTGGCGTGCAATCCCGTATAGAGCGCCGCATGCCCGCCTTGCGAATGGCCCCAAACCGCAAACCGGTCACTGGCTTCGATGTCCGTCAATTGCCGTGCCGCCCTGACGATGTCGATAACCGCGTTCGCCTCCGCAATTCCGATGAGGTAAGGGTGCGGGTCTTTGGTGCCTAAGCCGATGTAGTCGGTCGCCGCAATCACCCAACCCTTATCCGTGATCTCATCAAGCCCCATGATGACTTGCGAAAAGTTAGGCAGAAGGGTCGGCGCACACCTCGCCACAACACCCGTCGTTGGATGCGCCCAGGCAACGACAGGCCGTGGCGAACCCGACGCCTTAGCCGGAAAAATAAGCGCCCCCGTGACGGCAACGGGACGGCCATCAGAATTCGTCGAACGATAGAGCACCCGATAGCCCTTGATGCCGGGCTTGACCCCACCCTCCATCGGCCAAACACGAAAGATCGTGCCGGGCCTCGCCCCCTCAAGCGTCTCGGCCGCAACGTGCGTGTCCTCGGCTGCAAAACTAGTCGATACACAAAAACCCAAAAGCACCAGCACCCGGCCAGCACATCGTATGGCACTGAATGTCACGACACACTCCGCCCCAGCATCCGCATAAATTGGACTCTTGCACGGTTGCTAGAATTTACCAATGGGTCGTGAAAACCTGCTCCCGCAATCTAGCTTGGAGACGTCGTTCTGCTAGGCAGCAAATAATTTTTAACAAGATAGTTCAGGCTGCGTGTCCAGCTTTCATCCGTGTTGCCGCGAATATCAACACTGCGTACGAACGTCATTTTCCCTTCTTTGACGTTGGCGAGGTACACGTTGAGATTCAGGATGAGATTGGAAACCTTCTGCACATTAATCCACGCGATCTCGTCGACACCAACTTTAGCACCGTAGTCAAGTTCGCAGCCCCCGCATTCACCAAGTGTCTGTCCACCGGCAATCTCAGCGGCCATAGATTTCGTCACCTGCTTGACGTCGAACTGACCGCTATCATTAAGCAACGTCTCAAACACGACCGAGAGCTGTACCAGTCGCGCGCGCTCGGCCTCACTCGTCGGTTCATACATTTCGTTGTCGTTCTGGAAGTGCGTACCGAGAAGCGCGACCGACGGAGTGTCCTGCGCCGCAGCTGGATTGAAGAACATCACAGATCCCAGGCACGCCGCCGCTGGAAGCAATGTTCGAAAACCATTCCGTACAATCATGCTGTCCTCCAAATCTCTCCTTTCAGATATGGGGGTTGATCGCGGCTTTAAAACCCTCGGCAACGGAGAAAGAAGTATGGAGTGTGCCAATCTCTGGGCGGACGACTCCTGCGGCCTGTCACCTCACAAAATAAACTTCGACAAATCCGCGTTTTTCGCCAATTCGCCGATGCGCGCGGTCACGTAGACCGCATCGATGGTGATGGCATCTCCGGACCGGTCGCTGGCTTCGAACGAAATTTCATCCAGCACCCGCTCCATCACCGTCTGCAACCGCCGTGCGCCAATATTCTCGACGGTCGAGTTGACAAGCACGGCAGCATCCGCGACCGCATCAATCGCATCGTCGGTGAAATGGAGCGTCACGCCCTCGGTCTGCATCAACGCGATGTACTGCTTGATGAGGGATGCTTCCGGCTCGGTCAAAATGCGCCGGAAATCCTCGCGGGACAGCGCCTGCAATTCGACGCGGATCGGCAGACGGCCTTGCAATTCCGGCAGCAGATCCGATGGCTTCGACACATGGAACGCACCCGATGCAATGAAAAGCACGTGATCGGTTTTCACCGGTCCATACTTGGTGGCAACCGTCGTCCCTTCGATCAGCGGCAACAAATCACGCTGCACACCTTCGCGGCTGACATCGGCGCCGCTGCGCACGCCATCGCCGCGCGAGCAGATCTTGTCGATCTCATCCAAGAATACGATGCCCGCATTCTCAACCGCCCGGATCGCCTCCGCCGCAAGGTTCTCGTTGTCGATGAGCTTGTCGCTCTCCTCGGCAATCAAAACGTCGTAGCTGTCGCCAACCGTCATGCGGCGTGACTTCATCCGTCCGCCCATGGCCTTTTGCAGCATCTCGCCGATGTTGATCCCGGCCCCAACACCCATGCCCGGCCCCATCCCGGGGATCTCAAACATCGGCATCCCGCCGCCCGTATCGGCGACCATGATCTCGATGTCTCTGTCGTTGAGTTCGCCTTCGCGGAGTTTGCGCCGAAAGCTGTCGCGGGTGGCCGGCGATGCGGTCGGCCCAACGAGTGAATCCAGCACCCGGTCTTCGGCCAATTTCTCCGCCTTGGCGCGCACTTCCTTGCGCTTGACCTCTTTGATCAACCCCAGCCCGACCTCCACGAGATCGCGGATGATGCTCTCCACATCGCGGCCAACATAGCCAACCTCGGTAAATTTCGTCGCCTCGACTTTAAGAAACGGCGCCCCCGCAAGCCGCGCCAAGCGCCGCGAAATCTCCGTCTTGCCGACACCCGTCGGCCCGATCATCAGAATGTTCTTCGGCAGCACTTCGTCTCTGAGATCGCCGGTCAACTGCTGCCGCCGCCAACGGTTGCGCAGCGCAATGGCCACCGCGCGTTTGGCGTCGTTCTGGCCGACGATATAACGGTCGAGTTCCGAGACAATCTCGCGCGGAGAAAAATTGGTCATAGGTGTGAGCTCACTTAGTGGCCGTGAGTTTTTCGACCACCAGATTGGAATT
>JALHQM010000034.1:0-11467 GCA_022841965.1 Hyphomicrobium sp. | reverse complement strand
ACCTTGAAGCGGCAGGCCACGATTTCGCGCAAAACGAAAGAAACCGACATCCAGGCGACGATCGACCTGGACGGAACCGGCGCGTTCGACATCAAAACCGGAATTGGCTTTCTCGATCACATGCTTGAGCAGCTGTCGCGCCATGCGCTCATCGACATTAAGCTGCAGGCCAAAGGCGACCTCCACGTCGATTATCACCACACGACCGAAGATAGCGGCATCGTGCTGGGCCAAGCCGTCGCCAAGGCGCTCGGCGACAAGACCGGCATCGCCCGCTATGCCGACGTACATCTCCCGATGGACGAGACATTGACCCGCGTCGCCGTCGACGTGTCCGGCCGGCCGTACCTGATCTGGAACGTCACCTTCACGCGCGACAAGCTCGGCGAGATGGACACGGAGTTGTTCCGCGAATGGTTCCAGGCGTTCGCGCAAAACGCCGGCATCACCCTCCACATTCAAAACCTTTACGGCGACAACAACCACCACATCGTCGAGACGTGCTTCAAGGGTTTGGCCCGCGCCTTGCGTTCAGCGATCACACCGGATCCGCGGCAAGCGGGACGCGTACCATCGACCAAAGGGACACTTAGCGTATGATGTATCTGCTGTTCCGCGCCAAGGAGAACTCGGACGTGGACGTCTATACGGTCCATGAGCCGCCACAGCCACCATCCAACCGCGTCGACCGGGCGGCATCGTTCGTCTTCGTGCGCGACGGTTTCTCCTGGGGCGCGGCGCTGCTCTCCCCCGTTTATCTGGCAGCTAAAGGGCAATGGGTGGCATTCGCCGCCTATATCGCAATCGTCGCGGCGGCGGGCGCGGTGCTGTATTCCGTGGGGCTCCACGAGACGTGGCTACCCTTCCTCCTCATCGGCATGAACATATACCTCGGCTTCGAAGCCTCAACGCTGGAACGCATGTGGCTCACCTTCCGCGATTGGACGGAGCTTGGCACAGTCACGGGCCGCAATCTGCCCGAATGCGAACGCCGCTTTATCGAAAACTGGGTGAGTACCCAACCGGTCACCACAACGGTTCAAACGTTGGAGACTGAGCCGGGACTGTTTGCGACCTCACTGCGCCGCCTGATCCCCCGCCGCGCCTAAAACGCAGCACGAACGAACGCTGCACGGACCACGCATGCAAAACGTCGCCATCATCGACTACGGCTCCGGAAACCTGCATTCGGCCGCCAAAGCCTTTGAACGCGCTGCCCGAGACAGCGGACACGACAGCCACATCATCGTCACAGCTGACCCGAACGTCGTGCGCGCCGCAGACCGGATCGTTCTACCGGGCGTCGGCGCCTTCGCCGATTGCCGGCGCGGCCTCGAAGCAGTGCCCGGCATGCGCGCGGCGCTGGAAGAGACCGTCCGCACGAAAGGCCGCCCGTTTCTCGGCATTTGCGTCGGCATGCAAATGCTGGCGACACGCGGTCTTGAGCATGGCATCAGCGACGGCCTGAATTGGCTTCCTGGCGAGGTCCGCCCCATCGAGCCGAACGACCCTGCACTCAAAATTCCGCACATGGGCTGGAACACGCTGACGGCGCTGCGCGAGCATGCACTCCTGCGCGGACTGCCCACCGGACCAACCGGCCTACATGCCTATTTCGTGCACTCCTACCATTTCGTCCCGGCAGACCGCGGCGATGTCGCGGCCGAAACGGAGTACGGCGGCCCCGTCACCGCGCTCATCGCACACGGCAACTTGGCCGGCACCCAATTCCATCCGGAAAAAAGCCAGATACTCGGCCTCGGGCTGATCGCGAACTTTCTCAAATGGTCGCCGTGATCGCTGGCGCGTAACGATCAACTCTTGCGGTTGACCACGAACCGCGCGGCATCCCGCAGCACATCGGCCTTGGCTCCAAACACCGCCAGCGCATCGTTGGCAGCGGCCTCCGTTTTGGCCAACATCAACTTTGCCTCGGCAACGCCCATCAGCGACACCAACGTCGCCTTATTGGCCGCCGCATCCTTAGCAACAGCCTTGCCCACAGTCGCAACATCCCCCTCCGCATCGAGCAAATCGTCGGCGATCTGGAACGCGAAGCCAAGCGCCGATCCAAATGCCACAAGCGCACGGCGTTCTGTTTCCGGCGCGCGCCCCAAGATCGCGCCAGCTTCGCAAGCAAAAACCAACAGAGCGCCGGTTTTCATCGCCTGCAACCGCCGAATGTGATCCACCGTTGGCTGAACAGGATCACCGAGTTTGTCCGCCATCAGGTCCAGCGCCTGACCACCGACCATCCCGGCAGCGCCCGAAGCGCGCGCCAACGCCCCCACCAGCGCAACGCGAACATCCGCATCGGAATGCGCCTCGGACCGCGCAAGAAGTTCGAAGGCAAGCGTCAGAAGCCCGTCACCGGCCAAAATGGCGGTCCACTCGTCATAGGCCTTCCAGACCGTGGGCTGGCCGCGGCGCAGCTCATCGTTGTCCATGGCCGGCAGATCATCGTGGGCCAGCGAATAGCAATGGACCAGTTCGAGCGCGGCAGCCGTCGCCGCCGCCTGCTGGGCCGAAACCCCGAAAAGGGCCGCACTCTCGATGACCAGCAGCGGCCGGACCCGCTTGCCGCCACCCAGAACCGCATGGCGCATAGCCGCGATCAAACGCCCCGACTGCGGTCCAGGTGCATCGCCCGTCAGGTTTTTTTCCGCAAGAAGGCGCGCCAAGGTCACCTCGGTGAGGCGAGCAGCATCGGACAGGCTTTGCGCAAAAGTCATGAAGGAATTACCTAGTCGATAAGGAGATATCCGGGGGCGGGGCGGAAGCCTTATCATGCGCGGGCGAGACGGGCGACAGGGTGTCCAGCAGTGCGGCTGGTGGCGATCACCGGGAGTTGAGGCGGCATAAGGCTGGCAATGGAAGAGAGTGGCGCGGACGTGAAAGGCGGCGGGAAGGGGGGAACTGAACAGATCGGCGCAGATCCGGCAGCGGCGGAACTGTCTCCAGTGCCCCAGACACCCCACGCGCCAGAGGTCGAAGACTTAATTTCAAGCGCCGTGCGGCGCATCGCCAGCGCCATCACACCGATCCCGGTTCTCACTCCCGATCCCTTACAGCACGCGATTGGCACGCCACCGGGTCCATCCAGCGCGGCCGACACTCGACCAGATGCACCGAAGCGCGATCAAGTCTCTGAAGAACAAGTGACTTCCGCTCCACAGCTGGTGCGAGCCGAAACCCAACCCGCAGCCGAACACGCTGTAAGCCAACTGCTGCCCCTCGAACCGGCAGTTGAGGACCACCCACCGGAGGATGCCACTACAGAACCAGATGAGCCGATCACCCCGTGCCCCGGCACTGGGACAGGATCGCCTCCTCCGCCCGACCGAATCGCGTCACCCAACGACCCGTTGGCATACGTCCCCAGCGATGGCGACCGCATCGCGCCGCCACCCTCGGGCAACGCCGCCACTCCGCGCATCGAACCCACATTCGATAGCCCGCTCACCGCGTCGCCTCTGACGGCGGAACCTTTGCTGACCAATGACGATGGAGCGGCCGCTTCCGCACGGGCCCCCGACACGTTGACCGGCGCGCCGGCCGCTGGACGGCTCCGAACCCGCATTTTCGATGGGGCATGGACGTGGCGCCGGATCGCTCGACTCGCCGGCTTGGCCTTGGCCGCTTACTTCGCCACCGTGTTGGTCCTGATCCTCGCCTACCGCCTCATCAACCCGCCAACCACCACGCTCATCGCTTACCAGTGGGCGACCGGAACCACGATCCAACAAGACTGGCAGCCCATCGAAAACATCTCCCCCAACCTCTTGCGCGCCGTCGTCGTCTCCGAGGATTGGGGCTTCTGCGACCACTACGGTGTCGATATCGACGCCCTGGAAAAAGCACTCGAACTGGCCGGCGAGGGTAAGATCGCGCGCGGCGCCAGCACGATCTCTATGCAGGTCATCAAAAACCTGTTCTTGACGCAGTCCAAAAGCTTTCTGCGCAAAGCCGTCGAGATCCCACTCACGGTTGTCGCTGAAACCGTTTGGCCAAAGTCCCGCATGCTGGAAATCTACTTGAACATAGCCGAATGGGGCCCGGGCATCTTTGGCGCCGAGGCCGCCGCCCGGCATCACTTCAATAAACCGGCCTCACGGCTGACCGAACGCGAGGCCGCTTTACTTGCAGCTGCACTTCCAAACCCCATCCTCCGGGACGCGGGCGACCCCAGCACACGCACGGCGCGCAAAGCCTCTGTCATTCAGACGCGAATGCGCGCCGCCGGACCGGTCGCCAACTGCGCCATGACCACCCGTCAGCGGTCCACAGAGGACGGATCGAACCAGCCACCCAAGTCAGGCCCCGGCTGGCAAACGACGGTGAAGAAGAGGGCTGGCACCGACCCGGGTTTGTAGTATAAGGCGCGCTCTGTGGCCAGGAATTGCCCGCGCCGCACTGCGATCTATTGCGCGCAGCCGGGCACTCAAAAGGCCGTCCCATTCGGGCAAATTCTCCTGCGTTTTCAGAGGCCAATCGCCTCCTCTCCGCAGTGGCATCAGCCCCCGACACACACGAGCGGAGTAGTTCAAATGGCCGTACCCAGGAAAAAAGTCTCGCGCATGAAGAAGGGGCAGCGCCAGTCGCACGACGCCCTCGCGCGTCCATCCTACATCGAAGACAAGGACAGCGGTGAGCGCCGCCGTCCGCATCACATCGATCTCAAGAGCGGCAAGTACAAGGGTCGTCAAGTTCTGCCGCCGAAGGCCGAGGCCTAAAATCTAGACACGGGCACGGCCGCAAGGTCACCTTCGGCGCTGACCAAGAAGGCCCTATCGAAACCACACAGTGATGCTGCAGTGTGATCGAGCTAGGTTATGACGCACCGGCTAATTGACCGGGAAAGAGCCACAAGGGGAGTCTACGATGTCGCTCGCTGCACTGCCGCTGACGATTATTCCGTTCATTCTCTATAATCTTCTGATGATCACGGGAGTTGATCTCAAGGGGTCCTTGGTCGGTGACGGGATCACAATGATGAGCGGGGGCGTTTGGATCTTCACTTGGGGCGACCTCCTGCTTCTCATCGGCATGGTCGTCCTCTTCATCGAAATCGTTAAGGCCACCTATACCGGCACTGCCTCGATGATCGACCACGGTCTCTCGATGGTCGTCTTCATTGCATTCTTGGTCGAATTCCTGCTCGTCAGCCAGGCGTCTTCGTCTGTGTTCTTCCTCCTCATGATGGCCGCTCTAATCGATGTCATCGCCGGTTTTACGATCGGCATTCGCGTTGCCAAACGCGACATCGGCTTCGGCGCAGGCGATCAATAACAAATGCTTTCGAAGCGAAAGCACTGAACGTCGAGAGGCCCGGAGTTAACACTTCGGGCCTTTTCTACGACCCTTTCGCCATCCCACTTCAACCGTTGTTAGGGATTTGCGCATAGTTTTAGGCAAGTGGTGCGGACCGACGGCCGTTCCACGTTCAATTTCGCGCGGGCGCGGGGACCTTTGTGAGCCAGTCGCATCAGACAATCTTTCCATCGAACGCCCTGGCTGATGCCGCGGTAGAGGTCGCGCTCGACGTTCTGACCGAACGAGAGGAATTCGACCTCGTCGGCGTTCAGGCCACCGATGAGACGGCCTACACTTGGAACCTCACAACCGACGACCTTGAGTGGGAAACCAACGCCGAAACAGTGCTCGGAGTTGCCGACCGAAACACCATCAATAGCGGCGAAAAATTCTCCCGATTGATCGCCTTCGAACACGTCCAGCGGCGGCAAGAGATTTTTGACCGCACCGTTGAAGGTTCTGCTGCCGGCGGCCTGCCCTATTGTCTCAAATACCGCCTCGCGGCCGCAGGTCCCCGCACGCTGCCGGTATGGGTGGAAGATCATGGACGTTGGTGGCCCGGTCGCGACGGCCGCCCGGCCTTGGCGCGGGGCGTCATGCGCATGGTCGCGGACAGCTATGTCGAAGAACAGCGCCTCCTGTACCGCAACGACCATGACGAACTGACCGGGCAACTGAATCGCGCCCGTCTAACAGATGCACTTAACGCTGTGATCCTGCGCTGCTCGCGGTCCCGCACGCAGTCTGCGTTCCTCATGGTGGCCATCAACAATTTGGCCAACGTGAACGAAACTCTAGGACATCACGTCGGCGACCAAGTGATTGGCGCGGTCGTGAGCGCAATCACGGGGAAGCTGCGCGGTGGCGATCTGCTCGGCCGCTACTCGGCAAACAAGTTCGGCATCATCCTCAACGACTGCGGCCCCGGCGCCATGGAAATCGCAGCCGACCGCTTCATGCGCGCCGTCCGCGAACTCACCATTCGCACGGATGTCACCCAGGTCCACGCGACGATATCGATTGGCGGCGTCGTTCTTCTGGATCATGCCCAGACCGTTCATCAGTCGCTTAGCTGCGCCCTGCAAGCTTTGGAAAAGGCCAAGCACAACCGCCTTGAAAGCTTCGTCGCTTATGAACCCAACCCAGCCGTCGAAGGCGCGCGTCAACGCAATATCGCCATGGTCGACGATGTCATCTCAGCGCTTGAAGCCGGTCGGATGAGCTTAGCGCTCCAGCCTATGATGGGCTCAAAATCGCGCCGGCCTAAAATCTACGAATGCTTGCTGCGCATGGAGCGCCCGAACGGTGAAAAAGTCTCAGCAGGACTATTCATCGAAGCAGCCGAACAACTCGGACTGTCGCGCCTGATCGACAAACGCACTCTGGAAATGTCCATCGTGCTCTTAAAGCGGCACCCCGGCATCACGCTATCGGTGAACGTCTCAAGCTTGACGGCAAACGAGCCCGATTGGATCGCCACGTTGCGCCAACTGACGGCCGATGATCCATCCTTGACGCAGCGGCTGATTGTCGAAATCACCGAGACGAGCGTCATCATCGATATGAATATGATGAAGGTCTTTGTGGACACGTTAAGGGAGATGGGTTGCCGCATTGCCATCGACGATTTCGGTGCCGGCTACACCTCTTTCAAGAACCTGAAGGCGCTCAAGGTCGATATGGTCAAGATCGACGGTGCGTTCGTAAAGGATCTAATGGCCGACAAAGCCGATCAGGCTTTCATTCGCACAATGGTCGATCTGGCTCGCAATTTTGGGCTCGAAACCGTGGCAGAATGGGTCGGCGACGAAGCCTCGGCACAATTCCTGACCGACGCGGGCATCGACTATTTGCAGGGCTTCCACTTCGGCCAGCCCATCGCAGCCGAAGACTTCACGGGCCTTCCCACGGCCTAAGTCGCGCGGCTCGCTTTGCGCCAGAACGTCAGGCGCGATCCTTGGTCAGCTTTTCCAGGCTCCGCTGCATCGATTCCAACTGCGACTTCAGCTCTGAAATCTCGTCCCGCTGCCCCACCGTCGGCACGGCTTCGATTTTCGGCTTTTCTCCGACAGCCGCAGCGGCAGCCTCTGGCGAACGCACGCCCGATTGCGCCGCCGCTCCGAACGATGTCCACATCGAAACCGCTTGTTCGAACATCGCCATGTTCTTGCGCGCCTGCTCCTGGTACGCCTCGAAGGCAACTGTAGGATTGGTAAACGCCGCCGTGAACTGCGACCGGATCTTTTCCTGTTCCTTGACGAGATTCTCAAGGCTGAACTGGAGGTAGCTCGGCACCATGCGGCCGATCTGATCGTCATAAAACCGGATCAACTGGCGCAAAAACGGCGTCGGCAACATGTTCCGCCCGTCATTGCGGCTTTCTTGATCAACGATGATCTGGGTCAGAACTGAGTGGGTCAGGTCGTCGCCCGACTTGGCATCGAACACCACGAAATCCTTGTCGGCCCGCACCATGGCGCCAAGGTCATCAAGCGTCACGTACTGGCTGGTCTCGGTATTGTAGAGACGCCGGTTCGCATACTTCTTAATCACGATGGCTTCGCGTTTTTCCGGCGATACGTCAGGCTTGTTAACTGAGGACATTCAGGCCGGTTCCTAGAAACTTGCTACGTGTTGCGCTGCGACATGGTAACACACAGAACCCAGCCCATGCCAGACCTTCCTGCATCGATTTTCGTCTTGATTGCCACCCGCTTGGGCACGTGCGATGCCACCCGCCTGGGCGTTTGCGGTCGTCTCTATGTTGCTGCTATGGGTTTCCCACACTGCGGTACGCAAAACACAAACGAGAACGCGCCGCAAAGCCCCTAAACAATACCCCCGGGAGGAGGCCGGATTTCAATGAGCCAGGATACCGATATCGTCATCGTCAGTGCCGCGCGCACACCCGTCGGCTCGTTCGGCGGAACTCTCGCTTCTCTCCCCGCTCATGAACTCGGCGCGGTCGCCATCAAGGCTGCCCTCCAGCGCGCTAATGTTCAACCGGGCGACGTCTCCGAAGTCATCCTCGGTCAGGTGCTGACAGCGGCACAGGGTCAAGGCCCCGCTCGCCGAGCTGCCATCGGCGCCGGCGTCCCTGTCGATGCACCCGCCTGGGGCATCAACCAGATCTGCGGCTCGGGACTCCGCGCTGTGGCCCTCGGCGCTCAGCAGATCCAAACAGGCGCGGCAACCGTCGTCGTTGCCGGTGGTCAGGAAAGCATGAGCCAGTCGGCCCACGCCATCTTCATGCGCGAAGGCACCAAGATGGGCGACGGAAAGCTCATCGACACGATGGTTCGCGATGGATTGTGGGACAGCTTCAACAACTACCACATGGGCACGACAGCTGAAAACGTGGCCCGCCAGTGGCAGATCACCCGCGATGAGCAAGACAAGTTCGCAGTCGCCTCGCAGAACAAAGCTGAAGCTGCACGCAAGGCTGGCAAGTTCAAAGATGAAATCGCCCCCGTCACCATCAAAGGCAAGAAGGGCGACACCATTGTCGACACGGACGAGTACATCAAAGACGGCACGACGCTGGAAAGCGTTTCGAAACTGCGCCCCGCGTTCGATCCCAAGGAAGGCACCGTCACGGCCGCCAACGCTTCGGGCATCAATGATGGCGCCGCAGTTGTCGTGTTGATGACCGCAGGCGAAGCCAAGAAGCGCGGATTGAAGCCGCTGGCACGCATCGCTTCGTGGGCTCAGGCTGGCGTGGATCCGTCCATCATGGGCACGGGGCCCATCCCGGCATCCAAAAAGGCGTTGGAAAAGGCCGGCTGGACCACCAAAGACCTCGATCTGATCGAAGCCAACGAAGCCTTCGCCGCGCAGGCGATTTCGGTCAACAAAGGCCTCGGCTGGGATACCGACAAAGTGAACGTCAACGGCGGCGCCATCGCCATCGGTCACCCGATCGGCGCGTCCGGTGCCCGCGTCCTGACAACCCTGCTCTACGAAATGCAGCGCCGCGACGCCAAGAAGGGCCTCGTCACCTTGTGTATCGGTGGCGGCATGGGCATCGCCGTCTGCGTCGCCCGCGACTAAGCCTTCGCAATACAAACAACCGGGTCCGCTACGTCACAGAGCGGGCCCGGTTTCTCAAACAGCCCACCTTCACGCACCCCGCATCAATCAAAAAACTCCAGGGAGGATTAGCATGGCACGAGTGGCCCTCGTTACCGGCGGCACACGCGGTATCGGTCACGCGATTTCGGTCGCGCTCAAGAATGCAGGCTATCGCGTTGCAGCGAGCTACGCCGGCAATGATGCAGCAGCCCAGCAGTTCCAAGTCGAAACCGGCATCCCCGTCTACAAGTTCGATGTGTCGAGCTATGAAGCCAGCGAAGCAGCCGTAAAGCAGGTCGAAAAAGACATCGGACCCATCGACGTGCTGGTCAACAACGCCGGCATCACCAAGGACACGATGTTCCACAAAATGACCAAGGAACATTGGGACGCCGTCATCGGCACCAACCTCAACGGTCTCTTCAACGTCACCCGCCCCGTCTGGGAGGGCATGCGCGCACGCAAGTTCGGCCGCGTGATCAACATTTCCTCCATCAACGGCCAGAAGGGCCAAATGGGCCAGGTGAACTACTCCGCATCGAAGGCTGGCGACATCGGCTTTACCAAAGCCCTCGCCCAGGAAGGCGCTCGCGCCGGCATCACCGTCAACGTGATTTGCCCCGGCTACATCGGCACCGAAATGGTCAAGGCCATTCCGCAGGACGTTCTGGAGAAAAGCATCCTGCCGCAAATTCCGGTCGGTCGCCTCGGCGAACCCTCCGAAATCGCCCGCTGTGTGGTGTTCCTTGCATCCGACGACGCCGGCTTCATCACCGGCTCGACGATCACGGCCAACGGTGGCCAATACTTCGCCTAAAACTTTTGGGCCGGATCGAGATCAACGGCAAAAAAGCGAAAGAGCCCCGCAGCGCAGGCTGCGGGGCTCTTTTATTTGCGCGGCGCAATCGGAAAACCGCGTGGGGCCGCCACGGCGGCTCCCAGAACCCGCCCCGGCGCGCCAGCCGCCGCCCGCGCTTGCCGAATATTTTTCAAAAATATCTCCGCTGTCGCCTGCCACGTAAACGAAAGGGCATGACGCCGCGCATTCTCCCGATTGAGCGCCAGCGCCCGCAGGGCAGCCGCACCAATATCCTCATCAATCGCGCCACTGACGCCGTCTTCAATAAGATCGATTGGCCCCGTCACCGGATAGGCCGCCACCGGCAAACCCGACGCCATGGCTTCGAGAATGACGAGCCCAAATGTATCCGTCCGGCTCGGAAACACGAACACATCCGCCGACGCAAAATACCGGGCCAGCTCCTCACCCGTCCGCCGGCCCGCGAAGTGAACGCCGGGAAAACGCTCGACCAGCGTTGGCAAATGCGGTCCGTCGCCGACAACAGCCTTAAGGCCCGGTAGGTCGGCGGCAAGAAACGCTTCGATGTTCTTCTCCCTCGACACGCGGCCGACGTAGAGAAAGACGGGGGCCGCGGTTCCGAACACGCGATCGGGTCGCGGCTTGAAAAATGCGGTGTCGACCCCGCGCGTCCACGGCATCACATTGCGAAATCCGCGCTGTGTCAGATCCAGACGCAACGACGCCGTCGCCACCATCACACCAGCGCCCGCATTGTGAAACCGCCGCATGCCGGCATAAACAATCCTTCGCGGAAACCCGAAATGCTCCGCAGCGTATTCCGGAAAGCGCGTGTGAAAGCTCGATGTAAAAGGCAGCCTGCGGCGACGGCAATAGCCGCGCGCCAGCCAGCCGACCGGTCCCTCCGTTGCAATATGAATGTGATCAGGTGCAGCCGCATCAATCACCGCCGCAGCCATCTCCACCGACGGGAGCGCCAACGCAATCTCGCGATATCCCGGCATGGCGATTGTTCGAAAGTCATCAGGCTTGAGAAAAGCAATCTCCGTACCGAGCGCGGGTAGCTCTGCCGCGAGCCGCTGATAGGTGGCCACAACGCCGTTCACTTGCGGGAACCAGGCATCGGTGGCGACCAATATCTTCATCCACGCGCTCTTCTCAGTCCGGTGTCTTGAACCACGCCGCGATTCAATCATCATCACCCACGCGACCGACCTAGTCGCAGGCATGTTTCACGCATGTGACACCCCCCGGCCCCGTGCC
>JALHQM010000033.1 GCA_022841965.1 Hyphomicrobium sp. | reverse complement strand
AATTGCGGCGCTCCAGAACCCGGTGCTGTCGCGGTTTTGAGATATGGCCAGACTATGGGCACTGCGGCGGCCAAGCGCAACCAAGCCCTGAACCTGAAAACCGCCTCCGCCCTGGACTTTAACCGACCCCCAACCTAACGTCCGCCGCCGCCCGGCGTTCCGATCTCAAGGCCTCGATCACATGACCATTTTCGCCATCCCCTTCCCCGAGATCGATCCGGTCGCCTTCTCCCTCGGCCCCGTCAGCGTCAAGTGGTACGGCCTCGCCTACATGGCCGGCCTCATCCTGGGCTGGCTCTACGTCCGCCGCCTGCTCCGCGAGACCGATCTCTGGCGCGGCAACAAGCCCCCCTTCGGCGTCGAGCGCGTCGACGACCTCCTCGTCTACATCGCCGTCGGCGTCATCCTCGGCGGCCGTCTCGGATACGTCTTCCTCTATGACCCGGCGAGCTACCTCGCCAATCCGGTCGACATCCTGAAAGTCTGGCAGGGTGGCATGTCCTTCCACGGCGCCATCCTCGGCTCCGCCGTCGGCATCTGGCTTTTCTCGCGCGCCTATGGCGTGAGCCCCTGGAGCGCCATGGACCTGTGCGCCGCCGCCAACCCAATCGGCCTCCTCTTCGGCCGCCTCGCCAACTTCATCAACGGCGAACTCTTCGGCCGCGTCAGCGACGTGCCGTGGGCCATGACGTTCCCACAGGCAAAATTTCTCCACCCCGATGTCGAACCCGCCACCCGCCATCCGAGCCAGCTCTATGAAGCCCTGCTCGAAGGCCTCGTGCTGTTTCTCGTGCTGCGCTTTCTCACCCACCATCGCGGCGCGCTCAAATCCCCCGGCCTCATCATCGGTGTGTTTCTCGCCGGTTACGCCATCGCGCGGAGTGTTTCGGAAATCTTCCGCGAACCCCACCTCGGCCACGCATTGAACGTCGGCCCCTTCACCGCCGGCCAGATCTATTCGCTGCCGATGCTCCTGCTCGGCCTTTACTTCATCTGGCGCGCCCGTTCCGGCACCACAACCTGACCGCCACCATGCGTATCGAGTACCACCGCACCCTCATTGCCGATAAGCCCCGCAACGAAGCGCTCTTCGCAGCGCTCGAACGCGCCATCGTGAAAGGCAGATCCGTCGTCGCAGACGTCGGCGCCGGCTCCGGCCTCTTAGGCCTCATGGCCTCCAAGCTTGGCGCCAAAGACGTCCACCTCTACGAAGCGTCCGAAGAGGTCGCCGCCGTCGCAGCCGCCGTCCTGAAACAAAACCGCGCTCGCAACTGCCACCTCTACCCCTGCCGCTCCACCGACATGCTGGACGCGCCGCAAGCCGACGTCATCATCTCCGAAACGCTCGGCAACTATGCGCTGGAAGAAAACATCCTCGAAACCCTCGCCGATGCGCTCGATCGCATGTTGAAACCGGGCGGCACCGTCATCCCCTCGCGCATTCAGCAATTCGCCTGCCCCGTCACATCCCCGCGCCTTGCCACCGAAATGAACGCGTGGCGCGATGTCGGCCACGGCCTCGACCTCGAACCCGCCCGCACCATGAGCGTCAACAACGTCTATGTGCGCACGCTCGAGCCCACCGAACTACTCGACCACGGCCGCGCCGCCAAAATGTGGGACGACATCGATCTAACGAGACCGCAAAAAGGCACCCGCAAAGGCGAGATCACCTGGACCCTCGACCACGACGCCTGGATCTACGGCTTCGCCTACTGGTGGACCGCCGGCCTCGGTGGCGATCTCGAAATCTCCACCGCCCCCGATGCGCCCCGCACCCACTGGGAACAGCTCTATTTTCCCCTGAACGAACCCATCCCCGCCAAAGCAACCGAGCACGTCCTGCTCTCGCTCCGCTCCCGCTCATCGGAAGAAACCGGCACCCACCTCGCCTGGACCGCCGTCCACAGCGACGCCGCCGGCAAAACCATCTCCCGCCAAGCCATGGACCTCGACAAAGGCTGGATCTCGTAACTGCCGGACGGGCACGCCCTGCTACGGTGCTCAGCGCGCGTATTTCTTTCGCACAGCCTGGACGGACTGTTTGATCAGCCGGGCGAGGACCTTCAAGTCCACATCGGAAAGCCGCTTAATGTAGAGGCAGGACTTCCCTGTCGTGTACGTGCCGAGTTTTGCCAGCAGTGGCTCTGCGCCATCAAAACCCGTCACGATATAGACCACCAGAGACGTCTTGCGCGGCGAGAAGCCGACAAGGGGACTATCGCCCTCGCGGCCACTCTCATAGCGATAATGATAGCTGCCAAACCCGACAATGGATGGCCCCCACATCACGGGGGGCTCGCCGGTCGCCTTTTTCATAAGGTCGATCAGACAAAGCGCATCGGCTCTTTTGCTGTCATCGGGCACAGCATCGAGAAACGTCTCGACACGCACCGCTGTCGGCATTGTTTTGTTGGCCGCCATGTTGTCCTCGAACGCTCAATCTCCAAATTCGCGATCGTCTACGACGGCACCTGGCAATTCCCGATCGAGCGACGTTCGAAACGCAATGCACCCGCGCATGAATTGAGGCCACGGCGGCACCGCGACGTCAGGGGCCATCGGTTCCGGCAACAGGCTCCACAACTGCGGGTGATACCAGCATAAGGCGTGGCCTGAAGAATCGCGATGCGCCCGAATTCCAGCGCGTAGTTTCCGGACCTCGTCGGCAAGTTGGTCCCGGCTCATGGCATTGAGATCGTCATCCATCACACGTCCTCCGCAATGGCTCTACGCCCGCGGCGCCGCCAACGCCCGCTCGATCCCGTCGAGAAACGACCCCAATAGGATCTCAAACACCCGGTCGCTTTCGTCGTGCGCAAACACGGGGCCCATCTTGCGCGTCACCGGAAACAATCGCGGGTCCAGCGCCTCTATCTCTGCTAACTCCTCCGGCGTGCACGGGTTCAACATCCCGCCCACTTCCACGACGCCGAACCCGATCGCCAGCGTAAACAGCGCCATCCCGTAGTCCGCCGCGTCGACCTCGTTGAAGCCCGCATCAAGCAGCGCCGCGTAGACCATCTCGCCCAGCTCGAAATCCGCCGGCCCGCTCGTCTGGTAGCGCGTGACGATGTGAAAAGCCTTCGGGTATTTCTCCGCCAGCCCCCGATAGCGCTGCGCCACCTCCAACAGAATCTCGCGCCAAGCCCCCTTCGGCCGCTCGATATCCAGACCCGCGACCATGGCGTCGGCCACCGCCCGCATCAAACCCTCGCGCGACTTGAAGTGATGCAGGATCGTCATGCCGTCGACGCCCACGACGGTGGCCAGCTTGCGGACAGAGAAGCTTTGCTCCCCCTCGGCAGCCAGCATCTCAAGCGCCGCGTCGACCAGATCCTGGCGGCGAATACCCCGGCGGCCCCGGCGAGACTTTTCGTGTTCGTCCTGCAACAATAATTCCTTCACCGTAGATGATTTTTTCTACACTGTAGCCTTGACTTCTGCGGCGCAGAATATATATTCATCGATGTAGAGTTTAGCGCTGATCCCCGGACCGGCGCAAGGCTCAAGTAAAAGGCTCGAAAAATCAGAGCCTAAACCCCAAGGACCCGTATCATGACTGCCCAGAACAATAAGAATACCGCGAACCAGCCGCTCGCCGGCTTCTTCGAAAGCTTCGTCCGCCAGATTGGCGGCGTCATCAACGGCCGTTGATTGCCGCGCGGCGCCCAGTGTAAAGGGCGACCCGGCGAAGTGTAAGAGTTCCGGAGGGAGTGCATGCCGCACATCGATGAGAGCGGCGGCACTCCCTTCGCACTTTACCGCACCATTTTCCCCTTGTCGGTATCAGCCGCACTCTCCGAAACGCCCGGCTGGCTCGCCACTGCGCTCGTCGGCCTCGCCCTCGTTAGCGATGGTTACTCGACAGCTGTCGCTGGAACATTCGCAAGCCTACCGGCCGCTGGCGTTATCGCCATGTCGACAGTGTTGCCCGGCGTCGCCCGCCGCTTCGGCGTTGTGCGCGTTTTCTATTTCGCCGCGCTCGTACTCGTCGCGTCGCTGCTCTGCCTCGTTGGCGCCGATCGCACTGGCTCGCTGTGGCTGTGGGGCCTTGGCTCGTTCGGCGTCGGTCTCGGCGCCTCCATGCGGTGGGTCTTGAGCGACGGCTTCGTCAATCACCTCGCCATCAGCGGCCAACGCGGACGGCTCCTCGCCTTCCATGAAACGATCCGCTCCTGCGCGCTTGGGCTAGGACCGCTCATCGCGGCCTATTCCACCGACGACCCCGCACGCGGCTTTATGATCGGCATCCTCGCTGCCATCATCGGCGCAGTCCTCACCATCGGCATGCACCTGCCGCAGGTCACCACCGGCCGCGCCCGCCTGTCCGATCTCACGAAGGGCATCCGCTTAGCACCATTCGCCTTCGCCGTTGCCTTCCTCGGTGGCATTCTTGAAGGCGTCGCCGCCGCGGCCGTGCCCCTCTATGCGGTCACGCTGGGACTCAGCGCCGCAGCAGGTGCGATGCTCGCCGCGCTCTCAGGGTTCGGCAACATCCTCGGCCAGCTCCCCTTCGGCACCTACGCCGACAATGCCGGCGCGCGCCCCGCCATTCGCGGCGCACTCATTCTCTCGATCGCGGCACTCGCTCTCCTGCATCCCGCAATGACATCGCCGTTCGCATCCTACGTCGTGATTTTAGGCTTCGGCGCCGCCGCCGGAGCGCTCTACACGCTGTCCGTCATGGAAGCGTCTATCACCGCAGGGGCCGACGTTGGCCTCCTACCGATCCTCGCCGCCGTTGCCATCGTCTATACGGTGGGCGATCTCTTGGGCCCCATCATCGGCGGCATCGCACTCGAACTCGCCCCGCCCGCCGCCATGCCGGCCATCTTTGTCGCCGGTTGCATCCTCACGCTTTTCTTCGCCCGTAAAACCCGTGGCAACGGCTGACGCGACGGCGCCTCACGCCTTGTTCTCCCAGCGCCCCTCGGGCGATTGCTTCCAGTAGGTCACTTTGCAGCCCGCCGCCTTCGCCGCCGCCCACTGCTGGCGCGCATGCGATTTGGCCCCCTCGTCGTTGCCGTCAAAGAGATACACGAGCCGGATATGCGTCTGGAAATCCGGTGCATCGGCCCCATCGACGAGAAAGCGCACCCCGGCCCCATTCGGCGTCACCGGCTCCAGCGTCAGAAAAATCGGCTGATCTTCGGCATGTCCGTCTTTCGCCGTGCCGTGCGCCAGAAAGCTATCCTCACTATAGGTCCACAACGATGCATCGAGCGCCTCGAGCCGCTCCGCACTGCCCGCCTGAACCACTGCACGCCACCCGCGCTGCAATGTTTTCTCAAGCAACCCCGGCAGCACCCGCTCCAGCGGCTGCCGTTCCAAATGATAGAAAAGCACGTCCGGTTTCTCAGTCATGACACCCCGCCAGCGTGACGATGGATCACTCTCTAGCACACCCATTCCGCGCCGGCGCCAACGCGGCAACATCATTGATCGAGAGCACTTGAATCGAGGGCCGCGACCAACTAAATGTCGGGGTCCGGTGCGGCGCCTTAAGTGGTGACGCCTGTGTGGGCGGTGAGATGGCAGCCTCTTAACGGTTCGCTGTATGTCTCCCGCCCACTGTGATTCTGGGCCCCTCCTCATCACCACAAAGCAAAACACGCCCCTGGTGGACCAGGGGCGTGTGTCTTGATGCGCGTCGCATGTGCAGCGATCAACGCTTCGGGCGGCGGATCTCACCGGCATCTGCCAGCGCGTCAATGCACCCAACGGACAGCCGCTTACCCACCGAACGCATGCACTGACGTGCCTTCGTCGAGTTGGGTTCGTACTTCGGGCAAAACCGCTTGTAGTCCGCGCCGCAGGCTTCCCGCACCTTGGAATTCACGGCTTCAGCTGGCGATGCCGCAATCATCGCCATTCCGGCGGCCATCGCCAACGCCGATATGCGTTTCGTAATGATCATCGTTGTGAACCTTTCTGTCGTTCGAACGTCCGCCCCGGCGTCCGTGCGCTACACTTGTGCTCAAAGCTTACGGCGGAAATTAGCTTGCCACGCCACGCGGCGCCAGCGTCCGATGACCGCTGCGGCAACCGCAGCCGCGCCGCCGTTCAAGACTTCCGCCGCCAACCTTTTTCGAAGGGATTCTCGCCCTTTCTGAGATTGAACCGGATCGGAACACCCGGCAGATCGAACGCCTTCCGGAGGCTGTTGGTGAGATATTTGAGGTAAGATTTGGGCATCTCCTCAGCCTTTTGGCAGAAGGCAACGAATGTCGGCGGTCGCGTTGACGGCTGCGTGACATAACGAATTTTTATCCGCCTGCCCGCCGCCGCCGGCGGCGCATGCCGCGCCAGCGCCTCTGCCAGCCAGCGATTGAGATCAGCTGTCGACACGCGCCGGTTCCAAGTTTCCGCCGCTTTGAACACCGCCGTCATGAGCTTATCGAGACCGTTCTCACCCAGCGCCGACACCGGCACAACCGCCACACCCGGCACCTGCGCCAAGCTCATCGCCACCAACTCGCGAATATCCTTGAGCCGCTTCTGCTTGTCCTCGATCAGATCCCACTTGTTGACCGCGATGACAAACGCCCGGCCCTCATCCGTCGCCAACTGACCGATCGTCAGATCCTGATGCTCGAGTGGATGTTCCGCATCAACGAGCAACACCACGACTTCCGCAAACCGGATCGCGCGTACCGCATCTGACGCCGACAGTTTCTCCGCCAGCTCCGTGATCTTAGCCTTGCGCCTCAGACCCGCCGTATCGAAGAGCCGCACGGTGCGACCCTTCCATTGGAAATCGCTCGAGACGCTATCTCGCGTCAGCCCTGGCTCCGGCCCGGTGATCATGCGGTCTTCGCCAAGCAGCGCATTCACCAGCGTCGACTTGCCCGCATTTGGCCGCCCCACGATCGCAACCCGCAGCGGACGATGCGCGCGCAACGACTCCTCATCCTCTGGCAACGCTTCTTCGGCCAATTCCGCGTGCGGATCCTTTTGCCGGAGGATCGGCTTCAGACCGAGTGCATTGAGCACATCGATCATGAGGTCGCCGAGGCCCTCGCCGTGCTCGGCTGAAATCGCCACCGGCTCGCCAAGCCCCAGCTTGTAGGCCTCGTAGAACCCCGCCGCCGACGACCGCGCCTCACTCTTGTTGGCAACCAGCACAATCGGCTTGCCCGACTGCCGCGCGATCCGCCCGAATGCTTCGTCCGCCGCCGTCACGCCATCCTTGGCATCGATGACGAACAACACGAGATCGGCCATCTCGATCGCCGCCAGTGTCTGCTGCCGCATCCGGTCCGCAATCGACCCCCGCGTCGCCTCCTCCAGACCCGCCGTATCCGTAATCCGCAAAACATGTCCCTCGAAGTTCGCCTCCCCGTCGCGCCGGTCGCGCGTCAGTCCTGGCAGATCCGACACCAGCGCCGCGCGCGTGTGCGTCAGCCGATTAAACAGCGTCGACTTGCCGACATTCGGCCGCCCGACAATGGCGACCGTCGGGAGCGGAGATGACGCGGGGCGCGACGACGCCGGGTCTGAGGACGCCTTGGAAGGGGACATGGATCTGCCTGTTGGGGTCACACGCGGGGATGGTGGGCGGCCGCGCGCAAGTGAAATGTTACCTGCGAGCACCTGCAAAATGTCGGACTGAAGGTCCCGCTCGCCGGTAAGTCTGCCGCTTATGCCCCATTCTCAGTCTCGCGCAAGTGCGTGACAGCCGCGCGGGTTCGAGGCATGAAGCCCGCACGGCCCAGATCCCGCGCCGCGTTAACCCTCAAGCTCATGAACTATCGCCACGCCTATCACGCCGGAAACTTCGCGGATGTTCTAAAACATCTCGTGTTGACGCTCGTCATTGAGCACATGAAGCAGAAGCCGGCCCCCTTCCGCGTCATCGACACCCACGCCGGCACCGGCCTCTACGATCTCACCAGCGTCGAGGCCCTCAAAACCGGCGAATGGCTCTCCGGCATCGGCCTTATCCGCGCCGAACCGTTCTCTCCCGAAGTCGCAGAGATCCTCGCGCCCTACCTCGATTGCGTCCAATCGGAAAACCCCGGCGAAGCCCTCGTCCGCTATCCCGGCAGCCCGCTGATCGCCCGCCGCCTCCTGCGCGAAAACGACGTCCTCGTCGCCAACGAACTCCACCTGGAAGATCACGCCGAATTGGCCAGCCTTTTTGCGCGCGACGTCCAAACCAAGGTGTTGCATCTCGACGGCTGGACCGCACTCAAATCCCTGCTGCCGCCGAAGGAACGCCGCGGCGTTATCCTCGTCGATCCGCCGTTCGAAGAAGCCGGCGAACTGGATCGCCTCGTCACAGGGCTCAAGGATGTCCAGCGCCGCTTCGCCACCGGCACCGTCATCCTCTGGTATCCGATCAAAGCCCCCCGCGCCCTCGACCGCTTCTATGCGGCCATCGCAGCCCTCGGCCTGGACAAGATCCTGGTCACCGAACTGTTCATCCGCGACCCCATCGACACCAGCCTCCTAAACGGCACCGGACTGGTAATTTTCAACCCCCCGTACACACTCGCCGGCAAACTCCGCACTGTTTTGCCCGCCATCACGACCCGTTTCACGTCCGATCCGGGAGCCTTTTACGTCTTGGATAAAAACTGCCCGCCCGCGCGGCCGTGACAACCCGCAGCCAATCTGCCAGCGCTGCCCGCTCAGGTTGTGATCACGAAAATTGTCGCAAAGCGTGTCATTTGCGCCTTGCGCAAGGTAAAAAACTTTGATCGCATAGGACATGGCGCCGCAGTTGATGAAGTGTCGCGGGAGGCTGGTGCCTGCATAAGCAAAAAGCAGCAGATCGGTGGCAAATGACTCGTCAGCTAGGAACTGTAAAATTTTTCAATGAACAGAAAGGGTTCGGCTTCATTAAGCCGGACGATGGCGGCAACGACATCTTTGTTCACATCACAGCGCTTCAGCAGTCCGGCCTACAGAATTTGGCCGAAGGCATGCGCATCTCCTTCGAGACCGAGCCCGACAAACGCGGCAAGGGCCCGAAGGCTGTTGAGCTGAAACCCGAATAGGGACAGCCAAGACGCTGCGAGGCCAAACTCCGCGCAAGCGCCTTAACCGAACACGAGACGACGACCCGGCCGCCACCCGGGTCACGCATTGACGTTGCCAGTTCATCACCCTCCCGATCGCTCTCCCGCCCCGAGCCGCGCCCGCCCGTTGAAACCCGACACCGGGGTTCTCCGCATGGCCGATAGGCCACACGTCCTGACTGACCAGCCGCAACGCCGTCGTTAGGCCACAAGATCAACAGATTGTTGAAAAGCATACGGGTGTTAGATGCCCTCGCCTCTGGTCGCGTTGCGGATCAATGGCTATAGGTATGGCAGAAATCTTGTGCTGGCCCAGACGCGGCCACCGATAGGAGACGATCTTTGATGCGCGCGCTCACCCGCTCCCCATTGACCGCACTAGCTGCCGCAGCGGCCATCCTACTCTCTGCTGGCACCGCGAATGCGGCCTGCAAAAAGATGGGCTTCCTCGTCAACGACTACGGCAAAGACGGCCCGACCCAAGATGCGAAAGACCTTCTCGACAAGCACGTCGCCGAATGGGCCGCTCAAAACGGCATCAAGAACTACACGATCGGCAAAAAGGATGTGAAGTGCGAGCTCTACATCGACGTCATCCTGTTTGACGAGCACACCTGCACCGCCTCCGCCAACGTGTGCTGGGATGAACCGGGCAAAGAGAAGCCCGCCAAGTCGGCAAAGGGAAAGGGCTCGGAACCCGCGGCAAAGTCCGCCGAAAATGAAGACAAGAAATCGAGCGAAGCACAGCCCGACGCTGCTTCGGAAAAGGCTGCTGAAAAGACAGCTGAAAAACCTGCCGAGACGCCCCCAGCTGCCGCCATTGAAACCGGCGCAATTGAAGCGGAAGCCGCTGCACCTGCCGCTGCTCCCGCCGCCGCGACCGAAGACGCCGCAGCCCGCGCCGCTGCTGCCGCCGAACGCGCAGCCGAAGCCGCCGAGCGCGCGGCAGCCGCTGCCGAACGCGCCGCCGCCGCGTCGAGCAAGGCTGCCACACCCTCACAGCTCGAGATGCCGGCCTTCGGAGCAGGCAAGCCCGCGGACGTCGCCCCGGTCACCCCCGTCGAACCCAAGCCCTAGTCAAAAAATCCAGATCGACCGCGGACCCCATCATAAAGAAGCGCGCCCTCATCCGGCGCGCTTTTTCGATTTGCGCTAGTCCGTCTTTTTCGCCGCCGAGAGCCGATCAAGCCGCAACCGGTGCCGGTCATCGGTCAGCAGCATCACAGCAGCCAGCCCCGCCAGAACCACCGCAATTCCCGTCGCCCCGGCGATCAGAAACAGGATCATCACCTGATAGGTCATGGCATCGACAGGATCGGCGCCAGCCAAAATCTGCCCGGTCATCATGCCCGGCACCGACACCAATCCCGCCACCGCCATCGCACTCAAAATCGGTGTCATGCCGGCCTTCAATCCGCGCCGCAAAACATCCTGCATTGCGTCGGTCCGCGTTTCGCCGAGCGCCAGCCGCGCTTCGATGGCCGCCCGCTCCCGGCTGGCGGCACTCGTGATCGCATCGAGCACGAGCGTCACGCCCGCCAATGCATTGCCAATCACCATGCCGAGGATTGGCAGAAGATAGCGCGGCGACCACCACGGCTCCGACCCGATGATCGCCGACACCGCAAAAACGGACGCAATCAACCCCGCAACAAACGGCGCCGCGCCACCAATCAGATACGATGCGGCACCGTGAAACCTGCGTTCCTGCCGCGATCCGACTTCATACGCCGTTGCCGCCAACATCATTAGCGCAAATGCCGCCGTCGCCAGCGACGACCCGCTCTCGAACACGAGCTTCAGAACAAGCGCCACAGCACCCAACTGGACACACATGCGCAACGCCGAAATGGCGATCGTGCGCTCTAACCCCAGCCTGAACGCCAGCGACAACCCAGCCGTGACCACGAGGAGGATCGCAGCCAGCGCCAGATCGAACGGTGTCAACGGCACGTAGCTCATGATGCCCCCGCGCCAGCCACGGCACGCGGCTTCGGCAACACCAACCGCGTATGCGACAGCCGCTGCGAGAGACCAGCATCATGCGTCGCTAAGAGAACGATCCGACCGCCATAAAGCTGGAATTTGATTTGTTCTTCGATCAGCGCCGCGCTGCCCGGATCGAGCGCCGCCGTCGGCTCATCCAGCAGCAGAACTTTCGGCTCACCCTGCAGCGCCCGCACGAAAGCCAACCGCGACCGCTCCCCCGTCGAAAGCACCGCGATATCCATATCAAGATGTGCCCGCGTCAGCCCGACATGGTCCAACTGCCGGTCAAGCCGTCCACCGTCCACCAATCCCGGGGCAAAGGCGGCGCGCGGTGTATCACTCCACCAGCCGGGCTCGGCTGCCACGTACCGAACCATGCGCCGCCACTGCGGAGCGGGAACTTCCGCGCGCTCCGCACCGTCGAGAAACACGAGCCCCTCGACGGGATCGAGATCAGCAATCGCCCTCAAGAGCCGTGTCTTCCCAGAACCCGATGCGCCCTCGACAGCGAGACACTCGCCACCGGCGACCTCGAAGCTGAGCGGAGGCATTGGCGCAAGCCTCAATGTATCAACGCGCAGCACTGAGCCCCCCTTGCGCTCACATGGAACGCCAGGATGTGATTACCAAGTCTGGAGCAGAACAACCAGAGCAAGCGGGGGCTTAAGTCCCAGACATCAGTCTGAAACGTGCAACATCGGTTCAATCAAATATCGTCGACGAGTCGTCCATTCCATCGGCACCGACCGCACTTTAGGCGGCACGTGGCAGCCGGAAACGATCCTCCAGCGAAGCCCTGTCAAACGGCTTCATCAGGCAGGAATCAGCACCTGCCGCCAGCGCGCGCGTGATATCGGATTGGATGAATTCCGTCGTCATATACACGATGTTGGCACGCGGTCCCGACGTCGGCATGCGCAGCTTGACGATAAAGTCGTGCGCCGACAGATCCGGGATCTGCCAATCGAGCAGAATTGCGTCCGGCAACGTCGAGCGGGCCAGGTCGTAGCCATCCTTGCCGTTGCTGGCTTCGATCACTTCGTAGCCAATCCCGGAGAGTATGGCGGATGCGACTTTCCGAACAACATCGCTGCTGTCCACGATCAGGCAACGCTTCATGGAGTTCGACCCGGCGCTCACAACGTTCAGCAAAGGGATCACCGGCGCAATTGCCAAGTGACCAAACCCGACTGTGACGTGCAGATGGTTAATGAAGCATTGACGATGCGATCATCCAGCCGCTGCATGGATGCGCACGTCGACGCCATCTTTCACCACCGTGATCGGCATGTGCGCGAGCTTCGCCAACCGCGTGGTGTAATAAGCTTGGATCGTCATCGCATCGAGCGGCGGCGCATCCTTGCCCGTAATATACTCGTTGAGGTGCTGTGGCAGCCGCGCGCCGGTCCCCCGGCAAACGACATGAAACGCTGGCCGTTCAACCGGCCCTTCGATCGTGACATCGATATCGCCGCCCTTGGGCAACGCCGTGATCGCCGACGAGATAATGTTGAGCAAGAGCTTCACCTTATCCTTGCTCATATAGCCGGGTGAGCCGCTCCAATTGAGCCGATGCTTCGCCCTGCCCTTGCCGTTGACGACATATCCGCGCGAGATTTTCTCAGCCATGCCAAGGTCGATCAGTGCGCCCGCCGATCCGCTGGCGCCGAATGCAAACCGCGCAAACTCCAGACAAACAGACGCCTGAGCCGTCACGTTGCGGATCATGTCGAAGGCGTACTTCCGCGCGTCCTCGTCTTTTTCCTCATCATGCAACTGCAGCCCGATGCTGATCGCGCCCACGGGGCCGATAACGTCGTGGCAAATTTTGCTGGAAATCAGCGCGGCAATCTCGAGATCGGACGGGTGGGCGGTATCGGTCATGGAGTTCGGTCCCTCGAAATCAATTAGCTTGCGGCTCGCTCGGCCACAGGCATGGGCACCAACGCCGAATCACGACAGCTTGCCCCTCGCACACCTGCTCTGATACACGGCCTGGAACGCGGGTGAAAGGTCCACACGAGAACACGCGAAAAGAGCCGTCTCTACGCGGCCTACACAAGCCCCGGACCCGTCGCACCACCCCACGCACGACACACAGGCGCCGAATCACATGGGCAGCAACCGGCGTGCTGTCACCGCAGCAGCGCCACCCTCGGAGAGATCATCCGCAACAATGTCCTATCAGTCCCATGCTGCGCTGGCCTCTGCCATCCTCCCCGCCGTTATCGCGGCCGCGCGCTTCATCCTCGAGACGCGCCGCAACGGCTTGATCGTCGATTCGAAATCCGATAGCTCGCCCGTTACCGAGGCCGACCGCCATGCCGAACGCATTCTCACCGCCGCCTTGCGCGCCATTCACCCCGATATCCCCGTTGTTGGCGAAGAATCGGCGTCTGCCGGAGTCGCGCCATCCATCGGGCCACAGTTCTTTCTACTTGATCCTCTCGACGGCACGAGTGACTACGCCGCCGGACGGGACGATTTCACGATCAACATCGGCCTCATCGACGACGGCCACCCCGTCTTCGGCTTGATCTATGCGCCCGCCCGCCACGACCTCTTCATCACCACGGCACCCGGTTTCGCCGTCACAACACGTCTCGATCCGGAGGGCCCCGCGCACACCTTGGCCGAACTCAATCTGCAACAGATCGGCGTTCGCACCATGCCCCACACCGGCTTGACCGCTCTCGTCAGCCGCCGCGAATCAGGACCGGCATTCAACAATCGCCTCGCGGCTTTAGGCGTGACGCAGCGCACGGTCGCCAGTTCCGCCCTGAAATTCGGCTTGCTCGCGCGCGGCGACGCCGACGTCTACCCCCGTTTTGGCCCGACCTGCGAATGGGACACCGCCGCCGGCCAAGCCATTGTCGAAGCATCAGGCGGCACGGTCACCGCTCTCGATGGCGCGCCTCTAGTCTACGGCAAATCCGCCGCCAATTTTCTCAACGGACCCTTCATTGCCCGCGGCCGCACCGCGCCGAAATCCAGCTGAAGCCACGCGGCCGCCTTGATCCGAGCCCTGAAAGCCACACTTTGGTAATACTTTCCCGCGATGGTTGATGCAGCTTTAACCGCCGCGCTTGCGCGGCCTGTCCATCTTGGGAATGCGCACCATGTCGTCTTTGAAGACGTCTCGCATGCTCACTACAAATGCCAGAGCAACACTGGGCGCGCTGGTGCTCGCCGCGTGTCTTTCAACGAGCCCTCTCAGCGCCAACGACGCCTATCGCCCACCAGCCGACTCCTATGAATCATATGATCAAGGCGCCGAAGACGTTTATCGTCCGGCCCCATCGCGCGAGGCCTATCCGTCTGGCGGCGGCTATCAGCCCGACGAGGAATATCGTCCTGAACCCGGCTCCAATGGCCGCGACAGCTTCGGCGGCGACCGCTCGACGGCGGGCGTTCCTCCGGCATCGGGTTACGGCGAACCCTACTCACCACCGTCTGCCGACGACGGCCTGCCTGAACCCAAGGGCCCCGGCGAAGCAGGGGCCGGGTCTCAAGCTGGTTATAACCAGTCTGAAATCATCGGAGCCGGTCACCAACTGTTCGGTGGCGTCAGCAAAGGCTTGGCCGAAGCAGTCGAATGGGCCTTCCAAAGCCAGGGCCGCCCGAACGCCTACATCGTCGGCGAAGATGCCGGCGGCGCCTTCGTCTTCGGTCTCCGCTATGGCGAGGGGACGATGCATTCCAAGCTGTCCGGCAGTCAAAAGGTCTTCTGGCAGGGACCCTCAGTTGGCTACGATGCCGGAGCCGAAGGCTCTAAAGCCATGGTTCTCGTATACAATATGCAAGACCCCAGCCAGATCTACGAACGCTTCGGCGGTGTCCAAGGCGCCGCTTACCTCGTGGGTGGCGTCAGCGTCCAGGTCCAAAAGCACGGCGATGTCACACTCGCGGTCATCCGTTCCGGCGTCGGTCTCCGGCTAGGTGCCAACGTCGGCTACATGAAGTATACCCGTTCACCAACGTGGAATCCGCTATAACCGCTTCTGTTGGCGGCCGCGAACCGGTAACGGGTTTGGTCACGCGATTGCCGTGCATCGGCAATACACCGACCGGCCCGCGACTGAAATCACGGGAGGCGGCTGAGGGGTCGCCGAACCGCCGTCGGGCCATCGCCCGGACCGACGGCGGACAATGGCTCGAACGAGGACGGACGGGGTGATCACCATCCAATCGGCCATGCTGGTGGTGCTCGGCTTCTCAATTGCCGGGCTGCTAGCCTGCGTGATCGCGCCGGCCTATCGCCGCCGTGCCGCCCGCCTTGCCACACTCGCACTGAAGCGCACGATGCCGTTGACGGAAGCGGAGATCGCTGCCGACAAAGACCGCATCCGCGCCGATTACGCGATCCGCGTCCACAAGCTCGAGAGCAATCTCGAAGGGCTTTCCTTAGAGACCGCCCGCCAACTCATCGAGATCAACCGCCGCGATGCCCGCATCAGCGCCCTCGAAAGCGACGTAGCCCGGCTGTCGACCGTGAACGAGGAACACGAAAACGCCCGCCGCGTGCTGGAGCTCACCATCACCGACCGCCTACCCAAGGTCGAGCAACGCCTCGCCGAAGCCAAGAAGCTTCTCTTCGACCGCGATCGCGAAATCTCTGCTCTCACCCAGACCGCCCAACACCAATCGATCGCGCTGGAGGAAGCCACGCAGATCAACACCCAGCAGCGCAACGACATTCACCGGCTCAACGCGACACTCACCACCCGCGCCGCCCGCCACCGCGACAAGGCGGAAGAGCAGAAGCACGAAACCGAAATCGCTCTGCGCACCGAGATTGAAGCACTTCGCGCCCGTGTCCGCGACCAAGGCGATCTCATTGCCCGCCTCCAGTCTGGATCGGCCACATCCGCGATCAACCCGTCCGAACCGGAGATGGTTCGCCTTCGCGCCAGTCTGGCCGAGGCCGAACGCGCCCTTCAGGACGCGCAGCGGGGAGGTGGTCCCATCCCCACAGGCTCCGACACCGAGGTCCGCGCGTTGCGATCGACCCTCGAAGATCAGGCATCGACGATAGCCCGCCTCACAGCCGAACTCACGGCGCTGAAATCGGCAACACCTGCCGACGCTGCATCATCGGAACAACAAGCAGCGATTGGCCTGCGCGCCAAGCTTAGCGCTCTAGAGGCCGAAGCCGCCGAGCAAGCGTCCATCATCCTCGGGCTGCGCGCCGAAGTCGCCGCCGGCAACGAGAAGCTCGCCCGCCAGGCTGAGTTCTACATGGACGAACAGAACAAACTTCAGGCTGGCACACGCCCCACCGCGCCTCCACCGCCATCCGAAGTGCCAATACCCTCCGCCCAGCGGCTCTCGCTGGCTGAACGGATGAATGCTCCGCGAGTGGCGACCGTCCAAATTTCGAACGGCTCATCGTATGCGGCCAACGGCAACGAAGCCTCCGCCACCACAAGCCCCGGCACCGGGTCTACCGAGACACCGTCGCCAGCAACCGAAACATCCAATCAACCGCGGCGCCAAAGCCTGCTGCAGCGTATAACGGGCCTCGAAAAGCCAGTCGCCTGATCACGTCACGCGATGTTTTGAACCGCGTCGCATCGATCAGCCGTCAAATCGGCCGTCGTCAGTTGTTTAAGACAACCAACACGCCGAGACTACGATTGGTGATATCGCGCGAGCTCTCGGCGACGACCGCCCTCTTCTTCGCACGCTTATCAGGCACCGACCCCGTCTCCACCAACGCCGTCTGAACAACGATCGCAGGAAGGTCTCCAAAGACGCTCGGAGCAGGCTTGCGCTTCCGCACCGTTGCCTTCGCGACGCGAACCGCCGGCTTACGCTTTATCTTGACCGGCTTGACCTTGACGTTCTCCGCCTGATCGATGCGCATAGCCAAAACCTGAACCGGCATATCCGGCACCCTCAGCGCAACAACCCGCCGCGGCATGGGCACCTGTGGAGCCAAAGCGGCCGCCGCCACGTCACGTTTGAAAGTCTCCACGCGCGATGGTTCTGCTTCGGCGACCACCGCGTGCTCAGCTCTGATTGAGCCGGCAATATCGGCAATCTTTATCACCATGCCCACCGCACACAGCATCAGCACACCGTTGAACACGGCGTAGCGCGCAAGTGCAAAATGACGGGGATGAAGTGAAGCCAACATATCTACGCAAAAGCCATCAAAGAACCTGCGGGAACATGCGCCACCGGAAGTTACGCCTTATACGTCGTATGCTCCATGCTGCGATGCGCAAATGGAAGCAGAGTAAATGGTCTGACGACGGACGGAGACCATCGCGCCATTCATCCCCCCGCAGTAGCCCCAACGGCCGCGAAACTCTTAAGTTCCAAAAGCATAACAGCCGCGGTTGACCGGTCCGCGGCCGCTCGCCTCAGGCGTGCCACCACCACAAAAGCGGCGGGACAGCGAGAAACAGCGCATAAAGCCCGTAAACATCGACGATGTAGCGCGCGTAGACGCTGGCAAACCCAGCCCGGTCGGCGGTGCCATCCAGCTTGGCGAACAGGTAGTCGATCCGGCTGTGATTGACCGGGCACGCCTTCATCATTTCATTGTACCGCCGCCGGAAATCCTGCACCTGCCCCGCGGCTGTCGGCCGCGCGATCCTCAGTTCCTGAGCCAGTTCAGAAACCGCAAGGCCGCAGTTGTGCAAATGATGCGCTTTCATCTTGTAGTCGTTTAGAGCTTCGAGAAGACCCAGGATCAGTGTGAAGACCGACGAGACGAGCTGAATGAACGTCATCAGCCGGTTGGTCACATCGTCGATCTGAGTGGCGTAAACCGCCTGCCAGACCGCAAGCCCGACGAAATAGAGCGCCACCGTCGACTGCGTGAACAGCGACACGGTCGCTTTGCGCTCAAGCCGTTCCGCCGCATTGAAGCGCGCAGCTTTCACCAACCGCATCGTGCCAGCCAGCCGCTCCGCCTCCCGGCTCACCTCCTGCTCGCCAGCCCACGCCTCGCGGCGCGCCGTAAACCGTTCATCCACACGCTGGACGAACGTCGACTGTAGGGCATCATCGGCAGCAGGTGTTGGCATGTTCTCTCGCCAAGCCGGGGGGTTGCTCCCTTGGCTTAGCGCGATTCGCACAGACCCTTGCGATTACAGACCCTTGCGATCACAGGCCGGTTGCGCGCCTGATCTCATCTAACGCGCTGAAAAATAACGCCCCGCCCGGAACCGAGCCAGCAACGCCTGCAATAATGACCCCGACGATGCCGAGCGATACACACCACGAACCCGCCGTGCGCAGCCGCTCGCGGCCCCGGTCACGCTTGGCGCGCGAGAGCCACCCCGCGGCATCAGTCGTGGCTCGCGGCGCACCCGGCAACTCCGAGGCCTGCCACTCAAAGGGGTCTATGGCATCGTCGTCGCCAGCAACCGCCATGCTGGCCTCCGCCGGACCCGGACCGTCCGGTCGAGTACCGACAACGCGCAAGTCCGGCCGCCCCGAAAGCACACGGGTGATATCCGCCGTCAGCCGGCGCATGTCCTCGTCGGCATCATCAAAAAGGCCGCCGGATCCACCGCGTTCAACGGCAGGCAACGGTGGCGGAGCAGGCACAAGGGGTGCGGGACTCGCCGGCGAAATAACTGAAAAACTGTAAGACATGCGGCGTTTCCTACCGAAGCGCCGTGGCTTGAATGATCCGCAACGGGATCGAGCGGCATGGCTGTGCGTCGCCTAATAGGCGACCACACTGTTCCTCCCGACCGGGACCGCCGGACTTGCCGTCCGTTAAGTCCACGTACGCACGGTACTCAAACCTCCGGCTGACCGCCGCTGCCGGCCATCAAAGGTGAAATTGCAAGCAGCACCCTCGCTCCGCCTACGTCTCATATCTTAGTGATACTTGCGCAACGCCACAAGCCTGTTGGTGACAACTGACTGGACGCATCCCACCGCGGTCGCGCAAATGGGTCTTCCTCCCGCCGCTTCGGCACGTGCGGCCGATACAGCTACGAAACCTCGACCAAGGACGAAAAACACATGCTGCTTCTCGCCGTTGGACTGGTGCTCTTCTTAGGCATCCACGTCGTCCCGACCTCCCCCGACCTCCGCAACGGTCTCGTCGAACGCTTCGGAGCCAACGCCTACAAAGTCATTTTCGCCATTCTGTCGTTCGCCGGCCTGCTGCTGATCATCTACGGCTATCACAAGCTTCAGGTGAACCCTGGCAAGAACGTCGTGTTCGGAGAACCGCCCGTCTGGCTCAAGCACGTCTCGTGGCTCTTGATGCTACCGGCGATGATCGCACTGGTGGCAGCCTACGTGCCTTCGCGCATTCGCACCGCCCTCAAACATCCGATGCTCCTCGCCATCAAGATCTGGGCACTCGCACATCTCCTCGTGAACTGGGATCTGGGCTCGTTCCTGTTGTTTGGATCGTTTCTTGCCTACGGCGTTTACGACCGCATCTCGGTCAAGAAGCGCGGCGCACTCGGACCGCTCGGCGCCAAACAGGGTGGCCTCGTCGGCGATCTCGTCGTGCTCATTGTTGGCGTCGGCCTCTACGTCTTCATGCTGCATGCCGGCCATGCGTGGTTGATCGGCGTCCCGCTTTTGCCGGCCTAACGAAAAGGTTCACTCGCAAAAATGAAAAGGCCGCCTCTCGAGGGCGGCCTTTTTGCATTACCAGTCTTAGCGCATACGATCAGCGAACCGGTACGATGAAGTCGGTAAACTTGCCCGTCTCGTTGCTCAGCCCGTTATCCGAGATAATCAGAGACGAACCGGGCTTCATCACATCCTCGATCTGCAATCGAACATCGTCCGGCATCTTGATGCGGCCGAGCGCCGCTTGCGCGGTTTGCGACCGGCGAAGTTCGGCAGCGACCCGCTCGGCTTCGGCAGCCGCCTGCTTCCGCTCCGTCTTCGATCCGCTGAATTTCACCGATGGACCTTGCGTCGGAATCGAGGCCACCGACCATGAGACATCCCCAGTCGCTGTCTCGGGCGGCAGGGCTGTGAACACGTGCGTGCCGAGCAGGTCATCGGGTTTTTCAATCACGACCGGCGCTTCGAGGATCGGCTCGTAGCCCTGCCGCACGTAAAGCTTCTGCGTCTTGCGGCTGATAAAAACGTGGACGGGCTCTTTGCGCTTAGCTTCGCGGCGCTTGGCAGCCGCATCCGCTTCAACGGCTTGGTTGAGTTTGATATTGACCGCCGAAACCTTGGCGACAGCCGCGGCGCGCAACGTATCCGCCTCAATCAGCGCCGCTTCTGCAGCGCTGAGCGCGTCCGCGCCCTTGGCTTGTGCAGCCTTTGCAGCCAGCGCCGCATCGGCCAGATCGAGAGCCGCCGTTTCGAGCTGGTCCTCTTGCGCGGCCGCGCGCTCAACATCCTCTGGCGTAAAACCCGTCTTGCGCACCAGTGACTGAGAAAACTTTGTCAGTTTATCGTTCGCCGCCCGCGCGGCCTGCTCCGCCTTGCGCGCATCATCCGCCAGACTGTTTACAGCGACACGCGCGTCGCGTAGCGCCAACTTTCGTCCCTCAAGCGTCTTCACCACATCTTGCGCAGCCGCCACAACAGCAGCCTTCTCTCCTTGGGCGTCCACCACCGCTGCGGCAAGTTTTTCCATGTCCGCCGCGCGCTGAGCCCGCAAGGCAGCGATGGCTTCAACTTCAGCCGGCGTCTCACTCGCCAGCGCCGTCGAAACGCCGATCACGCTGCCAACTTCCCTCGGCGGCCCCGAACGCGATGAGTCCGACGCGTCGGCAACCCGCGTTTCGCCGGGCACGAGCGCGTGCATGGACGGGGAGCCTTCGGGATAAGCCGCAAAGAGCTGCTCATGTTCAATGGTCTCAGGCCGGACAGGATCGTACGCGACGATCACCCGCGTTCCCATTTGTGTCACTTCAAAAAGACGCTTGGAGAACCCATGCGGCAACCGGATGCAACCGTGCGACGCGGGATAGCCCGGCAGAGCACCGGCATGCAGCGCCACACCCGACCACGTAATCCGCTGCATATTCGGCATCGGCGCGCTATCGTAGAGGTTCGAGAAATGCACCCGGTTCTTCTGCAGGATCGAGAAGATGCCGGTCGGCGTCGGTGTGCCAAGTTTTCCAGACGAAATTGGCGCTTCCATCATCAGCCCATTCCGGTCCCAGACCGAAACGCGCTGCCGGCGCAGCGAAACAGTGACGACGAGCGGGCCGTCCGCCTTGCGGTCGGCCACCACCTCTTTTGTCTTGTTGCCCCGCTCAATGCCACCGTGGTCGTAGGTTGCCTCGACCGGCGTGGATCGCTTGACCTTCGGTTTCTTGACGGCATACGGACGGTTGTAGCTGCCGTAGTCAAAGTAAAATTGCGCGTGTGCAGGTACCGCTGTTGCAATTGCAAACACCGACACCAAACCGCCAACAGCCAGGCCCCAACAGCCGGCCCCAGACGCGATCGGAGAAAACTTGCCGATTCGGGGAACGCTAGACATCTTGACCCCACCCACAGATGAAACACGCACCCACCGGAAAATTTAGTCCAGGAAGGTCACTGTCTGGTTAGCAGAGCACCATTCCCGTCCGCAACGTCGCACCGGCGTGTAAAGACAAACAACTGTCATATGTTGCTCTCTATCCACGCCTCAGGAACATTTCGCATGTCCGCCGGAAACCGCGTGGCACTTCACCTAACCCAATGATCGAGATGGAAATACCCGCAAAAAATCCGTAATCTGCTCGTCCGTCGGCCCCAGCCGCGCATCCCGCAGCCCTGTCCATCTGCTCATCCGGCCGGTAACCGCCCTAATGTCCGTACAAAAACCCTCCCCCCGCCTGATGGCGCCCGACATCGCCGCCTTGAAGGGCGAACGCCCCATCGTTTCGCTCACCGCCTATCACGCCCACACCGCCGCGATTGCCGACAAGTACTGTGACTTCCTTCTCGTTGGCGACAGTCTCGGCATGGTGATGCACGGCTATGAGACCACGGTGCCCGTCCCCCTCGACCTGATGATCATGCATGGCAAGGCTGTTGTCCGCGGCGCGCGCCGTGCGCTCGTCGTCATCGACATGCCCTTTGGCACCTATGAGGAAAGCCCCTCTGTCGCCTTCCGCAATGCCGCCCGCGTCATGAAGGAAACCGACTGCGGCGCCATCAAACTCGAAGGCGGCCGGCGTATGGCTGAAACGATCCACTTTCTCGTCGACCGCGGCATCCCGGTGATGGCGCACATTGGGCTCACACCTCAGTCCATCAATGTCCTGGGTGGCTGGAAAACCCAAGGCCGCACGCAGAACGAGTGGGCAGCACTCGAAGAAGACGCCCGCGTCGTCGCCGAAGCAGGCGCCTTCGCCGTCGTTCTCGAAGCCATCGCCGAACCCTTGGCCAAGCGCATCACGGCAGCCATCCCCATCCCAACCATCGGCATCGGCGCTTCTGCCGCGTGCGACGGCCAAATCCTGGTCATGGAAGATATGTTGGGGCTCAGCCCCCGCGTGCCCAAATTCGTCAAAGAATTCGGCCGCGTTGGCGCCGTCATCGAAGGCGCCATCAAATCCTATTCCGAGGAGGTCCGCGCCCGCCGCTTCCCCGAACCCGCCCACACCTACGCCATGAAGGACGAGACGGCCCCAACAAAACCAGTCAAAAAGCCAAAAAGCTCATAAAAAGAGCGCGTTAAGTCGAGAACACAGATGCAGGGCCGCTCCCCACCTGCCTCAACCGCCGAATATCTGTTGCACCGCCGCGACTTGCCACTATCAATGCGCGCGGAACAAAAGCTGATCTTTAAGGACACCTGCCCCCATGGTCGATAGAAACGACTCGCTGGCCCGCGAAATTGATGAAGAACTGCGGCGCGAAAAATTCGAAAAGCTGTGGGAACAGTACGGCACTTATGTGCTCATCGCAGCCGGTACGATCGTCCTCGCCGTCGGCGGCTATCAAGTCTTCGACCAACGCAAAAAGAGCATCGCCGCCGAAAATGGCGCCCGCTATGAAGAGGCCGTCAAACTCGTCGAGCAATCGAAAGGTGACGACGCACAGACGGCTCTGGCCGCAATTATCTCAAGCGGGCACGCAGGTTACGCTTCCCTTGCCCAGCTTCAGCTGGCCGGCATCCATCTCAAGGCAAACCGCCCGAAGGAGGCTCTCGCCGTGTTCGAGGCGTTGGCCACCAGCCCCACCGCCGACTCCGACATCAAAACCTTCGCCCTCCTCCAAGCCGCCTCGCTGCGTCTCGGCGAGGCCGACTTTACCGAGCTTCAGAATCGGCTCAAGCCGTTGGCAGAAGGAGCGACGCCGTGGCGGTTCCAGGCACGCGAACTGCTTGGCACCGCAGCCTTCAAAGCAGGCAAGCTCGACGAGGCACGGGCGCAACTGACGCCTTTGTTGGCCGACCCTGAAACACCGCGTGCGGCTGCGGACCGGATCCAGTTGATCCTCGGTGCCATTGCCGCCTCGGAGTCGGGTAAACCAGCAGCGGCTCCCGCTGCACCTGCCCCGGCAGCGCCGCAAACGCCTGCCAAGGAAACGACACCGTCCGATGCTGGAAAACCGGCAGCAGGGGGTAAGTAAGGAGAACAGGATGCGACGTTCCCGCCCCGTGCCCCGCGCGCTTGCCCTCATCGGGCTGAGCGCCTGCGCGCTGGCGGGCTGCTCATCTGATAGCCTCCCCAGCCTGCCAGATGTCGGCAAGCTGAACCCCTTCAAAGAAAAGCAGGCCCCGCTTCCAGGCCGCCGCATCGCTGTTCTGCCCGCCAACGAAAAAGTCCCCGGCGAACTCGCCGACGGCTCCACCCCCATCGTCATCCCGGCACCTGCCGCCAACGAAGAGTGGACCCAACCCGGCGGCGTCGCGTCGAACGTCATGGGCAATCTGGCGCTGTCAGCCAGCCCGCGCGAAGTCTGGCGCGCCAGCGCCGGCTACGGATCGAGCGGTAGCGGCCGCATCATCGCCAGCCCAATCGTCGTTGGCGGCCGCGTCTTCACCCTGGACGCCGAAGGCACCGCCACCGCGTTCTCCACGTCCGGCGGCTCACAGGTCTGGTCGCAGAGCCTGAAGCCAACACCTGGCCCAACAGCTCAGGCGGGTGGCTTCTCCAGTTTGACCACGGGCAGCCTCTTCTCACTTGGCGGCGGTGGTGACGGTGGCGGCTACGGCGGCGGTCTCGCTGCCGACAATGGCCGCCTCTACGGCGCCACCGGCTTCGGCGCCGTCATCGCACTCGACCCCGCCACCGGCAAACGTCTCTGGGAAAAGAACCTCGGCGCCCCCGTGCGCTCCTCACCCACCGCTGTAGCCGATCGCGTCTTCGTCCTCACCACGGAAGGCCGCTTCTATTGCCTTTCCGGCATCGACGGCGCCGAACTCTGGTCCGCACGCGGCCTGCCGAGCCAAGCCTCGCTGTCGCTCAACGCCAGCCCCGCCGTCGATGGCGAAGTCGTCGCCGTGCCCTATCCCACCGGCGATGTCATCGGCCTCAAGATCATGGACGGCAGCCCCGTCTGGTCGGAAAGCCTCACGCGCACACGCTCCGAAAGCCAGTTCGCCTCCATGACTGATGCCGCCCGCCCTGCGATCGAGAACGGCGTCGTCTACGCCATCGGCCA
>JALHQM010000032.1:20116-25239 GCA_022841965.1 Hyphomicrobium sp. | reverse complement strand
TAGATTGTGGATCTAGAGGTCCCCTGTTCAAGCCAGGGAGGCGGTACCAATGATTTTGCGGTGGCTGGGGCTGACGAAACATCCTCGTATTGATCGCCACGGCTTGCTCGATGTCCCTGAATGGGCCTACGCTTGGCGCTTGCCAGCCGGGGAGCGTTTTCCACGATGATGGCCGCGGTCTTCACATCACTGACATTGGCGCTCGTTTTCGGCTGGCTCGGCCGTCAACGTGAGGCGCTGGGGGCGATCGCGGTCTGCCTGGGGTTGGCAATCTGGCTATTTCTGTTTGAGATCTATAGCCCTGAGTATGGGTTCCGGATGCCTTGGATATCGACGGAGGCACCAGTCCTCGATCCGGCCGACGCGGGGCTTGGCTTGGCATGACTGGGCCCTCCAACCAAACCGACGCCGCTGATCCGCTCGTCGTACTCAATGATCTGTTTCTACTGCTCATGCTGGCGATTATCGCGGCGATCCTGACCGCTGCCATGACGATGCAGTACGTCTACGGCGAATTGCCGTGTCCGCTGTGTCTGTTGGAGCGGGTGGCGCTGTTCGGCGTCGCGTTCGGGATCGGCATGAATTTCCGGCATGGGTTCAGCTATCGCAACACGGGGCTCAGCCTGTTGTTTGCGATATTCCTGCTTGTCGTCTCTGTTCGCCAGACTTTGCTCGATATCTATCCGCGGCCTGGACATGAATATATCGGCACGGCAATTTTTGGTTTGCATATGCCGGTGTGGTCGATCCTGATCGCGCTTGCGATTCTGACGGGCTATGCGTTGAAGCTCACGCTGCTTGGCGACGACGATCGACTTGAGCATGCGCAGATCGGGCGGGTTGCTGGGCTCTCGCGTATCGCTCAGGTGTTGAGCTTCTATGTCGTTGTTCTTTGCATCATCAATTTCGTGTCAGTGATCCTGCAATGTGGCTTGGGCGAATGCCACACGGACGGTTATGCGCTGTTGAGGTAGGGCTGTTTTTTCAGAGCTTCCCTTCGCGCTGCAGGATCATCATGTAGGTGTCCATCGTGTGCTCTGAGAGCTGGTGCCAGAGGAAGCCGTCGCGGCGGACTTTGGCCATGGCTTCATAGGCTGTTTTGAAGTCGGGGTTCTTGGCGGAGAGTTCGCCATAGACCGCATTTGATGCGGCGAAGCAGGCGTCGAGGACATCTTTCGAGAAGGGCCGCAGGATCGCACCGTTCTGAGCCAGCGATTTGAGCGCGGGCGGATTTTGCATGTCGTAGCGGGCCATCATGATGGTGTTGGCGGTGTGGGCGGCGGCGCGCATTGTGGCCTGATAACTGGGCGGCAGTTCGCTCCACTTTTGCAGGTTGAAGAAGAAGTGCAGCATGGCTTGGCCTTCCCACCAGCCGGGGTAATAGTAGTATTTGGCGACGCGGGCGAAGCCGAGCTTTTCGTCGTCGTAGGGCCCAACCCATTCAGCGGCGTCGATGGTGCCTTTTTCGAGTGCGGGATAGATGTCGGCTGCTGCGATCTGTTGCGGGACCGCGCCGAGCTTAGCCAGGATGGCGCCGCCGAAGCCGCCGATGCGGATCTTGAGGCCCTTCCAATCTTCGGGGGTGTTGATTTCGCGGCGGTACCAGCCGCCCATCTGGGCGCCAGAGTTGCCGCCGGGCAAACCGTAGATGTTGTAGCGCTGGTAGAAGGTGTTCATGATTTCGATGCCGCCGCCTTCCCACATCCACGCGTTTTGCATGCGCGAGTTGAGGCCGAACGGGACGCCGGTGGCGAGGGCGAAGGTGGGGTCCTTGCCCCAATAGTAGTATGACGCCGTATGCGCACTCTCCACAGTGCCGTCGGTGACGGCGTCGGCTGCTTGAAGGCCACCAACGATTTCGCCAGCCGCGAAGACCTGGATCTGGAAGCGGTTGTCGGTCATGTCGGCGACGGCCTTGGAGAACACTTTCGCCGCGCCGAAGATCGTATCCAGGGACGGCGGGAAACTCGACGTCATCCGCCAGCGGATTTCGGGACGTTCGGAGATGACGGCGGGGGCTGCCGGGCCGGTCTGATCACAGGCGGCAGCGGCGATCCCAACGCCAGAGGTTGCGGCACCGGCGACGAACTTGCGGCGGTTAATGCGCGTCACGGAATGCCCCCTGATATTGCCGCTGTCGACAGCGCGGCTCGGCCTCTTATATCGAGGGTGATGCGGGTTCTCAAAGGCCCATCGCACGGGCCGCCGCTCGATTTAACCGGGTCTTGCGTGTCACGTGAAAGGCAGGTTTTGTGATTTGGTGGCGCAGGCTTCGGCCGCGCATAGGTGCTGGACTGTGGGAGGGCGATTATCTTGATTAATTTTGTGCAATCGCTGCTGCCGTTGATTGTCTTGGCCGTTGCGGGTTCGGAAGCGCTTGGGGCCGATCCCAAAGTTCCGCCAGCGGTGGAGAGTGGCAATCGGGTGCCTGTTGCGATCCTGACGGAGGGATTTGACTATACGCGGCCTGAGATCGCGGCACGGCTGGCGCGGGACGGGGAGGGCGAGATCACCGCTTGGGACGTCATGGGCGAGGACCGATTTCCGTTCGATCGGAACGGCGATACCGCGCTGATGTTGGCGCTTGCGGAACAACTGCCAGAAAACGCGCCGGTGTCGCTGTTGGCCGTAAAGGTCGATGTGACCGATCCGGTTTCGCTGGCAAAGGGTCTGGCGTTCGTCGCGCGCACGCCAGCGCGAACGGTGATGGTGCCGATGTGGTCAGACAATCGCGCGGCGTGGGATGTGTTTGCGCAAGCGTCGGCGCACTTTTCGCAGCTGCGGTTGATCGTGCGGGCGTGCCCGGATCTTCCTGCAGAGCGTGGGGCGGCTGTTTATCCTCGCGATTTAAAGCTGGCGGACGGCGTCGCGGAAGTGGCCGCAGATGATCCGGCCGCGCCGCTGTTCGCCTATGTGGCGACGCTGGCCTGCCGTCGGCCGTAGGCGCGGTGCGCAATCCACGTCAAGCCCATCAGACCAACGATGATCAAGGCAATGCCGCGATAGAGGTGGGCGCGGAATTGAGCATTGGACGATTCTGACCTCACAACGATCGGGCGCCGGAGATCGCGCAGGCGCTTTTTCGGATCGACGGAGGGGTGTTCGTCGGGGAGGATGCGAAAGAGGCGCGGTGGGGAATCGCTAGCGTCGCTGCCAACGGCTGCCGATGTGGCGCACGGCATTGCGAGGGCGAGAGCCATCGCAATGGCCGCACTTACCGAACGCATAGGGTACGCAGACATCACGCCGCCTTGTTTGGACGCGGCAGATTAGGTGCGCTCGGACGTTACGTTACTGGAAGAGTACGAGCGCCTTTTCCACCGTTTTCCAGACGCCCCACGCAAGGGGGATGCCAACCAGAAGCCAGAACATGGCTGCCTTGGCATCGAGCCCACCTTTGCCGATTCCGAACGAGCCGGTCTCTGCGACGGCGGTCTTTTCGTGGAGTTTGGCCCGTTCCGCGGCGACCTCGGCGTCCGTCATGTGCCATTTTGGATTGACGGGGCGGACGAGCAGGTTGGCCACGAGGCCGACGACGAGCATACCGGCCAGGATGTAGAAGATCGGGCCATAGACTTGATCGGGAGGGATGCCGGATGCGAGGCGCGTGTCGTGCAGATAGTTGACGATCACTGGACCGAGGATTCCAGCCGTTGACCAGGCGGTGAGCAGGCGACCGTGGATCGCGCCGACGAACTGGGTGCCGAAGATGTCGGCGAGATAGGCCGGGATGGTGGCAAAGCCGCCGCCATACATCGATGCGATAATGCAGAAGGCGCCGACGAACAAGGCGAGGTTCTTCCAGTCGGCTGAGAACGAGGCCAGGACGTAGAGGGCGCTGCCGAGGACGAAGAAGATGACGTACGTCACCTTGCGCCCCAGATTGTCGGACGACGATGCCCAGGCGATGCGGCCGAAGATGTTGAAGAGGGAGATGAGGCCGACGAAGCCGGCGCCGACCGCGGCCGCCGCCGCCGCCATCGCCGCGTCTTTCTTCATGTCGAGGTAGCCTGTGCCTGCCGCGCCCGTGAGCGCGCCGCCGAATGTCTCTTGGAGCATGGGTGAGGCGGCGCCGATGATGCCGATGCCGGCCGACACGTTCATGCATAGAACGGTCCACAGCAGCCAAAACTGAGGTGTCTTATGGGCATTGTCGAGGTGGACATGCTTGGACGAGATCATGGCATTCGAGGAGGCTGGTGGCGGAGTCCAACCCTCCGGTTTCCAGCCGGCAGGTGGAATGCGATAGCCAAACGTGCCGATGAGCATGAAGACGAGATAAATCGCTGCCATAGCAACGAAGGTTTCCCAGACGCCGGCGGTGCTTTCGGTCTTAAAGTGCCCCATGAGCGCAGTTGCCAAGGGCGAGCCAATCATGGCACCGCCGCCGAAGCCCATGATGGCCATGCCGGTCGCCATGCCGCGCCGGTCAGGGAACCACTTGATCAGTGTTGATACGGGCGAGATGTACCCGAGGCCGAGGCCAATGCCGCCGATGATGCCCGAGCCGAGCCACAGCAACCAAAGCTGATGCAGGTAGATGCCGAGCGCTGAAATTAGGAGGCCGCTGCACCAGCAGACAGTCGAGACGAAACCGGCTTTGCGTGGGCCGGCACGTTCCAGCCAGCCGCCCCAGACTGCTGCCGAAACACCGAGTACGACGAAGAAGAAGGTATACATCCAGCCGAGGTCGAACTGGCTCCAATTACAGTCCGTCGCCGTCAAGGCTGTCAAAGTGCCGGCTGCTTTTTCGGAGAATGTCGTCGCGCCGGCCGAGCAGAGTGGAAGAGGTTTGCCGTCCGCACCGGTCAGGATGTTTTCCAGCGGTTTCCAGAACACCGAGAAGCCGTAGGCCATGCCGATGCACAAATGGATGCAAAGGGCGGCCGGGGGGACCATCCAGCGGTTAAATCCCGCCCGGGCAATAATCCGCTCACGATCGAGCAGACCCGCACCGGTTTCAACCGGCGTTGCGCGCGTATCGGTCATTCATTTCCCCCCCCCATGTCCGGGCTGGCGGCCTGAAGCCTGTCACACCCCGGATCGTTCCGGATTTGGAAATAGCACTAGCGTGGCGGTTCGCAGGGGACAAGCGCCGTTCAAAGATGGCGCCGTTCAAAGAT